>NZ_CP026118.1:1195000-1522780 GCF_004101865.1 Halobacillus litoralis
CAAAAGCGGATCCTTTTTTATTTTGATAATATTAGCTTTACTTCAGGAATGCCTGTTAGCCATGCTATGACTTATTGAAGTTAAAAAAAACGGAGAAAAGGATAGGTGTCGTAGTTAGTGACCCCCCTTTCGAGAGGGGCATTGGACATGAAAAAACTGAAAGCAGTAACGCTTCCAGTTTAGTGAGTGTTATTTGATTGGCAATTTGAGCACGTTCCATAGACTTCCATGCGATGATGACTTACATCAAATCCAGTCACCTGTTCAGCTAATGATTCCACTTCATTCAAACTCGGGTAGTGAAAATCGACAATTTTACCGCATGAATCGCAAATCGCATGATAATGATCACTCGTATTACAATCAAAGCGGCTTGATGAATCACCGTAAGTCAGCTCTCGGACTAGTCCGATTTCACGGAATACACGAAGATTGTTATAAACCGTTGCTACACTCATATTCGGAAATTTAGTTTCTAATGCCTTATATATTTCATCAGCTGTTGGGTGAGTCATAGAATTCAGCAGGTATTCAAGCACCGCATGACGCTGTGGAGTGATACGCACACCAGAACCTTTCAATGTATCTATGGCTTCTTGGAGTCGATAATCTGACACAGTCATGCACCTCGCTTTCATAAACTGATTCTTGATTTATAATATTATTAAATTAGAATCCTTACAATTAGTTTAACCTTTTTCTGAAGTCATTGTCAATATAAAGAAGCTTGGATTAAACTTTTAGACATCAGGATTTAATGGCGTTTCGGTACCACCCAGTTTTTTGTTGATATATCTTGCGGCTACAAATAGGAAATCAGACAGACGGTTTAAATAGGAGACAACCAACTGATTATCCAGTTCACTTTCCAAGGTGACGGCTACCCGTTCAGCTCGTCTTACAACGGTTCTGGATAAATGAAAAGTGGCGGAGGCTTGATGTCCTGATGGTAATATGAAGTTTTTTAAAGGGTCAAGTTCTTTGTCCCACACATCAATTTGGCGTTCTAATTCCTCTACATGTTCTTTCTTCAACTTCCAATGTACTTCTTTCCCTTGAGGAGTAGCCAACTCAGCACCTACATGGAACAGTATGGTCTGGATTTTCTGCATCATCTCCATAAACGCTTCTTTATCCGCCCACTCTTCTTTCCTCAAATGGCTCAATGCAAGACCAATGGTTGAGTTAGCCTCATCACATGTACCATAAGCCTCTACTCTTAGGTCATTCTTAGGTACGCGTTGACCATAGATCAATGATGTTTCTCCCTTATCTCCCGAACGTGTATAAATTCTCATTTCAATACCCCCGTTTTGGATCGATAATATTTCGAAGGGTCCCTTCCCCACTCAGGAACACTTCCAAGTTTTCTTCAAAAAGTGCGAAACCCCGTGGAACATAATGAGGAGAGAGTCCTGATATGTGAGGGGTTACGGTTATCTTCTCTTCTGACCAGAGTGGATGCTCCTCCGGTAGTGGTTCCTCTTCAAAAACATCAAGGACTGCATGTGAGATATATGATTCTGCGACAGCCTCCAGCAATACTTCTGATGAAACCAAATCACCTCTTCCCATATTCAAGAACACACAGTGATCAGGCATCTTCTTAAAATGATCAGCTCTCAGAAGGTGCTGGGTCTCAGGAGTACTTGGAAGGACAGCTACTACAAACTCCCCTAGTGGCAGCACAAGATCGATTTGATCCACCGGGAAAACTTGATCGAAATGGTCACGCATACGCCCGGATTTAGAAACTCCGATTGTCTTCATATTAAATGCTTTCGCCAATCTGGCTACTTCTTGGGCAATAGCCCCTGTACCTAAGAGAACCATTGTACGGCCGTTGATTTCATTCATCACTGGTTGCCTGTTCCACTCATGTCTTTGCTCAAAATCCATCAGTTCTTTTGCTTTCCGTGATACTTGAAGCAACATTGAAATCGCATACTCAGCCATGGGTTGTGCATGGATGCCTTTCACGTTCGTCACTAAGATATTCCGTTCAGAAATTTCCTCAAAGGGCATTTTGTCCATACCGGCAGATAAGACCATGATCCACTTCAACTTCTTGGCAGCTTTAATTTTTTGTGCATCCAAATCTTCCCCATATGTAATGAAAACATCTGCTTCTCCTATATAATGGCGGGCTTCATCAATGCCATGACAAAAGATGAATTCAGCGTCAGTGAAACGAGTGATCAGGCGTTGCTGGATTTCATCAGGAACACGCTTGATCGCAGAAACGATTTTCATGGTAACACTCCCTTCCTTTTGCTTATTATTTTAGACTAAAAAGGAACCATAGTCACATGAAGACTATGGTTCAGGAATAGTTATTGGAGATTTTCTCGGATGTATTCAAGGGCTGCTTCTACATGTCCGTCTACTTTCACTTTGCGGTACTCTTCGGAAAGGTTCCCCTCTTTATCGATAATGAAAGTCGAACGCTCTATACCGTAATATTCTTTACCGAAATTCTTCTTCAGCTTCCATACACCAAACTGTTCGGCAACTTCATGGTTTTCATCAGCTAATAGAAGGAATGGCAAATCATGCTTGTCTATGAATTTCTCATGTGATTCTACAGGGTCCGGGCTGACTCCTAAGATAACAGCGTCAAGGTCTGCGAAGCTTTCGTGATGGTCACGGAAATCACATGCTTCTGACGTGCAGCCTGGTGTCATATCTTTTGGATAGAAGTAAAGAACTACGTTTTTCCCTTTGTATTCAGATAATGATACGGACTCTCCATTATTCGCTGGTAATGTGAAGTCTGTTACTTGTTTACCTTTTTCAACTGTCATTATGAGACCCTCCTAAATAGTTTCTATCTACAAGGGTACCTTATCTTTCTTTAAACTTCCAACCTTAACGGTTCACCTGATGTTTCTGCCAAACCTTTGCGACTAGTGCTGCAGGGAGAGTATACCCGATCATGGCCTCTATGATAGATAACCACTTTCCTACTCCTACAGGAATCATATCTCCGTACCCTACTGTAAAGAGCGTCACTCCGCTGAAATAAATACTTCGGGCGATTTCAGCTATCCCCAATGCGCGGGGAAGATTGGCTTCCATACGGTAAACGATAATCCCCTGGCGCATCAGACCAGCATAGATGATACCAAACCCGATCATGACTATAGTGTAAAGAAGCATGATTGAAAGAAATAATTGAAAAGAAAAGATATTATGTTCAAATTCCAATGAAATGAAAATTTGACGAAGGCTGATGATGATCAGAGTGAGGGAGATGGAACTGATGATGATGGTGAACATAGGAAGCTCCTTTACTGGAAGCTGGAATATATAACAGTACAAGCCTTTACTTTTTCTTATGAGAGCCTCACGTTATTTATACCTCCTAAAACCTGGCACCTCAGGTCATCCAAAATTTGGATGACCTGAGGTGCCAGGTTTTCCCTTCAAAATAGTTGTTCAACTATTTTCGTTACAAAACCGGGCGAATGCACATCCCCCCTTCCACTAAGCTGCATAGGATACTGTAAACAATGGAAAGGGGGAATTGTAAATGAGTTACGGATATGGCGGAGGCTTTGCGCTAATCGTTGTTCTTTTCATCCTTCTAATCATCGTTGGTGCAGCGTTCGTATACTAAAAACGGCATAAACTGATTCATGAGTATGCTCATGAAATAGTATGCTTATTTCCTCACGTAAACGATCGGATTACTGTTTCAACGCTCTAGAGTGAAGGAACCTCGCAAAAGACACCTTTTTTAACAGAAGGGTGTCTTTTACTAATCTTTCTCACATGGACAAGCATGCTACAATAAGAGTGAAAATGTTTGTTTAGGAGGCAGGAAAATGAATATGAACCAATCCGAACAATTATATAAAGAAGCGACTGACCACATTGTAGGAGGGGTCAACTCTCCTTCAAGAGCCTATAAAGGTGTAGGAGGCGGAACTCCGGTGTACATGGATCGTGCTGAAGGATCCCGTTTTTTTGATGTGGACGGAAATGAATACATCGATTACCTGGGAGCATATGGACCAATCATTACAGGGCATGCTCACCCTCATATCACAGAAGCGATTACTAAAGCAGCTCAAAACGGCGTATTGTATGGGACACCGACAGTGCTTGAAAACCGTTTCGCAAAAATGCTCAAGCAAGCCATCCCTTCTTTGGATAAAGTCCGTTTTGTCAACTCAGGCACTGAAGCGGTCATGACAACCATCCGTGTAGCCAGGGCCTATACCGGAAGAAATAAAATCATCAAATTTGCTGGTTGTTATCATGGTCACTCAGATTTAGTGCTGGTTGCGGCAGGGTCTGGACCATCCACCCTCGGTACACCTGATTCAGCTGGGGTTCCTGCTTCAATCGCTCAAGATGTCATCACAGTACCATTCAACGATATTGAACCATTTAAAGAAGCATTGGATAAATTCGGGGATGAAATCGCCGGGGTACTCGTGGAACCTATTGTCGGCAACTTCGGAATCGTCGAACCTAAACCAGGTTTTCTTGAACAAGTAAATGAACTTACCCACGACGCTGGCGCACTGGTCATTTACGATGAAGTCATTACAGCTTTCCGCTTTACATACGGGAGTGCCCAACAATTGTTGAACATTGAACCAGATATGACAGCAATGGGTAAAATCATTGGCGGCGGCTTACCGATCGGTGCTTATGGTGGAAGAGCGGACATTATGGAGCAAGTGGCTCCTCTTGGCCCAGCCTATCAGGCAGGGACCATGGCCGGAAACCCAGCATCCATGTCAGCAGGTATCGCCTGCCTTGAGGTTCTGCAACAAGAAGGTGTTTACGAAGAAATGGACCGTCTTGGTAAGCGACTGGAAGAAGGAATTCTCCAACACGCAAAAAACAATGATCAGTCTATACAGATCAATCGTTTGAAAGGAGCCTTGACCGTCTATTTTGCTGAGGAAAAAGTTGAAAACTATGAACAAGCAGAAAATACGGATGGTGAACGATTTGCCCGCTTCTTTAAACTGATGCTCGCCGAAGGCATTAACCTTGCCCCTTCTAAATATGAAGCATGGTTCTTAACAACCGCTCATTCCGACGAAGATATCGATCGCACATTAGAAGCTGTTGCAAGAACATTCCGTACAATGGCCAATGACTAATCAACAAATCCCCACTTTTTTAAAACAAATAGTGGGGATTAAATTTTAGTGAATTTTTTCTGAAAATTCAATTGATTATCTTTTACCTTCATGCTATTATATATACATAATTCTGAATATTCCCACGAATTATGATCTTTGTTTCATTTCTTTCCCTTTTCATAGGTTCCAGCCTCGAGCTGGTCCCCCTTGCCGCTTATGCATATATTATGCATAAGCTTTTTCTTTGTCTTTTTTTATTAGTAAAATAAGGTATAATGGTTCCATTGATTCTCTTACCTTAATGAGGGAAGCTTCACATTAAAAGAAGGATGATGCTTGTTATGAAATTGGGCGCAAGAATGATGAAAACCGGGTTAGCCGTTGGTATAGCCCTTTATATTGGCCACTTGATCGGATTCATTTCTCCATTATTAGCTGGCATTGCCGTTGTCTTTTCCATCCAGCCTTCAATCTATCGTTCTTATCAATCCATTATTGAACAAGTGCAAGGAAATACGATCGGTGCGATCATTGCTATACTTGCCGTATTCACATTAGGTAATGACCCATTCATCGTTGGGTTTGCCATCATTTTGGTTATTGGTATGACGACAACCTTAAAAATGAACGAAAATACAATCGCTCTTGCTGTGGTGGCGGTCATAGCTTTAATGGACTCGACAGACCAAACCTTCCTGTACTTTGCAGGTTCTCGTTTCTCATCCATGCTCCTTGGTATCTTGGCTGCCTTCATCGTCAATCTCGTTTTCCTTCCACCCCGATATGAAACGAGATTGTTCTCTAAAATCGATCATGCGACTACAGATATACTCCAATGGTTACGTGTGACGACGAGACAATTATCGGATGAACCAGCTCTAAAATATGAAATCACCCGTATTCAAGATAATATCCGGTGGATCGATCATACTTATCTGCTTTATTCAGAAGAAAGAACATACTTCAAAGGCAGCCGTTTCTCCAAAGGAAGAAAGCTCGTACTTTTCCGCCAACTGATTACCACGACTAAGAAATCCTTTGACGTATTGAAGGCTTTCTATCGGTTAGAACACAAAATCGAACAAATACCAGGAGACTTTCAGGATTCAGTCGTCAATGAACTTGATAAGCTCATCAATGCTCACGAGAAATTGGTTTTAAGTTTGAAGGGGAGAATAAAAAGGACGCACAAACAGTCCTTACGAAAAATTGAAGAACCGAATATCCCGCTGCTTGTCGAACAGCTCATGCATGTGTATGAAACGAGCAACAATCCGGATAAACTTATCTTCCTGCCTCTCGCTTCCCAGTTGATGGAGTATCATTATCAACTGGAACGATTGAAAAAACTTTTAAAAAGCTACCAAACGCATCATCAGGATGATTTCATCCAAACATCAGATAAGTAAAAGGCTGTCGCTAATTTGAGCGACAGCCTTTTTTTAAGTTCCCATATATTCTTGTTTATTATCGTCCAATTCCTGTACTTGATATAAATCATAATAATGGCCACGCTGCCTCATCAATTCATGGTGAGAGCCGACTTCAACGATTTCGCCATTTTCAATCAATACAATTCGATTTGCGTGCGTAATCGTAGAAAGTCTGTGTGCTACGATGAAGGTGGTCCGCTCTGAAGCCAACCGTTCAAGCGCGCCCTGGATGAGGTTTTCACTCTCAAGATCCAATGCGGATGTCGCTTCATCCAACACAAGTAATGGAGGGTTTTTCAAAAACACTCGAGCGATCGCTACTCTTTGTTTCTGTCCTCCAGACAATTTCACGCCACGTTCCCCTACCAAAGTGTCATAGCCATTCGGCAGATTCATGATGAACTCATGGGCATTGGCTTCTTTAGCCGCATTCACCATTTCTTCATCAGTTGCATCAGGGTCCCCCATCCGGATATTCATCGCGATAGACTCACTGAACAAAATATTATCTTGCAGGACCATTCCGATATTATCTCTTAATGAACGGGCTTCCAAATCACGGATATCCGTCCCATCAATCATGATTTTACCTGAAGTAACATCATAAAAACGGGGAATCAAGCTGATGAGTGTAGACTTTCCTCCGCCACTCATCCCGACAAAGGCGATGGTTTCCCCTTTTTTGATATCCAAATTGACGTTATTTAATACGAGAGGGTCTTCTTCCTCATATCTGAATGAGACATTCTCAATCTTGACATCTCCATCGACATTCTCTAACTTCTTAGCGCCAGGGCGATCGACGATGTCATACTTTTCATCAACAAATTCGAACACACGGTCCATGGAAGCGATGGATTGGGTCAAAACTGTAGCTGAGTTGACCAAACGCCTTAATGGGTTGTAAACACGGTCCATATACCCGATAAAAGCAACCATCGTCCCTACCGACAAAGACCCAGTGATGACCTGGTAACCTGCAAAGGCAATAACCAGTAATGGAGCTAAGTCCGTGATTGTGTTTGTTACAGAATACGTATAAGCATTCCAATTCGTATGGGTGATCGCTCTGTCCAAAAAGTTTTTATTTTTAACGTCAAACTGTCGTTGTTCATGATTTTCCAGAGCAAAGCTTCTCGTAACGGGGACCCCCTGGACACGTTCATGCAAATGGCCCTGCACCTCTGCTAGCGCCTGTGAACGGTCGCGGGTCAGGTTACGTAATCTTGCATAAAAGAATTTGACCGCAAACCCGTAAAACGGAAACAAAGCCACTGAGACTAAGGTCAACCAAGGATCCATAGTCAGCATGATAATGATAGCTATCACTATCGTAAACATATCCAGCCAAATATTCATCAATCCTGTGATAACAAATGTTTTCGTCTGCTCGACATCATGAATGACACGGGAAATAATTTCACCTGTCTTCGTTCTTGAATAAAACCTCAAACTCAACCTTTGGATATGGTCAAACAGCTTTTCCCTTATATCGTAAAGAATGTTGCTCCCGATCCATTGAGCCAAATATTGACGGATATACTCGATCGGCGGCCGAAGGATTAGAAACACAACAAAGGCGCCTCCCATCAAAAGGAGCAGCTGATCCATTTTCTCAGACTGCGCTAAAGAATCAGCATTGATAATATCATCAATCACATACTTGATGATCAACGGCATCAATAATGGAATAGAAAATTTGACGACTCCGATTAGTACAGTAAGAATGATTTTCTTTTTATAAGGTTTCACAAATTGCAAATATCTTTTGATGCTACCCAAAAAACTCACCTACTTTCTAAACCATTCAAACAACAAGGATTGCGCCCTTTTTATAAGGGCGCAATCCTTCATCATCTATACGTTAAATATCGTTCATACCACTGGTCGATGAATTCAGGTGAAAAAGGACCTTTCCGTTGTCTGATCCACCTGATCAACGTATCGATATTGTTATATAAAATCCTGTCAAATACATGTGGATAATTCATTCTTCGCTTATGAATTTCATACTCATCTTCATCAAGGATCTTGTACGTCATATCAGGGAAAACTTTGACGTCTAAGTCGTAATCTATATATTTGATCGTCTCTTCTTCATAAATAAAAGGCGAGCTGATATTGCAGTAGTAGTAAACCCCGTCATTACGTAACATGCCTATCACGTTGAACCAGTGTCTTGAATGGAAATAACAGATAGCAGGCTCTCTTGTTGTCCACCTGCGGCCATCACTTTCTGTTACTGTTGTACGGTCATTGGCTCCGATGATGACATGTCTTGTCCCTTTTAGAATCGTAGTACTCTCCCAAACTCGGTGCAATTGCCCATTGTGCTTATAACTTTGAATTTCAATGCGTTTTCCTGCGTCTGGGCCGGGCATGAAATCCCCCCTTCCCTTCTTTTTCCGAATCACCTTCTGTCTATTATAACGACAAATGTAAAGGAATGAAAACAATTGGTCTGCAGAAAATATAAGTGCAACAAAAAAAGCAACCACAAATGTTTATTTCATCGATACAAAAAGGAATGAGCGCAAACTTCTAAATACCTGTGAACGTTTAAAGTGATTTGAAACAATCACTACTAAAAAAAAAGAAGCCGCCTGCATCAGGCGACTTCTTCGTTCGGGGGATTGATACAGGCTAATAAACAGCCTGGCCAACCTTACCAACAATTCAGGTTATTTTTTCTTAGCCTGAGATTTTTGGTTCTGCTCACGTACTTGTTGTGCATCAGTTTGAGATGCAAATTCAGCACCATATTGGTCCTGACCTTTTTGAGCAGCTTGTTGGTTCTGTTGTTTCACATGATTTTTGTCTGTACCAGCAGCTGTTTTGTTTTGTTTCGGTTGCTTAGCCATGTTTATCACCTCCGCAAAAATTATTGTGTACAGGTGAGCGATGTTTCATTCCTAAAACGGAAAATTTATTTTTTCGACACATAGAAAAAAGGCGCACCTTTTGATTGGTGCGCCTTTTTGGATGAATTAGTTGGTGAATCTCTTTGTGCCGATGTAGCGTTGTCCCCAATAGTTGCTGGACAGGGAGCTGATTTCAATACCATTTGTCGATCCACTATGAATGAATTGATTGTTGCCCACATAAATTCCAGCGTGAGATGCTCCGGGTTTATAAGTTTCAAAAAACACCAGATCCCCGATTTGACGATTAGAACTGCTCACATGTTCTGCACGACTATCTGCATAAATAGATGCTACTGTTCTAGGGATGCTGAACCCTTCCTGATTAAATACATATTTAATGAATCCACTACAGTCGAAACCAGCTGGTGATGCCCCGCCCCACCTGTATGGAGTACCAATGTGTTTCTTAGCTTCTTGGACTAATCCGGTGTTTGAAGCCGCTGGTTTTGAGGTAGAAGTATGACTAGTTGATGGTTTTCCACTAACTTTCAACTTCTGCCCGGCATAGATGACATTACTTTGTAAGTTATTCAAGCTTTTCAAGCTTGAAGTGGACATATCGTATTTCGTTGCAATCGCCCACAGTGAATCTCCGCTCTTGACCGTATATGTAGTTGATGAGTCTGAAGTTGTTTCAGATTTCGGTTTTTCGGTTTGAGTAGACTCTTTCCGATCTGAGGTATTCGTTCCTTCTGTCAATTTCAACTTTTGACCAGAATAAATGATATTACCGCTTAAATTATTCAGGCTTTTCAGTTCAGATACACTCATATCATGTCTTGTAGCAATCGCCCAAAGCGAGTCACCGCTCTTAACCGTGTATGTATTAGTTGAAGAAGATTTTTTTGGCTGTGATTCGGTAGGGGTAGTGCTATCAGTGGAGCCTTTTTCGACGACCAGGGATTGTCCTGCATAAATGGTATTAGAATTAAGATTATTCCACGATTTGATGTCCGATACAGAACCTTCGTATTGAGTACTGATTCTCCATAGAGTTTCACCAGATTTGACTTTATGTAATTCATCTGCAAAAACAGAAGATCCCCAAAGTGAAGCGCCAATCAATGAGCCGCAGACAGCTGTTGCCACCTTCTTCTTATTCATACTAAAAACCCTCTCTTTAATTATATATGGGTGATGAAATTAGTCTAATCGATTTGGTCTATATCTAATTATTCCTAAATGTCATTGAATTGTAAATAGTCTAAAACTTCACCAAATACCTACATTTCTTACTTGAACCTTGTCGTATTAAGGATCCTTGACTTACATTACATTTACTTTACAAGTTTGTTACATTCTTCCCGGCACCTATTTGTGTATGATGACATAAAAAATGCATAAAGTAAGTTCGAAGGAGGTTGAACTATGTATGTAGGAAGGGATTTATCTGCTTTGTCGATGGAATCTAAACAAGAATGGGAAGAAAAAGAGCTGGGATATTTTCATTATGCATTATCTCAGAGTTCACCCTATCTGAACTCCGAAGGCATAACACTTTTAAGAGAAATCAATAACGAAATTAAGCGCCGCGGAGGCCTCCAGACGCAGGAAGCAACTTGGAGCCACGGCACTCATCCTGTTATTGACTAATATAAGGATGCGCTTTTTGATGGGAAACTGGAAAGGGTAAGTCGCTCATGTCTGTAGGATTTATGAATCTTGCCCGATCGTGATCCAATTCTCCATCCTTTACGGTAGCTCTTACAACTCCCATTTCCCAAATCAGATGAGAAAACACATGCCTGATGTCCGTGATCGGCTCCCCTAATTCTATTTTCAAACCATATTCACCGAAAAACCAGTGAGGTGCTGTTTCCTTATCTATATCTTCCAGGGGTACCATCGGGTATTGCCATAACGAAGCGAGGAGACCAGATTCAGGACGCTTTTCAATCAATACTTCCCCTTTTTCATTTTGGACAAGCAATAATAAATAAGGGGATTTTTTCTGTTTCTTTTTTGAAGACTTAATGGGTAATTCCGTCTCTATTCCTTGCTCAAATGCTCGGCAATTGTTTTGTACAGGACACAACATACAAGAAGGCGTTTTAGGAGTACATATCAGCGCCCCTAGTTCCATTAGCCCCTGGTTGAAGGAACTCGGGTCGTGACGGGAAACCAAGAAGCCCACAAGCCCCTCAAAAAGCTTTCTTGTACTCTGTTTACTAATATCATCCTCTACATGAAGAATTCTTGAGAGGACACGCATGACATTCCCATCTACAGCAGGCTCCGGTGTATCATATGCAATGCTTAAGATTGCTCCTTTCGTATAAGGACCTACCCCTTTCAATTTACCCAGCTCTTCTGGGTTGTCCGGAACAACTCCCCCATACTCTTCTACAACTTCACGAACAGCGTTTTGCAAATTTCGAGCACGGGAATAGTACCCTAGACCTTCCCAGGCTTTCAGGACCTCTTGCTCCTCTGCATCTGCTAGTGCTTGTGGATTGGGAAACTTTTCTAAAAAATAATTAAAATAAGGAATAACTGTATCAACCCTGGTTTGTTGGAGCATAATTTCTGATACCCAGACTCGATAGGGATCCTGATTCTCTCTCCATGGTAAAAGGCGTTGTTCTTCTTTGAACCATCGAATCAAGTCGTCCCTGAAAGATTCAGCATTAAAATATTCTAAGATCGTCTCTATTCTTTCTTTATTTTTCATTTAAAATCATCCTTCATGATAAACTACTAACGTATTGTCTGACCAAAGGAGGCATAAAATTTGGACACTGGAACCCACGTCGTTATGGGCGTCGCCCTTGGAGGGATAGCAACCCTTGACCCTGCTGTGAATTCCGATCCCGCACTCTTCAATGCAGTGCTTATCGGTACGCTCATAGGGTCGCAGGCGCCTGATTCAGACACTGTACTAAAACTAAAAAACAATGCTGTATACATTCGTCATCACCGCGGTATCACGCATTCTATTCCTGCGGTGCTGTTGTGGGGGATAAGTATCCCCAGCCTCATTTATTTATTCACACCAGGAGTGGACTTCCTCCACCTTTGGCTATGGACTTTTCTTGCTGTCATCCTGCATGTATTTGTCGATATTTTCAATGCTTACGGTACTCAAGCTTACCGACCCATTTCGAACCGGTGGGTCGCATACGGGTTCATAAACACTTTCGATCCTTATATTTTCATACTGCACCTGGCAGGGATAGTCGGGTGGAACCTTGGAGCTAATCCTGGCCTCATGTGGCTGATCATTTACTTTGTCATCGCTCTTTACTATGTGAAAAGATATTTTGACAAAAGAGAACTTGTCCGGCTCATTCATGAACATTTCGAAAATGTCGAGCAAATTGCCACATCGCCGACTATCCAGCAGAATGTGTGGCGGATTGCCATTACGACACCGACCAACTATTACGTAGGAAGAGCTGAAAATGGCCATCTCACTATCCTTGACGAATTCGTCAATAAGCCCATCGATTACGAGGATCCAGTCGTACAAACTGCCTTGACCGATCATAATATCAAAGCCTTTTTATCCTTTTCTCCAGTGTTCCGTTATGAAATGAGCTTTCATGATGAGTACACAGAAGTGAGGTTCATCGACTTACGCTACCGTTCCCGCGGACGGTACCCATTCGTCGCCCTCGCACAAATCGATGATGAACATGGAGAGGACCTGAAAGTATTGAATTCCTACACAGGCTGGGTTTTCACCGAAGAAAAACTGCAAAACAAACTCAGCCCA
This sequence comes from Halobacillus litoralis, assembly GCF_004101865.1. Lineage (NCBI taxonomy): Bacteria > Bacillati > Bacillota > Bacilli > Caryophanales > Bacillaceae > Halobacillus > Halobacillus litoralis. The sequence continues at coordinate 1,208,178 of NZ_CP026118.1, forward strand.
ATGGAGTCTAAGTAAAATTAAGTGTACAAGCGCCTTGGGCAGCCCCGACAAGCATAAGACAAACAACATAGTGAAGCGCTTTTCCTTCACGGAGTTGGTTGACTTATGACCTCGAGGGGCTAGGCGCTGGAACCGGATAAATTAAGTGTGCAAGCGCCTTGGGCAGCCCCGACAAGCATAAGTCAAACAACATAGTGAAGTGCTTTTCCTTCACGGAGTTGGTTGACTTATGACCTCGAGGGGCTAGGCGCTGGAACCGGATAAATCAAGTGTGCAAGCGCCCTGGCAGCCCCCAAAAAGCTTAGACGTATATAAAGAAGGAGTCTCTCTTACATGAGAGGCTCCTTCTTTTCTTATTAATGTAAATATCCCTTTTTTTCAAGCATCTTCTTATACTTTGGGTTCGTTGCTACGAATTCGTGCAGTTTAGGCCCATAATGATTGATCCACTGCACAACGATCTGTTCGGTCATTTGCTTCCCTTGATAATCATGACCTGCTTTCGCTCTTGTCGCTTCAAAGTCTTCCCAAAGCAATTCCACCCACGTTCTAGCTTCTTCAATCGTCAATTGCGGGTTCTTCTCATATAATTGTTCAGCTAACCGCTGATAAATTTCGTGCATAGGACCACTCCATATTTGGCAATGTTTTCACCACCATTGTACCACATACTTTGCACCGAACGGTACATAATACTATTGTCTCTTCATTGAGACATGAGGAGGGTAACTGATGCGTAATAAGGCTAAAAATTTCCCTAATGTAAAAATGACGCACGCACCGGATGACCAAAGTGAGTACCTCGCTTTACGTCCTAATGGAAAGATCAACAGTAAGCCACAGGAAAGAGCGGCAAGATCCAGACACCGGGACGTCAATGATACAGGGAGGAATTACCATGGGTAAGCGTAATTTCAAAACTAATGCCTCTGCTATACGTTCTCATCGCAGTATCAAACATTTAGGCAGTCGAGTGAACGGAGAGACAGAACAGACGCAGGCAGACCAAATCACTGAAGTTCAAGCTAGAAAAAGAAACTAGATCCCAAGCTGGGTGCGGTTAACCGTGCCCAGCTTTTATGTTACTTTTTCTCCTAACATGGAAATCGGCAATGCCTCTTCCTCTTCTACACTCACTTTTTCTCCGTTATTATTTTTACGGTAACCCCAAGCGAAAATCCCGTTCATATATTGAATATAAAAGACATGAGCAGGATCGCCTTCAAGACGGTAAGTTTCACCTGCTGAAAAGACCCCAGGATCCAGCATATATGATTTTGCCATGATGATCTTACGCTCATGGACAGCAAATTCATTCACCATTCCCATTTGCTCCGCCTTCTGTGCTTTTTCCGTTAGTTGAGCAATCTCTTGTCTTAATTCATTTTGACTATAATCACTGTAACGTCGTTCCAATTTCATACCTCCTAATAAAACTTGCCCTTTCTTTACATTTTAGCAGGCTTTGTTCACAATGAATATGGTGAACAAAGAATTATAGAGGAGAGAAACCATATGAGTCATGTAATGATTACGGGCGCAGGGACAGGACTCGGTCGTGCGTTAGCCCATAAGTACGCTATTGAAGGAAACACCATCTATCTTTCGGGTCGGACAGAAAAAAACCTCTTGATCGTCCAGGATGAAATCAAAGAATCAGGGGGCAAGGCAGAGGTTCTTATTTGTGATATTTCAGAACCTGCATCTGTTTCTGAAGCATTGAAACAAATCGAAACTTTAGATGTATTGATCAATAATGCAGGTCTTGGTATTTTCGGCGATTTAGCTGGTTACACGGAACAAGACATTGATAAGATGCTGGATACGAATGTCAAAGGGACTTTATTAATGACCCAATATGCTTTACCAAAATTAAAGCAATCAGGAGGAAGGATTTTGAACATCATTTCTACTGCAGGCTTGAGAGGTAAAAAGAATGAAAGCATCTACTGTGCAAGTAAATTTGCTGTGCGTGGCTTTACAGAAAGCTTGCAAAAAGAGTGGGCAAAAGAAAACATGTCAGCTACAGCGGTTTATATGGGGGGCATGAACACACCATTCTGGAGTGAAACCAAACACATAGACGACCCCGAGCGTCTAAAAGGCCCGGAAGTTGTTGCCGAACAAATCTTTAATGAAGACGATGGCCGTGAGGAAATAATCGTCGATCGCTAATCAGCACCTCATTCATAAGACCTCAAGAAAAGTGAACCGTTTCCTCGAATCCTTGATTCAGGCAAAAAAGAAGCTGTCCCTATTTTAATGGGACAGCTTCTTTTAGTTTATCTTACTCTCCAAGACCTTCTTCTTTTGCTTTTGCCACGACGGCTTCCACTGCTTCTGCCTCATCAGAACCTTCCGCTTTGAAAGTCACTTCTGCCCCGTTAGGGATACCAAGAGACATAACACCCATGATGGATTTCATGTTCACGGATTTACCTTTGTACTCAAGATTCACATCTGCTTGATATTTCCCTGCTACTTGTACAAGAGCTGTCGCTGGACGAGCGTGCACTCCTTCAGCGGCTGTAATTTTCATTGTTTGTTCTGCCATGTTCATTCTCCTCTTTATTCTTTGATTTCAATGATATCTGGATCATTGTGATTGACTTGACCTGAAGCTTTAACGTTTACAGACTGACCTTCTTGAAGGTTGGTGAATACAATCGGTGTTACAACTGATGGCGCGTTTTCTTTGAGATAGTTCAAATCAACTTCCATCAATGACTGCCCTTGCTTCACTTCGTCACCTTCAGCAATTTTATCTGTAAAACCTTCCCCTTTCAAGCTGACTGTATCGATACCGATATGGATTAAGATTTCCATTCCATTATCTGCTTCGAGACCAATGGCATGCTTTGTAGGGAATACGTTAAGAACTTTACCGTTGATCGGCGAAACTATCTTACCATCTTCCGGCTCAATTGCAAAGCCATCACCCATCATTTTACCTGAGAAAACCTGATCCGGCACTTCGGTGATCTGCATGATTCTCCCTTTGATCGGGCTGACAAATTCCAATTCTCCTTTTGTTACAGGAGGTTCTGCTTCTTTCTTCTCGTTTACGATCTCTGAAACATCTTCTCTGGAACGAGGTGTTTTACCATCAATGATATCTTGCATTTGACCACGCAATGTATCAGACACAGGACCGAAAATCGCCTGGATATTGTTTCCGACTTCCATAACTCCAGATGCTCCGAGTTTCTTCAATCGGTTCTTATTGACGCCTTCCTTATCATTTACAGAAACACGTAACCTTGTAATACATGCATCCAAGTGGTCGATATTCTTCTGACCGCCCATCGCCTCCAGAATTTCGAAAGGCAGGTCGCCTACTTCTCCATCATCCTCCTCGTCTTCTGCTTCATCCTCGCGTCCTGGAGTCGCCAAGTTGAACTTGAGGATCGCCCAGCGGAATCCGAAGTAGTAAATCACAGAGAATACCAGGCCGACGATGATGACCCACCACCAGTCTGTACGGTTCGGCATGACTCCGAATAGAATGAAGTCAATCAAACCACCAGAGAATGTTTGGCCGATTTTCACTCCAAGAATTTCCATGATCATGAAGGAGAAACCAGCGAAAACAGCGTGAATCGCAAACAATAGTGGAGCTACGAATAGGAAGGAGAACTCAATTGGTTCTGTAATCCCTGTCAGGAATGAAGTCAAGGCAGCGGATGCCATGATCCCCCCTACTACTTTCTTACGTTCTGGCTTCGCCGTATGATAAATAGCCAGCGCTGCAGCGGGTAGACCGAACATCATGAACGGAAACTTACCGACCATGAATGTACCTGCTGTGAATTCAACGCCATCTTTTAATTGTTCAAAGAAAATCGTTTGGTCACCACGAATGACTTCTCCCGCTGCATTCGTATAGCTACCGAACTCAAACCAGAATGGCGAATAGAAAATATGGTGTAAGCCGAATGGAATCAATGATCGTTCAATCAAGCCAAAGAAAAAGGCTGAAATCGTCTGGTTCCCTTCTAACATCAAGTGAGATAATGCATTAAGCCCGGATTGGGCAAAAGGCCAAACACCCAGCATGATTATTCCTAAGAACAATGAAGTAAAAGCTGTAATGATCGGCACGAAACGCTTACCAGCAAAGAACCCTAAGAACTGTGGCAATTCTATATTGAAAAACCGATTATACATCGAGGCGGCTAATATACCGACAATGATACCACCGAAGACGCCAGTTTGCAGTGTGGGTATTCCTAACACTTCTGCATAGGCAGGATCTGATGTCATGTCGGCATCTACGTTACCTAAGACACCCATGACGACATTCATAATCAAGTAACCGATAATGGCAGCGAGTCCTGCTACCCCATCCCCTTTGGCTAAGCCGATTGCTACACCGACGGCAAATAATAACGGCAGGTTATCAAAGACTATCCCACCGGATTCAGCCATTACCTGCAGGAATTTTTGTACCCATGGAGTCCCGAAAAAGGGCACTTTATCAACGAAATTATCTTGCGCAAAGCTTGTACCAAAAGCAAGCAGCAGTCCGGCCGCTGGTAACAGGGCTACAGGGGTCATCAACGCTTTACCGACTTTTTGCAAGGTGCCGAAAGCATTCTTGAACATTATATTTCCTCCTTTTGTTTTGTGAGTAAAACAGCTGCCCATATCCAATTTCAGAAAAATAAAACGTTTTCAATTTCAAGTAAAGGATATGCGCCCTCCTGTTGGGCGCAATCATGGATGAAAGCACTAAAAAAGGCATGAGTACAGAAGATTCGCTGGCTATCAAAGGGCAGTCTTCTCCCTATGATAACCACTAAATCTTCTTGTACTCATGCCTGATCGTGTCAGTAACACGTACGTTTAGGATTTATGGGTTAAACGTTGTAAGTGAATCGTCAAATAAATCGCTTCCGATTCATCTACAGGTTTATTCAGCTGTTTTTGCATCACTTTTATCAATTTCCATGCTAAATTATAGCACACTGGGTATTCTTCCTTCAACATCTTTGCTAAACGAATTTCGTCCCCTACATTTTCATCTTGATATACCCTGTCAATAGCCCGGTGCAAATGCTGGACTAACCGATGGTAATCGACACTGTTTTTATCAATGGAAACTTGCATTGTATCTTCCACTATCTTCACAAGCTTCGATATGAGCTGATTATGTCTATTGATCTCACGCAACGTTTTGTCTGTTACAGCACTATGAATGTGAAGAGCAATGAAACCTACTTCCCCATCAGGGAATTGAATCCCCATTTCATCATAGATCAGTGTTACGACTTCCATAGCCACTTGATACTCTTTCGGATAAAGAGACTCGATTTCCAACAAAAATGGATTGGAGAACTGGAGATTCTGTTTAGCACGATTGATGGCGAAAGCCAAGTGGTCAGTCAATGCCACATGTATGTGTTGATTAAGCTCTTGTCCCATTCTTGATTCAACATGATGAAGGACATCGTTCATGAAATCAATGAGCTTCTCGTCTATGTATGGGAGCAAGTTGACATATTGTTCTTTTTCACGCTCATTACTTAACAAAAAGGTTTTGTCTGCTTTATCGAAAGAAATATCATCGCCTTTCTTTCGGTTAAAACCGATGCCTTTTCCTATCAGCACCACTTCTTCAAAGGTCGGGTGGGCGGCAATGAGGACGTTATTATTCAATATTTTTTCTATTTTTAATTGTTGCTCCATAAAGGACCTCCACTTAATTTACACTTAAAAGCGTTTTCAGTCTTCTCATAAATACTATCGTATATTCGTTTTGTATTTTTTACAAGAGGTTATGCTAAGAGGGGATTCGTCTTCTTTGTCAGAAAGCGGTTTCGTCATGTACAATCATCTAGGTATTCAGAATACAATCGGGAAATTCGGAGAGGAGATTATTATGATCAAACTGTTCGTTACAGATCTTGACGGCACATTACTAGGAATGGATCACTATATAAAGCATGAAGATGTTGATGCTTTGAAACAAATGATTGAACAAGGGACACCCCTGGCAGTCGCTTCTGGGAGAATGGATCACGAAATCGCTGAAGTATTGAAAAGAGTAGGTGTTAATGGTCACCGGGTCAGTCAAAACGGCGCCTTTGTGTTTGATGATAGTGACAAAGAGATTCACTCTAAGACATTTGAGAGTGAATTAGCTAAACGCATTTTAGAAGCCATCGATGATGAGCCGATGATCAAAACCGTGTCTACTGCAAAAGAAACATTCACAAAAGAACATAATGAATGGATCGATATAATATCTGCACAAATGTTCCATGACATCATCGTAAATCCGGAAGTTAAAGAGCAAATCGGAGCTTCCATCACTCCATCCAAAATCACATTGCATGGTAAAGAAAAAGACGTTGTAGCTGCTGCCGAAAAAATAGCCGATACATTCGGTGATGAAATTGACAGCTTCATTTCTCATGAAACCTGTGTGGATATGATGCCGAAATCCATTAACAAGCAAAGCGGCCTACGCCATTTGATGGAGGGTCTGGGGCTAAAAGCGGATGAAATCGCTTGTGTCGGAGATTCATTTAACGACTTAAGTATGTTTGAAATGACACCTCACAGCTATGCTATGTCAGCCGCTCATCCTGAAGTCAAAGCAAACGCCGCCCATACAGTCGATCATGTCCATAAAGCGATCGAAGATTTAGAGAAAAAAGGATTACTCTATAAAAAAGAACAAGCTGCTGACGTATAAGTCAACGGCTTGTTCTTTTTTTGTCGCCAAGTTGACTTTCACTTCTCTTTTTAAGACGGCTCTTTAATATCTTTGGATGTATTTGTATAAGCTCATCACCTCGACTCAAGCCTTCCATAATTCTGCCATACATGTGGGGCCACTAAAAGAAAGGACGATAGCTATTTTGGCAAACGGTCTACGATTCCATAAGGGCGTACATGATAACTCTCTACAGGCCCCGCTTCTTTTTGCATGGCATCAAAAATCCTTACACGGAATTGATCTCTCGTCACCCATTTTGTGAGATCAATGGAATGCACATCTTTGAAGAGAGCTTCTTTTGTTTCACCAGGTAAGGGGCGCGGCACTCCACTCTTCTGATGTCCTTTAAAAACAATGCAGACAATGTCTCTGGAAATATTGTGATATACACCTGTAACTCCGTCGATTTCCACTTTGACACCTGTTTCTTCTATAACTTCCCTTTTCACAGCGGTTATAAGGCTTTCCCCATACTCTACACGCCCACCAGGCATTTCATATGTATCTTCTCTATGTTCATTTTTAACAAGGAGTACTTCTCCTGCATCATTTGTGACAAAAGCAGATACAGAGACGATATATTTCGGAAAATGATAGTCCCCTGTCTTCTCAAGCATCTCCACTTTAACTTCCAGAAAAAGCTGTTCGATATCTTCCCTCTCTTTCATTGCTTTCCTGTATAGATCTGATTGCTTCATTTTTTCCTGAATGTTATGAAATTCCTCATGAGAATCGTACTCCCACAAACATGTGACCTCATTACTTTCCTCTGTCTTATACCTTCCAATAAGCCTGGCTCCATGCCCAAGGTGGAGCGGAAGTTCATACTTATGAAAAAATTGAGTGACTCTTTCATAATCCTCCGGGTATATGGTGATGATTTCTTTTTTATAAATCATCCTGCTCCTCCTCACCATTCTAAAATTACAGTTAATAGTATACACGAAGACAAGGGAGGAGGAATTATAAAACCTTATTCGGCTCAAGCCTCATCACATTATCCTTCAACATATTCATCTATGAAACGATCGATTAAATCGAATGTAAATCCTTTTCTATAAAGCCCTGATTTCACTTTCTGCTTCAGTTCATATCCTTCAGCTTTGGACTGAAACTTACGCAACAGTTTCTCTCCTTGATACACGACAGCCTCCCATTCTGCATCTTCATCCTCTTCTTCAGGCAGATTGGCCAAAACTTCTTGAATGACATCCCCTTGGAAGCCTTTTTGCATCAGGGTCTGGTGCACATTTTGGATTTGCTGACGATGAGATTTACGTCCATCGCTTTTCAATTTCTTTTCAGCGAATTTGAGCGCCTTGTCATACTGCTGATCGAAGGAATACTGAAGAATCGCTTCCTCTGCTTTGGGGGCAGCAACGCCTTTTTCCAGTAAATCTTTTTTTACGAGGAGCGGTCCTTTGCTGGAGGTCATCACCCTCGTCCTTACTAAAGAATTAGCAAACTCCTGATCGTCTATTAACCGGTCATTTTTCAAGCGGGTGACAATCTCATCAATATGTTCAGGATCCGTTTCTTTTCCCTTGAGATAATCCCGTATCTCTTTTTCAGAGCGCATACGGTAGCTTAAATAATTGATGGCAAGGGTATATGATTTATGTAGCGTATCTGTTTGGATGAGTGCTTGGATAGTCGCTTCATCAAGGTCCATATTCTTTTGAAGACGATGTTCGATTAAGACATCCTCTTCGACACTGAAACCATACTCCTCCCCTTTTCCATGGTCTAAAAAAATGTTGTATCGGCTTTTATGCTTTTTCTGGGTAGTAATTCGCGTAAGTTTTGCCATCTTATTCACCTCTACTTTCCATTTTATCATGCTGTGTAACTTGAGGTCATGAATAGGAATCGCAAAAGTTTATTTAGAATTATATATTTACACTCTCACTAATACAGGAGGAATAAACATGAAAATCGCTATTACTGGTGGAACTGGATTTGTAGGCAATCATTTGACTTCACAACTAAAAAAAGAAGGGCATCATGTGTACATACTGACAAGGAGTCCTGAAAAACATTCAGACTCTGAGCGTGTCACTCATGTCGGTTGGCTTAAGGAAGAACATAAGCCCGAAGAGCACCTTCCTTCTTTGCATGCGATTGTAAACCTTGCAGGGGAATCATTGAACAGCGGGCGTTGGACAGAAGAACGCAAACAATCTATATTGAATAGCCGTATTCAGGCGACTGAAGGTGTTCTTGACCTGATCGCACGTTTACCTGAGAAGCCGGAAGTTCTTATCAATGCTTCTGCGGTCGGGTATTATGGCCAATCAAAAACGAAGAGTTTCACAGAGGAAACAACAAAACCAGGGAATGATTTTCTTGCCAATGTTGTAGTTGAGTGGGAAGAACGAGCATCAAAAGCGTCCGAAAAAGGGATAAGGACAGCTTTTGTACGTTTTGGACTTATTTTAGGAGAAGAAGGTGCTTTACCTAAAATGGTCCTTCCTTATAAACTCATGATCGGTGGTAACTTAGGTACAGGAGAACAATGGATGTCCTGGGTCCACATTGATGACGTGGTCGGGTTGATAGAATTTGTCCTTCACAACAAAAATATCCATGGCCCTCTAAATGGTACTGCCCCGAACCCAAAAAGAAATAAAGATTTCGGTCACACGCTTGGTGAGGTATTGAATCGGCCACATTGGCTGACCGCTCCTTCGTTCGCTTTAAAAACTGCTCTTGGTGATATGAGCACACTCCTTTTAAACGGTCAATCCGTCATACCAAAAAAAGCGATTACAGAAGGGTATACATTCAAATATCCTGATTTGAAACCCGCATTACACGCTATCCTTTCCAAGTGAACCAATTCCCAGAACGAAGCTGAGCGCCAGCTTCGTTCTTTTTATGATCCAATTCGTTAAAATCAAGTATAATAATGGTAATACAAATCGAAGGGCTGTATGTCTATGAACACAATCATAAAGAACATCAATATCCACCCCATCACTTCCAAGGAGATCAAAAACGGCTTTGTACATGTGATTGATGGAAAGATCCATGATTATGGTCAGACGATTGAATTCCCTGATCACGCAGAATATATTGATGGAAGAGGCAAGGATTTATATCCTGGTTTTATTGATGTCCACACACACCTTGGACTCTATGATGAAGGCACAGGGTGGGCGGGCAGTGATGCAAATGAAACCATTGAAGCCATTACTCCGCATTTGCGCGCTATCGATGGAGCACACCCTCTTGACCCTGCCTTTTTTTCAGCTCGGAAAGCGGGGGTTACTACAGCCCACATCATGCCGGGCAGTGCTAATATGATTGGTGGCACAACATCAGTCATCAAGACTGTCGGACATACCATTAACCATATGATTTTAAGACCGACAGCTGGTTTGAAATTGGCTTTAGGTGAGAACCCGAAGCGCATCCATTCCCAATCCAAAAATGCGTCCATCACCCGCCTCGGAATCATGGGGACTCTTCGAGAAACTTTTTATGCGGCAATGAAAAATACGGAGCATGATTTACGTGTCCAGCCCATTCTCCAGGCCTTGAATAAAGAAATTCCTGTACGGATTCATGCCCACCGCGCAGACGATATCATTACAGCCCTTCGCTTCGCTGATGAATTCGATCTCGACCTGCGAATCGAACACTGTACAGAAGGGCACCTGATCGTGGATGAATTAGCAGGGAGAGACTTGCAAGTATCTGTAGGTCCCACATTTACGCGGGCGTCTAAGATTGAACTCCGCAATAAGACATGGCAAACCTATAAAATCCTGCATGACCATGGAATCAAAGTATCTATAACGACAGATCATCCTTACACTCCTATACAATACTTGAATATTTGTGCAGCATTAGCCGCTCGCGAGGGGTTGGACATTGAAGATGCATTGAGAGGGATTACCATTACTCCAGCCAAAAACTTAGGTGTCGATGATCGCGTAGGCTCTATAGAAAAAGGAAAGGATGCCGACCTTGTTTTATGGAGCGGCCATCCTTTTGAATACTTATCAAAACCGATTTGGACGATGATTAACGGGAAGATGGTATATTTCCAAGAATAATAAGCGCTTATATAAGCATTGCCTTCTTCTTCCCCGCCCTCTTAAATAAACTGTGTTAAAGAGCTCTTTAACTAGAATAAAAGGGTATCCTACCATTTTTCACACATGAAAACGTTAGGAATTCTCCCTTGAAAAAATTAATAATCCATTTACAAATAATTCGTTCACTTTTTTTAAAGTTTGGATTATTATAAGTTTAGATGATCTTTTATAAGTTTTTCGTATAGGGAAGGCAAATGGTGCGCCACCAGTTATAACACTGGTTCTAGTGGGTTCGATTCCCACCCCGGATTTTTGTGAGCAATTGATAAAAATTCGAGGGTGGCCAGAACCGGCCAGTGGATGCCTTTTCCCTATGCGTGCGGCCACCCTCCTCATTCAAGGAGGGATTTTTTATGCTGAAAAAGCGTGATTTACATGATGCCCCGGTTTTATTTGAATTGATGGTGCACCCCGAAGTTTTTCCTTATGTCCGCCATAGAGCTGCATCCAGTGATGAATTTTATTTTTTGACTAAACAAACGATTGAAGCAGAAGATCGGGGTGAATTGATTTCACGTACCATCCTTGATGAGTGGGGGCAGCCGATCGGGACCATCAATTTGTTCGACCTAACTGAAAACAAAGGCTTTTTGGCGACATGGCTCGGACGCCCATATTTTGGAAAGGGATACAATAAGTTGGCAAAGGATGCGTTTTTTGAAGAATTGTTTTTTCAATTGAATATCGAAGCTATTTTTATGAAAATCCGTAAAACAAATGTGCGTTCTATGAAAGCTGCCTTGAAAATACCTTATGTTACCTCAGCGAATGAAGCTTACCCTGAAGTTCTTTCCCGCATTAACCGCATCGAGGACGTCTACGATTTGTTCGTGATTACAAAAGAGCAATATTTATTCCATTACTATGGCGATCAGGAACAAAATGAAGAAATGTTAGAAGCATAAGCCTTCGCTTATGCTTTTTTGATAGACCTGTTTGTTTCATCATTGTATGTTATCAACTTTATCCACAGGGTTGTGCACGATGTTAATAACCTCTTGTTATACCCCTTCAAATCACATTTGCGTTATTTTCAAGTTGTTGATATTCCTTCAACTGATTTCTGTGGATTGTGTGGATAAATACAACTTATGACTATGGAATCAACGTTCAGGTTGTGGATATCAAGTGTAAGAAGGAAAAGGCACATTGGTCTCATGAATATTTTCCTTCAGCAACCCTTCGATAGGAAGTATGATTTCGGGGGTTCCATGGACGCCTGCAGCGATTTCAAACTTATTGAATACCAGTACCAGGTGATCCTCTTGTAAGTAATAAGCTGTGTTATCCCTCACACCCGCAAAGGGCTCTTTTATATACATGTCGGGATCACTCTCGAGTACTTTCTTCACTTCATTGTTCAAGCGATCCATATGGACAAAGTCATTCAACATTTTGATTGAACCGTCATCCATATCATCAAAGTTAATGGAAGTAACAGTTGAATTGTACCGGTCTCCTTGAGTAATATGGGAAGTCATCACAACTGAATAAAACTTCTTTTCTTTATAAACCGTAGTTTCTTCATAATAAAGAGAAGACACCCCCATAGTTTCATTTGCGCCCCTCTTCACCATCCGAAAAGTATCCTCTAACTTTTGAACAATCTTATGATTGATATCCTCTTGCATCTCTTCATTCTCTAAACGTTCAAACAACGGATAATCTGCATGGATTTCCCAATTCTCTGTAACTTGATCCTTATGCACAATTTTGTATTGGCTTTCAGCTGTTACGCCTCCACTATGCATTAATATCATACAAAGCATCAGCATAATAATCGAAAAGGTTCTCAAAACACATCCCTCCTGTATCTGTTAGTTTGACCTAAATACTGAAAACTAAAGAAACATGGGACGTTTTTTTCATTTAAAATTACGTCATTCATTGAAGTGAAAGTGAGTAATATCATTTACTCTTTGATAGCATAAAGGTACAAACGCTCGCGTCACATGACTTTACAATAATCCTTTCACACCGGGTAAGCGAGCTTGTGGAAGAATGGCGAGGTAATAATTGGAGACTTTATGGATGTAACTCATATCAAACAAGTAGTCACAGACTGCTTCTTAATTCCCGACGAAAAAAAGCGAAAGGATAAATTACCCTCTCGCCTTTTGCTTATTATTATTTGAGGAAACTTTTATCAACAAGTCCGGTCAAATCCGGCTTTTCTTTAAGGAACTCAAGTTCGTAAGAAGAATTTGCGAACTCTTGGAGGTGTTTTTCTTCGATTTCATACGTAAAATCGATACGTTCCCACGCTTGATCAATAACTCCTTTGGAAAGCTCCTGATCTGTGATTTCCTTAATTTTATCGATGGCTATTTGTTTTGCTTCTTCAGGATTTTCATTGATGAAATTAGTTGCTTTTTTATGAGCTTCTACAATGCTTTCGACCATATCAGGGTTGTTCTCAACCAATTCCTGGGAGGTAACAAAAACTGCAGCAGGCAATGTTTCACCATAAGCTACATCTGGTGTATCTACGAGGACTTTACCCTTCCCTTGTTCTTCAATAGAGGAAGCCCATGGTTCAGGTACTGTAGCAACATCCACATTTCCCGCTTCAAATAAGCTTGCATACGTAGCAGGTTTCCCTGTGACATGCTTCATTTCTCCACCAATACGATCGGAAGTCATCCCATACTCTTCATGCATCATCGTTTCAAATTGAACATCATGGGTACATCCGACTCGTGGAGAGATAAATGTCTTGCCTGCTAAATCTTCCGGTGAGCTAATGCCTGCTCCTTCTCTCGCCATAATCACAGTCCCACCTGTAGAACCAGCTGCAACGACATTGATTTTGGCTCCACTGGTAAAGTGGTTCATGGCTGGTCCTGGACCGACAAGCCCCCCTTGAATATCTCCTGTTTCAACTGCCGTCATAAATGAAGAACCATCAGGGAAGTACTGGTAATTCACTTTGGTTCCATCAGGAAGGGTTTCTGAATAAAGGTCTTGTTTCTCTGCTACCATTCCGGCAACGTGATTGATATTAGGAAAATAACCAATTGTTATTTCGTCTGTATTTTCTCCGTCAGAATTGGCACCTGCATCACTTCCGCATGCCGCTAATACCAAGCTAAGTAAAGCTAAAGTGACGATTGATAACCACTTTTTCATATTTTCTCATCTCCGTTTCTATGTTTTAAGTAAACCCCAGCGCTTCATCACATTTTTCTCAAGCTTGGAAAAGACGATTTGATCAACAACAGCACCAATGACTCCAATAATAATAATAATGGCAATCACTTGGTCCATTCGTGCATAATCCTGTGCATACCTTAGCGAGTAGCCTAACCCAGGACCATTACTCAACAGTTCACCGGCCATAAGGGCTCTCCAACTGAAAGCCCAGGCTAAACGAAGTCCTGTCATGAAATAAGGAATGCTTGATGGAATCTCTACTCTGAAAAAAAGAGGGATCCCATTCGTCCCCATCGTTCTAGCAGCCCGGATTAGGTGTGGGGGCACACTGTGAATCGCTGTACGTACATTAAGGGCCATAACAAATGTCCCCCCTAATACAACAACAAAAACTACCGCGAATTCGGAGAAACCAAAGAGCATAATTGCTAAAGGTACCCATACGATACTAGGGATACTTTGTAAAGCGATTAAATACATCCCGGCAGTTTCGTCAGATTGTTTAGATTTCCCGAGTAATACTCCAATCACCGTACCGAACAGGATGGCAAGCGATAACCCCATAAATAAATGTCGGAAACTTGCGCCTAATGCTTTTATGAAATCTCCATCAGCAAATCCCTCAAAGAGAGCTCCGCCTACTTTCATTGGAGAAGGAAACACAATATCTTCAAACACCCCTAAAGCAAAGACCAGTTGCCAAATACCAACGACTACGACTAAAAATCCTATCCTTTTAATGGCTAAATTCATGACTGAGCTCTTCCTTCAACACTTTATTGATCTCGGTTTCAAGCAAATTCATTACTTTCCTTTCCAGCTCGATGACATCAGGATTTTCTCTTCTCCTTGGTCGAGGAAGATCAATCTTGAAATCAGCGATCACCTTACCGGGACGAGTTCCCATCACTACTACTCGATCCGATAACTTTATAGCTTCTTGTATACTATGAGTAACAAATAAGATCGTTTTCTGCGTTTCCTGCCAAATCTTCATCAATTCATCATGTAAGATATGTCTTGTCTGCTCATCCAAAGCTCCAAAAGGTTCATCCATCAAGAGTATTTTCGGATCCATCGCGAGCGCTCTGGCAATAGCTACCCTCTGCTGCATCCCACCTGATAGTTCATGTGTATAGTTTTTTTTGAAACGACTTAAATGAACCATTTGTAAAAAACGGTCCACACGTTCTTCGGCTTCTTTTTTAGGCCAACTACTTTTCAGAGGAAAGAGCACATTTTCCTTAACGTTCAACCAGGGAAATAGCGATGGTTGCTGGAACACCATCCCTCGATCGGGTCCGGCTTTTTTTATCGTTTCCCCTTCCAATACGATGGAACCTGAAGTGACCTCTTCAAGACCAGCTACCATTGAAAGCAATGTGGATTTCCCGCAACCTGAAGGACCAAGTAAAGAAACGAACTGATTTTCTTCTATACCCAAGTCAATATCAGAAAAGACTTCGAAGCTTTCTTCTCCCCCTCCATTGAAGGTTTTCCCTACGTTGTTCAACTCTAAAAACAAGCCCCCACCCCCTTAACATTATAATTCCTATCGAATTACTGTGCTTTATGATTATAGTATTAGATTATACATTTGTTCTGAATAATGTGTCAATGAATACCGCTATTACTTTCGTTACTAATTGTTACGTTTCAAACTTGGCCATTTGTGTTAAACAAAATATAAGTCTCACACAAAAGAAAGGTGGTTATCTTATGAAGGAGATTATTTTCATTCAAACTGGAACTGGCATTGACGTTCACGGTCAAAATGTTACGAAAGCAAGTGTGCGCGCTGTTGAAAATGCCATTCATTCTAACTCCATGCCAGGGATTCAACAGGCTTTACCTGACGAGTCTTTGGATAATATGAAAACCCACGTAAAACTAGCTATACCTTGTGACCATGATGAGTTGAACCATAAGAAAATAAAAGAAGCTGTCCCTTATGGAGATGTGGATATCAAGCTGGTAGATGGCGGTATGCGTACAACCAGCGGAGTAGTCTTAAATGAAGAAGACGATCATAATGACCAAATGTATATCGTCAACGCTTCAATCGAAGTCGGTTATTAATCAAAAGGTCAGGGAGCAGCTCCCTGACCTTTATTGTGTTACGATAATGAAGAAAAGAAAGGTGGAGTGAAAATGGATCAATTGATGTTCATCCAAACTGGGATGGGGACCGATGTACATGGACAAAACGTAACGAAAGCTTCCGTTCGCGCTATCAAAAATGCAATACATACGAACTCGATGCCAGGAATCCGTTCAGTCCTTCCAGATCAGTCCCTCGACAACATGAAAATTAATGTGAAGCTCGCCCTTCCGTGTGATCATGAGAAATTAGATCATGAAGAAATCCGGGCAGCCATTCCTTATGGAGAAGTCACTATTAATGTGGTGGATGGTGGAATGTTGACGACGAGTGGAATATTATTAGAAGAAAAAGAAGATAAGAATGATTTGATGTACATCGTAAATGCGGCAATTGAAGTCGGCTATTAAAAGAGCCTGGGACAAAACGATAACTGCCATCGGAAAAGACCCAACAAATGAGTAGAATGGAACAAATGGAGCGTAGGCAACATACGTAGACTCCCTCCTGCGGGAACAACACGAGCGGAAGCGCCCGGAAGATGGCCGTCTCCGCTGAAAGTGAAGTATGTTGAAGCTACTGAAGAACTGCAACTTTCTGAGTTGTGCATCAAAGAAAGGCCGGGCAGGACGATTTTATCGTTCAACTCGGCTTCTTTACTTCGATGAAACATATATAAATCAAAGAAAATCACTTTTTTCAGATAGGCCTCGTTGATTCCACGATGAGCGTTCGGTGGTGACGCCTGCGGGAAAAGCACGAGTCGAAGATCCACTTGGTCAAGTGATCTCCTTGACCAAGTTAGCTGAGGCCGTGCCCGCGGCAAGCATCCACCGACAAGCGATTCGTGAGAAGCAACAACAAACTTTAACAGTTCCTCTAGGTTGAAAAGTGTTTTTCAGTGGCCTCAAGTATGTTGCCGTAGCGGCGTATGCATTTATGGCTTCATAAAGAAAACCCGAACAAATTAGTTCGGGTTTTCTAGTGGACAAATTCTTTCATCCTTTTCGCTTTCATTCATTTATTCACGGTCTTCAGATTCTTCCGCCTCATCCGCACGATCCATATATTGCTCATAATGCTCGTTACGCTCGAAATTGACATGATCAGAACCTCTATAACCGTGGATATCCGTTGATACGAATGGCTCAAATGCTTCTGCATATCCAACCCCATCCTGATTATCCATCACAGATGAACCGTCATATGTCATGCTGCTTTGATTGAAGGAAGCTACTTGTTCATAAGCATTCTGTTCATTGTATGCAGGGTCTTCTGTGTCACGCCCGTAATCATTCTCAAGATCTGAAAGAACTTCTTCTTCAATAGGACGGTCTTCAGACACCTCTTGATTCGATGCCATATCTGCAATTGTCCGTGCAGTAGGCACAGCTCTCAAGCGTTCTTCAGAAATAGTTTGACCAGTTTTTTCGCAAACACCGTAAGTCCCTTGGTTCATTTGTTGTAAAGAATACTCGATATCTGACAGCTCTTCCTTCAAATGTCCTAACAATGCCAGATCTTTTTCTCTTTCATAAAGTTCAGTCCCTGAATCTGCAGGATGATTATCGTATTGAGAAAGCTCTCCTGAGGACATATCACTTGCAAATCCACGCTCCAGACCAAAGGCATTATTTTCGATTAAACGTTGTTCTATTTCATATTTACGTTCTTCCAATTGCTTTTTATAATGTGTGTAATCCATTGGTATTCCACCTCTGATTGATTTTCCTTTTTAGTTTGGACTAACCTTCAGTTGATATACACAAAACCACTTGCAAAGTAAAGGGAAGCAGAAACGATCAAGTCACTTTGTGTTCCACTCAGTTAAATAAATCTAATTATGTAGAATTAAACAATGAACCATAAAAAAAGCAGTTCAGATAGGAGAATTTCTTGTCTCCCGAACCTGAACTACTTATAAATTTTTTTATTTTCTTAACGCTTGCAGGAAATCTTCTTTCAAGTCCTCGATATCTTCAAGACCGATTGAAACCCGGACGAGGCCATCTGTGATGCCTAAATCTGCTCGCCGCTCCTTAGGTATAGAGGCATGAGTCATCATAGCAGGCACTGAAATCAGACTTTCCACTGCGCCCAGGCTTTCAGCTAATGTAAAGTAACGGACGTTGCGGAGAACCTGGTCTGCTTTTTCTCCACTTCCGACATCGAAACTGATCATACCGCCATTTCCTCGTGCCTGTTTCTGATGGACCTCACTACCTTTGTGCTCTTCAAGGCCGGGGTAGTAAATATTAGACACCTCTGGGAGACTGGTCAAAAATTCCACAAAATTACGTGTGTTTGCTTCAATTTCTTCCATGCGAATCCCCAAAGTCTTTATCCCTCTCATGAGCAGCCAAGAATCTTGTGGGCCTAAAATTCCGCCAGAAGAATTAAGCACAAAATGTACGTCTTCAGCAAGCTGCTCAGAATTGACGACAACAAGACCGGCAACAACATCACTATGTCCACCAAGATATTTCGTTGCACTATGCACCACGATATCTGCCCCTAAATCGATTGGATTCTGCCAGTACGGGGTGCTGAACGTGTTATCCACGACGAAAGTTAAATCGTGTTTCTCAGCAAGTAAAGACACTTCTTTCAAATCCGTGATTTTCAACAATGGATTCGTTGGTGTTTCAACGAAAATGGCCTTCGTCTTCTCGGTGATTGCTGCTTCAATATTTTTCCTATCACTTGTATCAACAAAACTTGCCTCTAAACCAAAGCGGTTGATCACTTTTGAAACAAGCCTGTAAGTCCCGCCATAAACATCGTCGGTGAAGATGACATGATCGCCATGATTGAATGTCATCAAAACAGCAGTGATGGCTGCCATACCAGAACCGAAAGCAAATCCGCGGTGGCCGCCTTCCAGTTCTTTGATTAACTCTTCCAAAGCGAATCGAGTAGGATTTCCGGTCCGTGAATACTCATACCCCCGGTGCTGGCCAACGCCGTCTTGTGCATACGTACTTACTTGATAGATGGGAACACTGACTGCCCCTGTTTTTTCATCACCCGTAATTCCACCATGAATCAGCTGTGTTTTTTTCCTCATTTCTTCACTCCTCGTATATTCCTTGACTTAAATAACGTTCACTACTGTCTGGAAAAATAGTGACAATCCGCGTTCCTGGTTCCGCTTGTTCCGCTTCTCTTAAAGCCGCTTCAAAAACGGATCCGGATGAACTTGCCACCAGCAACCCTTCATTCATGGCAAGTTCTTTTACACGCCTGAATGCTGCTTCATCTGAAATCGTGTAAATGGCGTCAAAATATTGGCTGTTCATATAAAACGGGAGGAATTCCATACCAATTCCTTCCGTACGATGCGGCCCGGCATTCCCGCCATTCAAAATAGAGCCTTCCGGTTCGACGATGACCGTTTTAATGGCTTCATCCTGCTCTTTCAAATAACGAGCGGCCCCCATGAACGTCCCTCCCGTCCCAGCGCCTGCAATAAAAATGTCTATGTCGTCATTTAAATCACTGTAAATCTCCGGTCCGAGCGTTTCATAATAAGCATCAGGATTTGCTTGATTATTGAACTGGGATGGACTGAATGAGTCTTTTATCGTATGACAAAGCTCATCAGCTTTATCAATCGCACCTTTCATCCCTTTTTCCGTCGGCGTGTTGACGACTTCTGCACCAAGTGCGCGCATCAGGGTTTGTTTTTCCTGACTGAATTTTTCAGGTGTTACGAATATCACACGAAATCCTTTTCCTATCGCTGCAAGGGCTATTCCAATCCCGGTGTTCCCTGCTGTTGCTTCGATAATGGTCCCACCTGGTTTCAATACTCTTCTCTGCAACGCGTCCTCAATCAGTTTTAAACCCAGGCGGTCTTTGATACTACCACCTGGGTTCATGAATTCAAGCTTAGCAAAAATTCTAGCTTGATTCGGGATTGCTGAATGAGTGAGTTCGATCATAGGTGTTTGACCAATCAATGATTGTATATTCTTCACGTAACTCATTACATTCTCATCTCCCGTTTATTGAAAAACTTCCGTCCATTCGTCACGTTGATTCAATAACTCTCTTGCAAGCTCTTTTGCGCCTTCAAGGCTGTGGCTAGCTGCGAAACCACATTGTACTTCATTGCAAGCTGGTACCTCTTCTGCTTCAAGAACATCTTTCAACGTATTTTCAATGACATTCAACACGTTATCATAACTGTCATCATTTAATACAGCCAAATAAAATCCTGTCTGGCATCCCATTGGGCCGATATCGATGATCCGCTCATGATGGTTACGGCTATTTTCCGCCATCAGGTGTTCAAGAGAGTGTAATGCCGGCATGTTCATATGTTCTTGGTTCGGCTGTTTGATCCGAAGGTCATACTTATAAATTTTATCACCATGATCTCCTTCAGTAACTCCGACAAGACGTACATAGGGGGCTTTCACTTTCGTGTGATCCAGGTTAAAACTTTCTACATTCATTTTAGGCATGTAATCATTCTCCTTTTTTTGCCTGAATGAGCCAGGCGTATTTGTTCAATTTTTCAAAATTCACCTTGAAACCCTGGTTTATAAACATCTCTTTTAATTCTTCTAGATAGGCATAGTATTCTTCCTGCAAATCTTGAGCTAAATTTAAGAAACCACTCTTTTCAGCGTTTTTAACCAGTGATTGTTTGTGATCTTTATTTTCAAAAAGGGTGTCGATGAAGATGACTTGCCCCTCTTTTTCTAAACGTCCATGAAAACTTTTTATTGCAGTCTCTTTTTCCTCTGTTGTCAGATGATGAAAAGCGAAAGAACTGACAATTGAACGGATCGGGCTTAGCAGATGAGGGTACTCTAAAAAATTCCCATCATATATGGCAGCTTCCGGACATTTGACTTTGGCGATCCTCCGCATTTCCGACGAAGGCTCGATACCAAGAACGACTTTGTCTTGGTCGACCATCTTCCGTGTCAGATTAGCCGTGCCAACCCCGAATTCCATAACAGGGGATATGGATAGTTTTGCTAAACGATCCAACATTTCATCGTACCCTTCAAATACTTCCCGATATTCAGGATCTTTGCCAGCTACTGTATCATCATATGAACTCGCCCATTGGTTAAATAGGTCGACGAATTCGATCCCCATTAGCTTCATCTCTCCTCATTATTTATAATTCCTATCAGCAAACTCGGAATTATACATTTATTAATGTATCATATTTAAGAAGATTGCTCAATGGTATAGGCTTTAGACTTATTTTCCAGATGAATTTTGGATATTTTAACGATTTGGGCATAAAAAAAGCCCGGAGCGAATGAACTCCGAGCTGATATTCAAGCTACCTTTTTCGTTTATTATATTTCTTCTTAGGACGCGGCCTCTCGTCATTTTCTCTTTTTCCTGGGGAAAGGTCCTTTACTTTGCGTCTTTCTATTTTTTGATCGATTTTATTCTCTATGACTTGGAGGGCTTGTTTATCTTTAGGAGCAGCAAACGTAATCGCTATGCCTTTGCCTCCCGCTCGACCTGTACGTCCGATCCGGTGAATATAACTATCTGCATCCTGAGGGATATCATAATTGAACACGTGCGTGATCCCTTCAACGTCAAGTCCTCTTGCTGCTACATCTGTCGCAACTAAATATTGAATTTTTGCGTCACGGAAACGCTGCATCACTTTTTCCCGTTTAGCCTGCGAGAGATCACCGTGAAGCTCATCCACCTCATACCCCTTTGCAACCATAGCATCATTCAACTTTTTAGCACGCCGCTTTGTACGGCAGAAGATCACGGCTAAGAATGGACGATGTTCGCTCATGATTTGCAAGAGAGTGTCCTGTTTTGCCCTGTCTGTTGTTTCATAAAGCAGTTGCTTGATGTTAGATACGGTCACCTTTTCTTCTTTAACCACAATCCGCTTTGGATTTTTGGTGATTTTCTTACCCAGGTTTTGGACTTGTTGAGTAATGGTCGCTGAGAATAACATGGTCTGGCGATCTTGAGAGGTTTGATCCAAAATTTCCTGGACATCAGGAAGAAAGCCCGCCTCCAACATTTGATCCGCTTCATCTAGAACCAGATGACGAACGTGTCCAAGGCTCACAGTCCCGCGACGCAAATGATCCAGCATACGTCCAGGTGTCGCGATGACAATATGTGCTTTGCCGTCCAGCTTGTTTGCTTGCTTGGCTACATCTTGTCCACCATAAACCGCCAACACGTGAGCATTATCCGGTTTCAATTTCGTCACCTCATGCGTGATTTGAAGTGCCAGTTCCCTCGTAGGCGTGATGATGATCCCTTGTACATGTGGGCTCTCTATATTAATATTCTTCAAAATCGGCAATAAAAAGGCGAAGGTCTTTCCTGTTCCGGTTTGTGCCTGTGCGATAACGTCCTGCCCTTCCATTAATGCAGGAATCGATTGCTCCTGGATAGGGGTCGGGGTCACAATTCCTTGATGTTTAAGTTTTTCTGATAAGTGCTGTGGCACTCCTAATTGTTCGAATGGTTTCATATATCGATCACTACTTCCTTTTTAAAAACATTAACCCTTATTGTACCTGAAAAAACACATTTATGTGCAGCTCTTTGTAAATCTGCTTCTAAACGTTTTTAGAAAATGGCTTCATGCCTCCCTGCCTTCATCCATATATTTATAAAAAGGACATCGTAAAGGAGGCCATCCATTGAACATAAAAGTAAGAAGTGGTGATACACTTTGGTATTATGCCAACCTCTTCAATATACCTTTAAATTTAATTATTGATTCTAACCCGCAAGTCAGTCCTACTTCACTTATGATCGGACAAACGATAAAAATTCCTGGTTATCAAACGAGTTCTTATAAAATACAGTCCGGCGATACATTCTGGAAAATCGCTAGTGAAAGAAGAGTTTCCATCGATACTTTAGCTCTTTTGAATCCTGATCTGAATCCCAGGCAGCTTCAGATTGGCCAGCAGGTTCTCATACCTGTGCAAGTAACATACCGTGTCGTGAATGGGAACCGGCCATATGACTTCCAAGTACTTATGAACGACATAAATGAATTGGATGAGATCTACCCTTTCGTCCGAAGAGAGACCATCGGCCAGAGTGTGATGGGGAAAGAACTGGTTGAATTGCAGATCGGAAAAGGGCCCAAAGTGGTGCATTGGAATGGATCTTTTCATGCAAATGAATGGATCACCTCAGCGGTCATCATGCAATTTCTGAACGATTATCTTTTGGCGCTGACGAATAGAGAAAACATCCGTGGTTTAGAAATCAACCCCTTTTACAATCAAGTAACCATCTCTATCGTACCAATGGTCGATCCCGATGGGGTAGACCTCGTAATTAACGGTCCGCCAGAGGGGGAGTTTGGGGAACAAGCTCTAAGAATCAATCAAGGGAACACTGATTTCTCTGGTTGGAAAGCCAATATACGCGGTGTCGATTTAAACAATCAGTACCCTGCTAAGTGGGAGGTGGATGCAGCGCGGAAACCGACAGAACCCGCCCCCCGTGACTTCCCTGGATATCAACCACTTACAGAACCAGAAACGGTAGCGATGGCAGAGCTTGCAGGAGCACGAAACTTTGAAAAAATGCTCGCTTTCCATACACAGGGTGAAGTGATCTATTGGGGCTATGAAGGGTTAGAACCTCCAAGATCAATGACAATCGTGAATGAATTCGGCCGAGTGAGCGGATATGAACCAATCCGATATATAGATAGTTTTTCAGGATACAAAGACTGGTTCATTCAGGATTTTCGCAACCCAGGATTCACTGTAGAACTTGGGCTAGGTGTAAATCCATTGCCTCTCAGTCAATATGATGAAATTTATCAGGAAACCATCGGAATCTTTTTGGCGAGCCTATATATGTAAAATCAAAAGCAGAAGTGGCGGAAGATTCCTGCATAAATTGCCAGCCCCGCCACTAAGACGACCAAAGCCAATCCGATTCTTATTCAGGCGGCCTGGGACCTGCATTCTGGAATTACAAACTCCATCCATTGGCATCATATATTCATCAAATGAAAATCCCGAAGCTGGCATATCGCCCCTCCGGGATTTTCATTCATTCAAAGTCTGTACGTTTCATATGTCCTTCGTGATCTTTAACAATCTTGAGAGCTCGTTCATACTCTTCCTCTTTAATAGTAAAGTGTAATACATGGGTCAAGTGTCTTTTATCCGAAAGCGCTCCATTCTGATCGTGTTTAGGAGAAATGACCTCTGTGAAATTGAAGGTCCCTCCTCCGGAATTGGTAGACCCTGCTAAAGGCACGATGGGAGTCAAATCTGTATCTTCAGGAATCGCTTCAACCATTTCCTGATTGACATTCAGCTTTTGCAGATCTGTCTTTGCACTTTCTGCATTGTTTTCTGTTTTAAAATACGCTTGGACGAATTTAGCCATATTCTTCAATCCCTCTCTAAAAAAAAGTGGTACTGTTATATTAGCCTTCACAAAGATTTTCAAACATTCCCCCATACCTGGAAAGTCGGTTCCGTTGATTTTGCGTGGATAAATAAGGTCTTGGAAATGGCTCGCTTTCCGCGGAGAAGTTCCCAAACGCCCCTTCTCCCACCCAATATCCCGGAATCGAATCTTCCAGTACACTGCACTTTAACGGGATCACATGGACGTTTAATAGTGGCAAACAATATATAAAGAGCACCTCCTTAGGAGAGATGCTCTTTAGCTAATGCAACTTGATTAAAGACTTGTTTGAACCCCGTTCCACCTTCACTGTTCCTTGCTGCAACCACCTGGTGCGGAGCCAGTTTTTCATAAATATCACCTTCGAAAAGCGCCGAGAACTCTTGATATTCTTCTAAAGTGAGATCAAGTAAATATTTATCATGTTCAATCGCGTAAAGTACAACCTTCCCAATCACCTCATGCGCTTCACGGAACGGTAGCCCTTTGACCGTTAAATAATCGGCAATATCTGTTGCGTTCGAGTAATCTTCTTTGACAGCATTTTTCATCTGGTCACCTTTCACTTCCATGGAGGTAAGCATCGGTGCAAGAAGAGAAAGTGCGCCTTCCAGCGTTTCCACCGTATCGAACATGCCTTCTTTATCCTCTTGCATATCCTTATTGTAAGCAAGTGGGAGTCCTTTCAATAAAGTTAAAAGTCCCATCAGATGACCGTAAATCCTTCCTGTCTTGCCACGAAGAAGTTCGGGAACGTCCGGGTTTTTCTTTTGTGGCATAATACTTGAGCCTGTACAGAAGGCATCATCCAGTTCAATGAATTGGAATTCCTGACTACCCCACAAAATCAATTCTTCAGATAACCGTGAGATGTGTGTAATTAATATAGAAGAAACTGATAAAAACTCAAGGATAAAATCACGATCACTCACCGCATCCAACGAATTAGGATAGGGTTGATCGAACCCTAGCGCGTCTGAGGTCATTTGGCGATCGATCGGGTATGGAGTCCCAGCTAAGGCGGCAGCTCCCAATGGGGACCAATTCACACGTTTCAAACTGTCCTGCAAACGTTCTTTGTCACGCTCGAACATCCAAAAGTAAGCAAGCAGGTGATGAGCGAAGGATACAGGCTGAGCCCGTTGCAGGTGGGTATAACCAGGAAGAATCGTTTCTACATGAGTTTCCGCTTGTTCGACCAAGGAGGATTGAACTGCTTCCAATAGTTCAATTAAACCTTTCGTCTTTTCACGTAAATACAAATGCATATCAGTCGCCACTTGATCATTCCTGCTTCTACCTGTATGAAGTTTTCCACCGACGCCACCAATTTCATCAATTAAGAGGTTTTCGATATTCATATGAATATCTTCATGTTCCACTGAGAAAGTGACTTCCCCACTTTTCACTTTCTCCTCGATAGTAAGCAGCCCGTCTTTAATTTGCTTTACTTCCTCCATGGTGATGATATCGCAGGACCCAAGCATATCCACATGAGCCATACTTCCTTGGATATCCTGCAGGGCTAATTTTTGATCGAAACCGATGGAAGAAGTGTACTCTTCCACCAGTTTGTTTGTCGGTTTTGTAAAACGACCTCCCCACAATTTACTCATGAGCGCTCACCACTGTTTTATCGAGGAGGCTCTCTCCTTTATGCACATCAGCATGAACTTTCGTTGGCAGACCCCAAAGTTTGATGAATCCGACAGCTGCGTTGTGATCAAAGGCGTCTTCTTTTGAATACGTAGAGAGTTCTTCGTTATATAAGCTGACCGGTGACTTTTTACCGATAACTGTGTGATGTCCTTTGAACAGTTTCACTTTCACTGTACCTGTTACTACTTGCTGTGTGGAATCAACAAAAGCTGAAAGTGCTGGCTGTAAAGGAGAATACCATAGTCCATCGTAAATGATTTTCGCAAGCTGCTGATCGACATTGACTTTGTATTGGGAAACCTCTCTCGTTAAAGTCAAAAACTCCAGTTCTTTATGGGCATTGATTAATATCATTGCAGCAGGGTTTTCATACACTTCCCTCGATTTGATACCGACGAGACGATTTTCAGTATGGTCGATTCTGCCGATTCCATGTGTGCCTCCAAGCTCATTCAAATGCTCAATCAATGGAACGAGCTCCATCTTTTCGCCATTCAACCCGACGGGCTTACCTTCTACAAAATCGATTTCTATGGTTTCAGGGGTGTCTGGTGTCTTCTCAATCGGATTCGTCCACGCATAAGCAGCTTCCGGCGCCTCTTTCCACGGATCTTCTAACACCCCTGCTTCACAAGCACGCCCCCATATATTAGCATCGATTGAAAATGGATTTTCCAAATTGACCGGGATAGGAATTCCGTTTTCTTCTGCATAAACGATTTGTTCGTCACGTGTCATTCCCCATTCACGGACCGGTGCAATTACTTCAAGTTCCGGATTCAACGCCTGGATCGATACTTCAAAACGAACCTGATCATTTCCTTTTCCTGTACAACCATGTGCTACAGCCACAGCTCCTTCCTGTTCCGCTACTTCAACAAGAAGTTTAGAAATCAACGGGCGGGAAAGTGCAGAAGACAAGGGGTATTTCCCTTCATATAGAGCATTCGCTTTTAGTGCAGGTATCAAGTATTCCTCTGCCAACAACTCTTTCGCATTAACCATGATCGCTTTGATCGCTCCTACATCCAGTGCCTTTTGACGAATTGACTCAAGATCTTTTCCTTCTCCGACGTCAAGACCGAGAGCAATCACATCATACCCATACTTTTCTTGAATCCATTTCACTGAAATTGATGTATCTAATCCACCTGAATAAGCTAATACTACTTTTGGTTTTGCCATGTCAAAATTCCTCCTTATTTTTGTCCATTAAAAAATCCGTCTCCTACTCATGTAAGAGACGGATTCCGTATTTATCATCCGCGGTGCCACTCTCATTGTCTACTGATATAGACCAACTCGAAACTGATAACGGGGGTTCCCGGTCCAGGCTACTCGCGTTCACCGAACTTCTCAGAAGTGCGCTTCCGTATGCGTCGACCACCAGGCTTCCACCGACCCCGGCTCGCTTTGATCTCCTTCATACGTACTCTCTTCATCAATGAATGTATATTTATTATATATTGTTTATAATTATACAAAACTGAGATCATAAGTCAACAGAGATTTCAAAATAATTTTATAGAAACTTAGTTTAAAAGAAAGCACCCCCAGCATGAGACTCATTTCATGCGTACTTTCTTTTTTAAGAAGTCACCAAAAATAAGATTTTATTCTTTGAAACAATCCATCAGGACTTCATTTAAGAACAATCCGTCTTCCTTTTTTCTGCCCTTCCATGTTAAACTTGAAAAAGGAAAAAAATAAAGTCTGCTATCAAGCAGGAGAGGTTCTAGCGACACCCTCTATAAAAAACTAAGGATGGAACTGTACCTTGCCTTAGGTACGGTTTTTTTGTAGTTTTGGGTGTGCAGAATTCTCTTTTTATTCACAAAGGAGAATTTTTTTATGGAAAAAAACAATAAAGCTGTCGTTGTCTTCAGCGGCGGTCAAGATAGCACGACCTGCCTTTTTTGGGCAATGAAGAAATTCGATGAGGTTGAAGTCGTCACTTTCGATTATAACCAACGACATAAGGAAGAGATTGAAGTAGCTAGAGAAATTGCTGGGGAAATGGATGTTCGACATCATGTCCTCGATATGTCGTTATTAAACCAATTGGCTCCTAACGCCTTGACTCGTAATGATATCGAAGTGAAAGACGGTGAAGACGGTGAATTACCTTCCACATTTGTTCCTGGGCGTAACCTTCTTTTCTTATCTTTCGCAACTATCCTGGCAAGACAAATCGGTGCTAAACATGTGGTGACAGGCGTGTGCGAAACAGATTTCAGTGGATACCCGGACTGCCGGGACATTTTCATCAAATCATTGAACGTAACATTGAACTTGTCCATGGAAGATGATTTCGTCGTCCACACCCCTCTGATGTGGCTAGACAAGGCTCAAACCTGGGAAATGGCAGATCAGCTGGATGCTTTCAATTATGTCCGGGAAAAGACGCTGACCTGTTACAACGGAATCCGTGGCGATGGTTGTGGCGAATGCCCTGCTTGTCAATTGCGACGAAATGGTCTTGAGACATATGTAGCGCAAAAAGAGGTGAATCAATAATGTATGGTTTTACAATTGTGGAAAACCTACAAAAAATCGATCAGGACATCAAACGCCAGGAGCTTAAATACCATCAAAAGCGTGTAATGGTCAGTAAAGAATTTTCCTTTGACGCTGCCCACCATCTCCACTGTTATGAAGGTAAATGTAAAAACCTCCATGGGCATACCTACAAAGTGATTTTCGGAATTAGCGGCTTTGTCGACGACATCGGTCTCGTCATCGATTTTGGTGAGATCAAGAAAATTTGGAAAGAACAAATTGAAATCCATCTCGATCATCGATACTTGAACGATACATTGCCAAATATGAACACAACAGCTGAAAATATGGTCGTATGGATTTATGAGAAAATGGAAGAATCACTTGAGTCCGACCAAAAAGATTGCCGAGTGGAGTTTGTTAAATTGTATGAAACACCTACAAGCTTTGCAGAAGCACGAAGGGAGTGGATGACCCATGAATAAGTTCCCTGTCCTGGAAATTTTCGGACCGACCATTCAAGGAGAAGGGATGGTCGTCGGCAGGAAAACCATGTTTGTCCGCACCGCTGGCTGCGATTACAGCTGCGCTTGGTGCGACTCTGCTTTTACATGGGATGGCAGTGCAAAAGAAGATATCGAACGACTGACTTCTGAAGAAATCGTTGCCCATTTAATTGAAGAAGGTGGCAGCCAATTTGATCACGTCACTATATCAGGCGGTAATCCAGCATTATTAAAGAACCTTCATGAATTGATTGAACCACTACATGAAGAAGGGATAGAAGTGGCCCTTGAAACACAAGGAAGCCGCTGGCAGGATTGGTTTTTGGACATCGATGATCTGACGATATCACCGAAACCGCCAAGTTCTAAAATGGATACGAACTGGATGGTACTTGATGATATCCTATTCCGTTTACGTGAAGGAAGCCGTTTATCGCATACAAGTTTAAAAGTCGTCATTTTCAATCAAGAAGATTTAGGTTATGCGGAAGAAGTTCACCAGCGTTATCCAGAAGTACCCTTTTTCCTTCAAGTCGGTAACGATGATTTAGAAGAGAATGAATCAAGTTCACTGGCGAGTCATCTACTTACTCAGTATGAATGGCTGATCGATCAAGTGGTTGCTTCTTCAAGACTGAACCGGGTCCGTGTCCTTCCTCAGGTTCATGCACTTGTGTGGGGAAATAAACGCGGGGTATAAACTGCAATAGAAGAGGAGCTCCCAGTTACAGAGCCCCTCTTCCTATTTTTTAAAAACCCTCATTGTGTACTTTTTCAATCCTGCTGCTTCACATGGCATTTCATATACTTGCTGCATTCCTAAACCAGTGAAGATCTCTTTGTATTTTCTCGGAAAAACCCTCCAATGATTGTAGTTTTCTGCTTCCACTATAATCAAATAACCAGAAGTTATTCGAACAATCTCGTTGAAGATCCATTCGCTATCAGGATGAATATGTTCAAGAACAGCCATTGTGAACACCATGTCAAATTGGCCATCTTGAAGTGTAGGGATGAAATCTTCTACAGAAGCATTGTTAAGGTCAGCTTTATCTGCCAGTTTTGGAAAGCTTTTTTTCAATTCTTGCAGCGCTTCTTCACTTATATCAATCCCGGATAGTTGTTCATATCCATGTTCAAAAAGATGATTTAAGTTTCTGCCGACATTACAGCCGATTTCAAGAACTTTAGCATCTTTGTCTACGTACTTCTTCACATGTGGTGTAAGAAATTCACTGCGTTCAACCTTATTTTTGTATCGGTCTGGAAAGCTATTGTTCACCCAGTAATCATGTATTTCATCTTTCGACCTGTGAT
This sequence comes from Halobacillus litoralis, assembly GCF_004101865.1. Lineage (NCBI taxonomy): Bacteria > Bacillati > Bacillota > Bacilli > Caryophanales > Bacillaceae > Halobacillus > Halobacillus litoralis. The sequence continues at coordinate 1,238,646 of NZ_CP026118.1, forward strand.
GATCATTTGTCATTACTATCCCCCCTATTTTTCAAACATAGGATAATATATGACCGTTTCTATTATATTGTTTCAGCGTTTTGGCAAAGAAATGAAAACGGGCGGATCCCTGATGAATCCGCCCGACCTTTATATTCGCTTCTTTTGATCATAGTGTCCTTTCACGACCACGGCAGCATGGACTGCACCCGGCACATAAAACAACATCGTCAAAATCAAATTCAATAATGCCTTCATCGGCTTTCCTGTGAAAAGGACAGCCAAAGGAGGTAAGAATATCACTAAGATGTATAACATCGATGCTTCACTCCTTTATAGTATCTACTCCTGACTATTCCCTCTTTTCCAAGATTTATAACTTCATTTGGCGGCGCCGTTGATGCCAAATAGTGATTTCCAGTGCTACAATACAGACGATCAGCCAAGCGAGACCGAATAAAAAGCCTGCAGCAATATCTGTGAAGTAATGAACGCCTAAGTAAACACGGGAAAAACCGATCAAAAGAATTAACAATCCTAAGGTGATGTTGATCAACCATTTCCATTGTTTTTTTAATGGACTGATAACAAACAAATAGATAATAAATCCATAAAAGACAATGGATCCTGTTGAGTGGCCACTAGGGAAGCTGAACCCTGTTCCATCATGCTCCGCAAGCACTTCTGGCCTTTGTCGTTCGAAAGTAATCTTCAACAGCTTTGTCAATGAACTGATACCAATCATGTTGACCATGAAGTATATGGCCACCCAACGGCTGTATGGGGAAAAGAAGAATAAATAGATGAGTACTGCCACTGAAGCAATGGTGAGTACCAGCACTGATCCTAATTCCGTGATCCAGCCCCAAGCAGTATCCAGCCAAGGAGTACTGGTCGACGTAACAAAATCAGTAGCCGTGCGATCAATGAAGAATTTTTCCTTTTCCAGTACATCTGCAGCAAGTTCTGTGAAAAAGTAAACCGCCCCTCCTATAATGGCAAAGCCTGCCAATATTAAAATGAGAGAGGCTTTTGAAAGATCACTAATCTTTGTCCCTGAAAATAACATCCGCTTCCTCCTTACCTTGCATAACCGCTGTTAAAGATGGTTCCCCTATTTATTAGTATGTAAAACTATTTTGAACCCCGTTGGACTTTATACCACTTCACCCTCCCACCTAAAACCTATATTCACAACTAATACATATCAAAATAGAAATATATCTGAAGGGCAGCCTCAGGCTGTAAAATGATGAAACACCTAGGGTCTTAAAGAGGTCACTGAAGAACTGCAACTTTGGAGTTATGCATCAAATAAAGAAGCCGAGTTGGACGATTTCATCGTTCAACTCGGCTTCTTTCAATGTACATGAAAAAAGGTTTTCTTTGTTTTAAATAGAAAACCACTCTTCTTAAATGGCCCGCTGTTGATTCCACGAGGAGCATTCTGTGGTGACACATGAGGGGACAGCACCACCGACAAACGATTCGTGAGAAACAAAAACAAACATTAACAGCTCCTCTAGATTGAGAAGTCTTTTTCAGTGGAATCTTTTTAATCTGGGGTTTTTTATCCTACAATCCAGAAGAAGCTTCAAGCCTTCTTTTAAGAACTTCGTTATCAATGCTTTCAAAGAATTTCAAAGCATGCTGATTAAATTGGGGGTACTTTTCGATATTACATACATGCCCACATTCTTTTAAAATCAGTAATTCTGCTTCCTTTTCTTTTCGCACGTGTGTGGTAATCCCCTTCAAGAACATATGATCCTCTTCGCCGGATATATACAGCTTGGGGATTCGATTTCCTTGCTTTCTCAATGTTCTGTATATCATATGGGCGTCCTTCACCGTGAATAACCAGTTGATATAGGAGCTTTTACCAAGCTTTAGTGCTTCCTTTATGAATACATCCCTTGATTTTTTATGATTCCTTTTTGGTAAGACAATATAGGCGAAGGTCACAAATGGAATCATATAAGGTAATAATGATCGGACTGGGAAGGTCAGTGTGAATTTTCCGAGTGCCTCTCCCCACCACAACCATTTCCCGACAGCACCTGATAATACCATGGATTTGATCCGTTCGGGAAACTTAGTGGCTATATCCTGCATGACGATCGTCCCCAATGAAACACCAACCAAGTGAGCTTGTCGTACACCCACTTGATCAAGGAGTTCTATCACTTTCTTACTCGTAAACGCCAGGACATTTTCTTCCCCGGTGAAATCCGGTGATTTCCCATGTCCAGGCAGGTCGACAAACAGGAGGTTATAATCTTCCTTAAAATGACTTATCTGCCTGTTGAAAATCGTATAATTTCCACCAAACCCGTGAAAAAACACAATCCATTCTTTACGTCTATCATTGATATGGGCTTCATAGTTCAAGGGAATCCCTTTTCCCTTCATCATAGTTATCATAGTTGTCTTATTACACCCTTTACATTGACCCTAACGCCCGGAAATGATCGTATCAAGTACCTCTTCATTGAAGTCGAGAGGTAGCTTATTACTTTCTTTCAACAATTGCTGGGTGTTTGAATCGTCAAATGTTAACGTCCTGTTCAAATACTGATGGAAGACTTTCATAGGTTGATTGAACTTCGCCTCTTGTTCTGTTAATTCCCCTTCAAAAGATGTAGGCACCAACTCGACCTGGTTGAAGCGAAGGTTGTTTTTTAACGTATCGAACACCATTTGGTTCGTCGGCGGATGGGAGTTTGTAATATGATAGATTTCATTCCTTTTCGCATGGTTCAACCCCAGCACTAATACATCCACCACATAATCTACAGGCACCAGATTCTGTGCCGTATCACTGTTACACAAAAACTTGACCTTCTTGAGTGGTGTATCTTTTTGTCTTTCCATTCGTTTTTGAAGAATTTCAAAACTTCTCATCACACCATATAAAGCAAACGTTGTTTCAGCTTCTCCTGTTTTTGAGTCTCCTACAATAATGGAGGGGCGGTAAATATTCACATTAAACCTGTCCCTATAGGTATAAACTAGATGTTCGGCCTGACATTTACTTTTTTCATATTCATTCACAAATGATTGTTCCATGGAATGTAATTCTTCTGTGGCATGTACTTGATTGCCTAACGTATAAGCAGTACTTACATGGGAAAAGTTATCCACTTCAATCTCTTTCGCGAGTTCTAACAGGTGTCTTGTACCTTCGACATTCACATGGTAAGTTCTCTCTTTTTCTCCATCATTGAAAGACAGATAAGCCGCCATATGGTAAACGGTATCGATCTTTCCCTTCAATTCTAGTACCTTCTCATCATCCAGACCTGCCCTGGGTTCTCCAATGTCACCCATAAATAAATACAGTTTTTCCCTTATATGCTTCGGAACGGAGTCTATTAAATGATTGGCTTTTTCTTCATTTCTAACTATGGCATAAACAGCATGGCCTTCTTGTAGTAAACGCATGGTCAACCTCTTGCCTACAAATCCAGTCACGCCGGTTAAAAGTATATTCATGATGTTTTCCCACCCATATATCTATTTGCTAAAATTTTACACTTGTAAAGACTTTTGCACATAGCAAAATTTTAACACATTTTAAGGATAGAAATCACCCTTAAGTGTTCCTTTCCATACATAACCAGTGTAAAATCAATTTAAAGTGGGAGATAGATTATTTTCCCCTTGATTTTTTTTCGTGCTCTATATAAAATAGAAATTGTCCGCAAATCTTATGGGGCATTAGCTCAGCTGGGAGAGCGCTTCGCTGGCAGCGAAGAGGTCATCGGTTCGAGCCCGATATGCTCCACTTCCTAAAAACCCCCTTTTTCTGTGATTTCACAGAAAAAGGGGGTTTTTGTGTTCTCTCTATCAAAATACCTGCGAAACTGCTCGTTTTCCGTAACTGACAGTGGCAATGAATTTTCGAATGGTATCTATAACAACTCAAATCATCAAAAAACCTCCCGGGTATCAATACAGATGCCCGGGAGGTTCTCTTATTCCTTAATTAAGCATTGGAAGTCACTTGATTTGTCTGATTACCGTTCTTCGTCGTCAATAGTGTGGCTACAATCAATACGATGACAGCCACAGGTACTGCGACTACTACACTGTTAACTTCAAACGGCTGCTGCAGGATGATCTCCCAAGTCAATGTAGCTACTACACCTGCTACCATTGAAGAAACACCTCCGACTGCATTGACACGTTTCCAGAAGAAAACAGCCAGAACTGCTGGCGTCAGCCCTGCGCCGTATACCGTGTAAGCGTACATCTGTACACTTAAGACTGTTGGGAAGTAACTGATAATCAAGAATGCGAATAGACCAAGGGCTACAATGAAGATTCTCGTCATTCCTAATAGCTTTTTATCTGAAGCGTCTTTATTTACATATTTACCATAAAGGTCATAGGTCAAGTTGGTAGCTGCTGATAGCAAATAAGAGTTTCCTGTAGTAATGATGAATGAAGCTGCAGCTGCTAAAAGAATACCACCGACCGCTATAGGCATTGCTACCGTTGTGGCCATCAAAGCCATCCCAGGATCGATGTCCGGGAAGATCGAACGTGAAGCAAAAGCGATAACAGAAATGGATGGCGATATGATGAGCATCGCAATCAACCATCCAAGTTGAGCCCGTTTAGCTGATTTGTCCCCTTTTGATGAGGCAAGACGCTGATACATGTTTTGGTCACCTAATAATAAGAATAAGGAAGGCATCAAATAACCGATCATTTGAATGGTTGTCAAGCCACCCGTAGCAGTCATGTGGGACTCTGGGACGTTAGCGACGATTTCGCTCCATCCACCCGCAACATAAATGATTGTCGGTACAGTGACGATCAATCCACCGACCATCAGAAAACCACTGATCGCGTCCGTTTGAGATACAGAACGAAGACCACCGATCATCGCAAGGAAAATAATCATTGCGGCACCGATTACCGTACCTGTTTGTACTGTCATACCAGTCGTTAAATTAAGGATGAATCCGAAGCCTTTCATTTGATAAGATACGATTCCTACATAAGCAAGGATGATAATGACACTCGCAATGTTACGGGATGTACGACCATACTTCGCTTCCAGAATTCCGGCTACGGTGAATTTTCCATACTCCCGGATCTTTGGAGCGACAACATAAAGAATGATAATTCCGACTAACGTTGGGAGCATCATCATCAAGGAAGGTAGAATTCCATATGTAAACGCCATTGACGTTTCTCCACCAGAAATACTTCCACTTCCTGTCCAGGTGGCAAGAAGGGTCCCCATCAAAACGAAAGGTCCTAAACTTTTACCGGCTAATACGAAATCTTCACTGCCGGCCACCTTCTTCGACATAAAAATACCAATACCTATCATAATTATTCCATAGATTGCTATAAACCAAAGCAGAGTTGGATCTTGTTGCAATTCCATAACTACTAAATCATCTCCTGATGTTTTTTTGTTGGCTGAGTCCTGGGTTTGCTTCCTTGTCAAAACACCGGCCGATGTATTTTCTTGCCCTTTGAACACAACGTTATCTAAATTAACATAGATTATCGAATTGTGAAAATGCTTTTTTCACCTCTTAAAAGTATCATTTACAAGCGTTTTTCAAGACTTACATTTTTTCACAATCTTTTATGAAAGCGATAACCGCAACACTTCCAAGAATTGCATTACTGTTATGAAATTTCAAATAAATCAATGATTTCCCGACAGAATTTTGTAGTTAAATTAGTCCTTAAGACCTAATTAAAAGAGACGGAAACCTATTAATAGGTTTCCGTCTCTCTCTTAAATTAATGCCTTCATCCGATTTTCAATTACGTTTTGCAGCAATTGCTTGCCATCATTCGTCCCAATCGATTCAGGGTGAAATTGTACACCTTCAATCGGTAAGTATTCATGACGGATGCCCATGATTTCACCTTCAATAGTAGCGGCTGTCACTTCAAAACACTCTGGAAGATCCTTCAACTCCACGATGAGGGAATGATAACGCATCGCTTCCATAGGGTTGTTGATTCCTTCATAGATTCCTCTCCCATCATGAAAGATACGTGAGGACTTTCCGTGCATGAGCTTTTCAGCGCGTACAACATTTCCACCAAAAACTTGTGCAATCGCTTGATGTCCTAAACAAACACCGAATATCGGTTTCTTCTCTTTAAATATTTCAATTACTTTTAGAGTGATTCCCGTTTCATCTGGCGAACAGGGTCCGGGCGATAAAAATATCAAATCCGGATCAATTTCCTCTATCTCTTCTAATCTCACTTCATCATTTCTCCGCACAATGACTTCTTCCCCTAGCTCCCCCAAATATTGGACGATGTTATAAGTGAAAGAATCATAGTGATCAATCATATAAATCACTCTGCTCCACTCCCCTCTGCTCTACTTTTGAAAAAACTATTGAACGAGACTGTTCACCCCTTCGGAAAAGTTCCCAAGGGCTTTGTCACCTTCTCCATTCTCTATATGGTTCAGTTCATCTTCTATTAAACGGATGATTTTACTCCCGACAATCACACCATCAGCATGTTCACGCACAAGTTTCACATGTTCATTCGTAGAGATTCCAAAGCCGACCGCAACAGGTACAGAGCTATGTTCTTTTACTTTTTCAATGAAGGACAAAGTTTCTTCAGACATCTCCTTGCGCTCCCCCGTTACACCCAGGGCTGAAACGCAGTAAAGAAAGCCCTTGGCATGTTCAGCAATCTGTTTGATTCTTTGGTCTGAATTCGGTGCCACGAGAGAAATGAACTCAATGTCTGCCTGCTCCGACTGTTCCCGGATTTCTTCACTCTCTTCATATGGGAGGTCAGGAATTAATAATCCTTCCACCCCGTTGTTGTCTAATAACTTAAAAAATTCGTCATGACCGATTTGTAAGACTGGATTATAATACGTGAAAATAACAATAGGAATCTCCACACCGTGCTTTCGCAATTCAGGCACCAACTCGATGGCTTTGCGGAGTGACATTCCCGCATTCAATGCACGTTTAGCTGCACGTTGGATGGTCGGTCCGTCTGCAAGCGGATCGGAGTAGGGAACACCTAACTCTAAAACATCCGCTCCCTCTGCTTGCAAGCGCAAAGCGAACTGGATCGTATATTCAGGGGTCGGGTCGCCAGCTACGATAAAAGGAATGAACAAATTTTTTGTTTTGGTCAGTTTTCCTTGGAAAGGTGTCTTCGTCAACATGTTAAACCTCCTCCTGAAAATGTTCCATCAAGGTCGCCATGTCTTTATCACCACGACCCGACAAATTAATCAAAATCGTTTGATCTGCCGACATATTCCCTGCTTCTTTGAATGCTTGAGCAAGGGCGTGGGCACTTTCAATAGCGGGGATGATTCCTTCTTTTTCTGTCAGTAACTTCAATGCACCCAATGCTTCTTCGTCTGTAATTGCTTCATAGCGGACTTTTTTCGTTTTGAACAAATGGGCATGCTCTGGACCTATGCCAGGGTAATCAAGTCCGGCAGAGATGGAGTAAGGCTCTGTAATTTGACCGTTTTCATCCTGCATTAAATAAGTCATTGAACCGTGGATCACTCCAGGTGTCCCTTTAGACAGTGTTGCTGCATGTTCTGGGGTATCGATTCCTTTACCAGCCGCTTCTACCCCGACCAGTTCACTTGCATCATCTAAGAAAGGGTAAAAGATCCCCATCGCATTACTTCCTCCACCGACACAAGCATATATTCGATCAGGAAGCTCGTTTTCCACTTCTAAAAATTGCTTCCTGGATTCATCACCGATGACCCGTTGGAAATCCCGCACCATACGCGGGTATGGGTGGGGGCCGACAACGGAACCAATTAAGTAAAAATGATCTTCACAGTTCGCAACCCAATAGCGGATCGCTTCATTTGTGGCATCTTTGAGCGTCCCATTACCACTTGATACCGATACGACGTCTGCCCCTAATAGTTTCATGCGAAAAACGTTAAGTTCTTGCCTGCGGATATCTTCCTCTCCCATGAAAACTTTACACTTCAGTCCGAACTTTGCTGCAACAGTAGCAGAAGCCACTCCATGTTGTCCTGCGCCTGTTTCTGCAATGATTTTCTCTTTACCCATGCGTTTTGCCAGCAAAGCTTGTCCAATGGCGTTGTTCAATTTATGAGCACCTGTATGGTTCAAGTCTTCACGTTTCAAATAAATCTTGGCACCCCCAAGGTGACCACTGAGTTTATCAGCATACGATAATGAGGTAGGGCGGCCAGCGTACTCTTTCAATACATGATGGTATTCTTTTAAGAAGTCAGGGTCGCTCATAGCCTCGTCCAGTGATTCTTCTAACTCTTGTAAAGGACCCATCAATGTTTCAGGTACATACTTTCCACCGAAATCACCATAACGTCCTTTAAAATCAGGAAATACTTGCAACATTCCGCTCCACCTCTTTCATAATTGCTTGGATTTTACTGATATCTTTTCCATCATTTTCTTCAATGCCGCTCGATAGGTCGATGCCTTCCGGTTTATATTTAAGCAGTTCAGCTATGTTTTGCGGTTTGATTCCTCCTGCAATGAGACAAGGTACCCCCTGTTGATAAGCTGCGTCCCTGTACATGGGGACAGCCTCCCAATCGAACCGTATACCTGTACCGCCCGACGCCCCTTGCACTTTAGAATCAATTACGTACCCGTCCGCAACACCGCGAAACACTTCCATTTGTTGAATGCCTTCATTCTTGTGATGAATCACTTTCCAGACAGGTAAGCCGAACGCTTCTTTTATTCTTAAAAGCTGCGAGACTGTTTCGTTCCCGTGCAGTTGAATGACATCTAATGAAACAAAGTGGAGTACTTCTTCAACCTCTTCTAATGTCGGATCAATGAATACGCCCACCAGTTTTTGTTTGGGACGGATTTTCTTCACCCAACGCCTGACATATTCCGGACGTACGTACCGCTTCGTTTTTCTGACAAAAATGAAGCCAAGGTGTGAAGCATCTGAGGATGTCGTTTTTGCAACATCGGAGAGAGAGTGATTGCCGCATAATTTCACGATGGGTTCTTTCATGATACGTTCACTCCTTCCAACAAAGCCCGTACTGCCTGTTTGATATTCTGCTGCCTCATCAACGACTCACCGACCAGAATTCCTTCCGCACCATAACCAGCGACTGTCTCTAAATCTTCATGTGTAAAAATGCCACTTTCTGAAACCACCAGAGATTCTTTCGGTGCTAGTTCAGCCATCCGTTCTGTTTGCGACAACTTCGTTTCGAACGTATGAAGATTGCGATTATTGATTCCCAGAATACGGGGAGTGAAATGAGCAAGTATTTTTTCTAATGTCTCCTCACTATGAACCTCGACCAACACTTCCATCCCCAGTTCATAAGCTTGAAGGTACAATTCGTGGAGCTTCTCAGCTTCTAACGCTTCCCCTATAAGTAAAATAGCATCCGCTCCTATATAAGCACTCTCCGCAATTTGAAGCGAGTCGATGATAAAATCTTTTCTCAATACCGGTACATCAACGACTTGTTTGATGTCTGTGAGGTAGTCCCTGTGCCCCTGGAAAAAGTGCTGGTCTGTCAAAACAGAAATAGCCTGAACTCCAGCATGATTATAATCATGAGCAATCCGAACGGGATTGAAATCTTCTCGGATAATTCCTTTAGAAGGCGAAGCTTTCTTCACTTCTGCAATTAACCCAGCTTTATAAGGAGAAGACTTTAAAGAGCTGAAAAGAGAACGATGGGTGAAAGTGTGTTCCTCAGGCAAAAAAAGTCTTTCTATTTCTTGTTTCTTAACTGCTAAGATGGTTTCAAGCATATTGGCGATTCTCCTTCTCCATTACGATGGACTCAAAATAGTCTTTAGCCACTCCTTCACGAATAGCTTTTTCTACTTGGTGGACACCTTCACGAAGGTCAGCTACTTTCCCTGCTACGTAAAGGCCTGCTGCCGCATTCATAACCACGATTGTATGCGCACTTTCATTCGCCTTCCCATAAAGAACGTCCTTAATGATCTTTGCACTTTGTCCGGTTTCCGTGATTCGGATATCCTCTAAACGTCCGCGGGATAACCCGAACTCTTCAGGACTTACGGTAAATCTAGTAATCTTACCATCTCTCATTTCCACCAGATCGGTTTCACCTGTCATCGTGATTTCATCTAAACCATCTCTGCCTGTTGCTAACAAAACATGAGTAGAACCTAACTTATGAAGGGTTTCAGCCATTTTTTCAGCATATGCTGTATCATAAATCCCGATCAATTGCCGTTTAGCATTGGCCGGATTGGACATCGGCCCAAGCAAATTGAAGACTGTACGAAACCCCAGTTCTTGCCTGGCAGGTCCCGCATGCTTCATTGCCTGGTGGTAAAGTGGAGCAAACATGAAAGTCATCCCTTTGTCCCTCAAAGCTTTTGCTCCTTCTTCCGGGGTCGTATCAATCGGAATGCCCAGAGATTCCAAAACATCGGCACTTCCACTTCTAGAGGAAACTTTCCGATTTCCATGTTTGGCTACCTTTACTCCCATGCTCGCTAACACAATGGATACGGCGGTGGATATGTTGAAAGTAGAAGCACCATCGCCCCCTGTACCACATGTATCTACAATCGTCGGGTCTTCGACATCAAGCTTGGTCATGTTTTGTCTCATAGCACGGACGAATCCTGTCATTTCTGCAACTGTTTCTCCACGATATCGCATGACACTCAACATACTCATCAACTGGCCGGTAGTCGTTTCACCCTTCATAATCGAATCCATCGTTTCGAAGGCTTCCTGCTCACTAATCATTTCCCCGGATACGACTTTGCTCAGTGTATTTTTCATCTCGTCTCCACTCCTTCTCCACTCTTCTCAAAAACTTGCTCAGCTAGTTGAATCGTCCTTTTTAGTGCACTTGCTTTATTCAATGTTTCCTGAAACTCTGCTTCTGGATCAGAATCGGCGACAATCCCAGCTCCTGCCTGGATATACAAGTCTTTTCCGACAAGTGTCATGGTCCGGATTGTTATACAGGAATCGATATTTCCATCAAATCCTAAATATAAGATTCCTCCACCATAAAGATTCCTCGGCGTAGGTTCAAGCTCTCTCAGAATTTGCATCGCTCTGACTTTCGGCGCTCCGGATAAGGTCCCTGCAGGAAAAGAAGAAATGAGCGCATCAATCGGTGACACCTCTTCTTTCAATATTCCAGTCACTTTACTGATGATATGCATAACCTTCGAAAAACGTCCGATCGTCATATATTCGCTTACATCGACTGTTCCATACTCGGCAACGCGTCCGATATCATTCCGCGCAAGATCGACTAGCATCCGATGTTCTGCTAATTCTTTTTCATCAGCCAGCAACTCCTCCGCTAGTGCATTGTCTTCCTCGAGAGTCTTTCCTCTTTTCCTTGTCCCTGCTATGGGATGGATTTCAAGTCTCCCGTCTTGAACTTCCAGTAAACGTTCAGGGGAGCTTCCAATCACTTCCAGATTATTCATTTGCAAAAAGAACATATATGGTGATGGATTGACATTCCTTAACACGCGGTACAATTCAAAACCGCTCCGCTCCGTAACTGTATGGAACCGCTGCGATAACACCGCTTGAAAAATGTCACCTGCACGAATGTACTCTTTGATTTTTTCTACGTCCGCTTTATATTGACCAGGCTCATAATTACTTCCGAATTGTACGGTTTCCTTTTGATTCAAATCCCCAGGGAGCATCAAGTCAGGCAAATCCTTTGAATTCATCAACCTTTTTTGAATATCTTTTATTCGATCATTTGTGCTGTTGAAAACATCTCTTGAATCTTGGTGTCTGCCCATTCTCGCAAATGAAAGAATGGTCGTCTCTTTCGTTTTATGATGATAAGCAATTAACGTCTGGCAAAATAATAAGTGGTAATTAGCTAAATCCAGTGCATCTTCCGGAGCTCTTGGTACAGGCTCATAATCAGATATCGCATCATAACTGATGTAGCCTACGCCTCCACCTTTAAATGGTAAGTCCACATCAGCTTGCTTCACTTGCAGGTCTTCGACAACTTTTTGAAAAGCTGCTTCGAAGGATGTCGTTTTTTCGGTAGAATTATAATGGAAATCAGTAATTGAGAACGTCTGATTCTTTTCCTTGATTTCAATCATCGGATCTAAACCAATGAAGGAAAAATTAGACCAGGGCGACTCCGGATCCTGGCTCTCTAACATATAGACCGCTTCATCATTCAGGGCGTGAAACATGTGAATCGGTGTCAATGTATCTGTATAAAAGGATTGGGTAATCGGGATGGTGCGATACGTCTCGGCATCGCTTTTAAATGATTCATAAGTAGTCATGTGCTCACCTCTCCATATAGTATTATGGAGAATGAGACGTTGAGGATTAAAACGAGTGGGTGAAAAATGGGTATAAAAAGGCTAGGCAATCAAACAGCTCCTTCGTCTGATGATCCCTCGCTCACTCTACTCTGCTCATCCTGGTACCTCAACTCAACTCATTCTCTTCTCAACTAATCTACTGCTCTTTAAAATGCTTTCTAATAGTCTATAAAATTCAGACAATAATGTCAACCAGTCCACTTCCATTATTCTTTAACTCAAAGATACTAGAAATGAAAGCCGGTTATACCGAAATAATAAATTCATTTGAACGAAATGCGTCCATCATACGTCTTATGAGTAAGTCGGAAATGAGGAATGATTATGGATCGAAAGGAAATAACACGTGCCCAGCATGGAGACCAGCAAGCGTTAGCAAAGCTGTTGAAAGAGCACTACAGCTTTGTGGTCAAATACTTATGGAAAATGAGCGGGGATGAACAAGTGGCCTATGATGTCACGCAGGAAACCCTCGCCAAAGTGATACAAAAAATCCACCAATATAAAGAGCAAGCAAGTTTCTCGACATGGGTTATCCAAATTGCTACTCACACGTATTTGGATATGCAAAGAAAACAGAAACGAAAGCTGGATTTTGAACAGCAGGAAAGGGAACGTCTTAGACGAGAACCACCGCCCATACCCTCCAATCATGAATGGCATGACGTACAGGAAGCTTTATGGGAGCTGGAAGATCAATACCGCATCCCTATCGTATTGAAGCATTATTACGGTTACGAATACGAGGAAATTGCACGTATGACGAAAGTCAAAGCAGGCACAGTTAAATCACGCGTATATTATGGTTTAGACAAATTGCGAAAGGAGCTGCAACATCATGAAAGGTCATGATAAAACCAGTGACGTCGAACAAATATTGAAGAAAACAGCAGCACATACTGATGAACAAATGGATATTAAAGAACCGTCCATTCACTATTTTGAAAATATGGTGCAAAAACAAACCGAAGCCTGGTACAAGAGATTATGGATAGAGATGACGTGTTTATGGATCATAGCCATTGTTTTTCTCAGTTCCCTAGCAATAAGTGTAATGTATACCCCTCTATTATTTATTGGAACTCAAGTCATCTCCACTCTTGTGGTCCTGCTTTATTTTATTAAAGAAACTTCTAGAACGGTGGCGTCGCGACAATGAAATATTATGGACCAGAAGAAATACCGCTGTGGGGGTTCATCCTTATCGGTATGATTCTCATCACCCAAAGTTCTGTTTTATTCCTCAAAGCTAAGAAAAGAGGAAAAGTCCCATGGCTCTGGGGACTCGTCGGCTTGATTCAGTTCCCTGTCCCAAGTATCGTTTTTTTCATTTTGACAAGAACAGCCTGGCGTAAAAACCTTTGATTATTTTCACCTGGATCAGAGAGTAAGTTAGTACTTCAAAATTCTTTAACTATGAAGGAGGTTCAATCATGATAATGACACAAACTGCCATTCAATTTATTCAAGACAACCTGGCGATTATCGCTCCTCTCTTGATCATTCAATTAATATTGATGATTACAGCGATCATCAGCTTACTGCGCACCGATGCAACGAACGGGCCTAAATGGATGTGGGTACTGATTATCCTGTTCATCAACACACTTGGCCCAATCGCATATTTCATCTTCGGAAGGAGGATAGATTCATGATCAGTGTGAAAAGTTTAGTGAAATCATACGATAAACACGCAGCTGTCAATGATATATCATTTCAGTTATCTCCCGGGAAATGCGTTGCACTTCTGGGACCTAACGGGGCCGGAAAAACAACTACCTTAAGAATGATGGCCGGACTCATCACACCTACATGCGGAGATGTACAGCTAGAGGGAAGTAAGGACGACGACATACGACACCATATCGGTTACTTACCACAGCATCCCCAGTATCATGGGTGGATGACAGGCAGAGAGTTCCTTATTTATGTGGCACGCCTTGCCCGTCTCTCAAAGAAGGATGCACATCAGCAGGCGGATCAATTATTGAAACGAGTTGGGATTGATGCAGTCAAAAACCGCCGTATAGCTAAATATTCAGGTGGAATGAAACAGAGGTTAGGTATTGCCCAAGCGATGATTCATAAACCGAAAGTCTTAATGCTGGATGAACCAGTCTCTGCGCTGGACCCTTTAGGAAGAAGAGATGTATTGGATTTAATGGAGGAATTGAAGCAGGAAACCACCCTCCTTTACTCTACTCATATTCTCAGTGATGCAGAGGAAGCAAGTGACGAAATCCTGCTGATGCATGAAGGGTCTATCATTGAGTCAGGACCTCTCGAAAATGTGAAAGAAAGACATCAGGTAGACAAAATTTCACTGAGATTTGCCGATAATCCTGAAAATTACCAGAAGCAATTAGACAAACTTGAAATTGTCACTAAAACAGAATATAACAAACAGGTCTTACAGGTTTATGTGAAGAACACCCTCGATGCCAGAGACGAAATCTTATCACTGGCAGCGAAGGAGAAATGGCCGCTCTTACAATTCGAGGTAGGCCGCACGTCCCTAGAAGATTTATTTATGAAGGTGGTGAACGAATATGCAATGGCTGACCATTTACAATAAAGAATTATTAGAATCGGCAAGGAATTTCAAGTGGATATGGGTCCCTTTAGTCTTCATATTGCTCAGCATCATCGACCCCTTATCGACCTACTACCTCCCTCAAATTCTTGAAGCCACTGGCGGACTTCCAGATGGCGCAACGATCGACATACCGACACCCCGCCCCTCTGATGTGCTCATGATGAGTATATCTCAATTGAATATGCTTGGTGTGCTGGTTATAGCATTAATCACGATGGGGACGATTTCAGGGGAACGAAAAAGTGGAGTCGCAGAGCTTGTTCTTGTCAAACCCATTCCTTATCACTGCTATACGACTGCGAAATGGGCAGCTCATATGACCTTGATTCTCACTTCTATCTTATTAGGACTTTTAGCTAGTTGGTATTATGTGAATCTCTTATTTGATCCTCTCTCTTTTTCCGGCATGCTGACTGCTTTTCTATTTTACAGCCTTTGGATCATGTTGATCGTAAGTATCAGCCTGTTCATGAATGCCTTGACTAAATCACCAGGATTGGTTTTATTTTTGACGATCAGTACAGTCATCTTAATGAATTTATTGACAAGTGTTTTTTCTCATCTCCTTGAATGGAGTCCAGCGATGATTACATCCTACCTCCCGGGAATTCTTCAAAATGGAGAAATGGAAAGTAACCTAATGTTCACAAGTCTGATCACGGCAGTGGTTATCATCGCCTTACTCTTTGGCGCAACTTACACATTAAAGCACAAAGAAATCGCATGAAGTTCCATTTTATACCACCTCAGGTCATCCATATTATGGATGACCTGAGGTGGTTGATTTGTACTGCCTTTCTATAGGGTATAGACTGTTATCAATCCAGATTAAAGGAGAGGTATTGATGAAACCTACTGCACTGATCACCGGCGCCTCTGGCGGCATCGGTTATGAATTAGCTAAACTTTTCGCAAAATCCGGTTATAACTTAATCGTCGTGGCCCGAACTGAAGAGAAGCTGCTACAACTAAAAACAGAGCTTGAGGGACACCCCGTTACAATCATCCCCCAAGATTTGTCAGAGCCCGGAGCAGCTGAAATTGTTTATGACAAAGTAAAAGAGCTTGGTCTGACAGTTAGCGTATTGGTGAATAACGCCGGATTCGGTTTAAATGGCTATTTTGATGAGCTCCCTCTCTTAGATCAACAAAAAATGCTGCAAGTGAACGTAAATGCACTGACAGAACTCACCCACTTATTCTTACCTGAAATCAAGGCTGCACGTTTCCGTTCTATTCCTAAAGGCGTCCTGAACGTTGCAAGTACAGCCGCTTTTCAACCCGGACCGAAGATGTCTGTCTATTATGCGTCAAAGGCCTACGTACTCTCCTTATCAGAAGCGCTAGTAGAAGAATTAAAAGATACAAGTGTTACCATCTCTACCCTCTGTCCAGGAGCCACAGATACAAACTTTTTCAAAACAGCTAAAGCAGAGCATACAAAACTAGTCAACAGTACAATGTCCTCGGAATCAGTAGCAAAAGCCGGCTTTTTGGGCTTTGTCAAAGGAAAAAGAGTCATCATTCCCGGGACGGCCAACCAAAGTATGGCTTATCTATCTAAATGGCTCCCAAGATCCGTTTCAGCTAAATTCGCTCATTACATCGACAGCTGACCAGTGGCGATCCTGTCAGCAAACTTTCACAGACTCTGATTATTAGTACAAAAAAACCAATGACCAGGGCATCCCATGGTCATTGGTTTTTCAGATTTCTTCTGCAGACTTCCGGAATCCATGAAAAGCACGGTAGCCGCGGTCGGCATAATAACCTTCGGAGTCGCTTGATGCTAACATCTCCACACGAGTACTCGGAAAACATTCATGTGCGGTCCGGATCAGGTGTTCAGCAACCCCTCTGCTCCGGTAATTTTCTTTGACGAGCAATTCACAAATATACAGTGTAACCGTTCCGTCTGTCAGCCCCCTGAGATAACCGACGACCTCACCCTCTGAAAGTGCAATCAATGCGGGTTCAGAATTCAACCATGCACACAGGGTTTCCTCCTCCTGTTGGACGAGAGTATTCCATCCCTCTTTTTTGTTCAATTGCTGTACGGCGTAAATATCATGTTCCAGAAATGAGCGGATTTGGATATCTTCCATATGATCCTACCTTTCTTCCTGATGGATTTTTTCCCCTTACTACCGTAACCCTGCCTGTATTGTTAAGTGTTTTTTTATCTCTTCCCCTTTGTACGAATCTATCACTGTGTATGTTTCACTTTATACGTAAAAAAATATTTTTTATATACCTTTCACAAACAGCTAGGAAACGTGTCTCATTCACTCCTAAAATAAAACCCTATAGATCAGAGCCTTACGTAAAAAAGTGTGGTAAAATGTGTACGGAAGTTTTCATAGATTCGAGGAGTTGTAAATAATGGTCAAACGTACTTTTCTATTCATAGCTTTCTTATTCTTAATCGCTTGTTCTTCTCAAGACCTGGGTTTGGGAGATTTAAAAGAAGCTCATCCTGATTCTTTTGCCGATCCGATCGAAGCACTCTCTAAGGAAGAGCAAGAAAAAGTCGGTCTCCCAGATGAAATACCATTTGAGGTGGCCAGCGTAAAAGCTACCACTTCAGAAGAGCAGGTGGAAGTCATTTATGAGTCTAGTAACTCAGAAAAAGTCCTGGTCACAACCCTTTTCAATCCAGATAACATTCTTCAAGAATCCGAACTGCAGATTCCGTTGAACTCCGGAGCTGTTGCTGGGGTACAGAAGAAAGAAGACTATGTTTATATTGAATGGTATGAAAGTGAAGCAGATGTCATTTATCAAATCGAATATCATGGATCTGAGGAAGAACGTACAGAAAATGCTATGAATATTGCCAACAGTATATAAAAGCCGTCACAGTGTTTGTGACGGCTTTTATATATCATAGTTTCTCTAATTTCTTGAAGTTTCGACTGATTGGCCGCGGCGACTTCAATTGATCGAAAAAAATCAAATAGTTATTTTTCTTTTCATCAATATCTTCAATCGTACCTTCCCCAAAGACCGGGTGCTTCACCCGGATTCCCTTTTCATAGTGGCTCGCTGGTGATGTTATATCCATATGGTGGGATGCTTTGATGAATTCTTTCGCTTCATCCATCAACCCTTCGTCTATTTCACCGATTCGATCAATTAATTCATCTTCCACCTCAAAAATGAAGCGGGATGGATATTTCTTTTGCCCTCCATTTTGAAACCCTTCCGACTCAGTCAAATAAAGTTCACGTTTTGCCCTGGTGACAGCAACATAAGCCAGCCTCCGTTCTTCCTCCAAGGCCCGCTCTTTCCGCTGCCTTAATGCTCGTACATTCGGAAGCACACTCTCAGTCACACCAATCAAGAATACATAGGGGAACTCCAACCCTTTTGCTGTATGGATGGTCATCAGCTTAATTGAATCCATTTGATCTTCTCTATCATCATCTGTATAAAGAGATAACATCTGCAAGTACTCCTCCAGGTCAAGCGTTTCTCCTAGAGTCTGCTCATATTGGACGATTGAATGCAACAGTTCAGCAAGGTTGTCCAATCGCTGTTGGTCTCCATCTTCTCTTCTGTATGCTTCATAACCTGTCACTTGTAATGCCTCTTGAAGAAGCTCAGAAACTTTCATTGTCTTCCTTTTCTCTCTCAAAGATTCAATCGCATTGATGAATGATTCAGCACCTGTACGTTGTAACCGTTCGTGATCAGCATATTTCTTCAAGGTCTGATACAGGGATAGGCGATCTTCTTCGGCCTTTTGTCTGATAAAGCTCATTCTTTTTTTCCCGATCTGTCTTTTCGGGACATTGACGATTCTATTAAAAGATAAGTCATCTCCAACTGCAATCAAACGTAAATGGGCTAGCGCATCTTTGATTTCCATCCGATCGAAAAATTTAAACCCGCCATAAATCGTGTACTCGATATTCTCAGCAATCAATTCCTGTTCGATAAAACGAGATAAATAATTGGCTCTGTATAAAACGGCAATCTCACTTAATCGAGCTTGATTTTGTTCTACGATCCTTTTCATCTGCTGAACAATCCATTTCGATTCCTGGATCTCATCTTTACCGTGATAATGAATCACCTTCACTCCAGGAGGATTGATCGGTGTCATATCTTTATCAACACGGAAATAATTATTCTGGATCAAAGCGTTGCCGAGGGATAAGATTTCCGGAGTGGAACGATAATTTTCTTTCAATAAAACCGTTTGAGCTTCTGGAAAGTATTCTTCAAAATCTACCATATACTTAGGATCTGCTCCCCGCCATTCATAGATCGTCTGGTCAGGATCCCCGACCACGAACAAGTTTCCGTGCTTTTCTGAAAGCATTTTAACTAGTTCAAACTGTTTGAAGCTGCTATCCTGAAACTCATCGACTTGCAGATAGTAAAGACGGTCCTGCCACTTTTCAAGTACTTCTTTATATTGTTCAAATAAAACAAATACAAAATTAAGTAAATCATCAAAGTCGAGGCCATACACCCGTTTCTGCTTTTTCAAGTAATATTGAATGATCTGACTATCGAGATCTCCAGCTTTTTCAACAGCCGGCATTTCCCCTCGTAGGATCATTTGCTGGACGTAATGGGTATTCCCTTTCAACATCCCGACTTTGTCCAGTATCCTTTTAAACGTTTTGTCATTCATCTTTAAGCCCATATCTTCAAAGATCTCACGTAACAAGACTTTTTGATCCTCAACATCTAAGATCACAAAGTTTTTCGGGTAAAATAACCGGTGGATATCTTCGCGAAGAACCCTCACACAAAACCCATGGTATGTTGTAATGAAACCTGTATCTTGTTCACCGCCGATCAATTTCTTCACCCGTCTTCGCATTTCATGAGCAGCTTTATTCGTAAACGTGACGGACAACATATTTGAAGGATCAATACCCAGCTCATTGACAATAAAAGCATAACGGTGTGTCAATGCACGCGTCTTACCTGACCCTGCTCCGGCAATAACACGAACATAGCCTTCTGTGGAGACCACTGCTTCTTGTTGAGCGTTGTTCAAACCGTTCAATAGTTCTTCCATAAAACTCACCTTCCAAGAACATTTGTTTGTATTATAGCACATCCATGTCCAACGAAACCTGCCTGATCTGTTTATCTGAGCAATAGAACGGTTATGAGAAAACAGAAGGAGATGAATGATATGAATAAAGATTTCAACATACTTTTTGAAGAGAAGAAATTAAAAGATAAGCTATTTAAGAACCGGTATATCGTTGCGCCCATGACAAGAGTGAGTGCTGTAAATAATGGATTAGCGAATGAACGAATGAAACAATACTATGAGCGTTATGCCAAGGGTGGATTCAGTGCCATCATCAGTGAAGGGATCTATCCAGACGAGGAGTATTCACAAGGGTATGATAACCAACCCGGAATGGCCAATGAAAATCATAGGGATGCGTGGAAACCAATCGTCCGAAACGTCCAGGCACACGGCGCCCTTTTTCTTGCTCAAATCATGCATGCTGGGGCACAGTCTCAAGGGAATCCGCACCGAAGCCATTCAATCGGACCTTCTGAAGTAGCTCCAAAGAATGACCAGCTTCCTTTTTATGGCGGCAATGGCCCATTCCCAACTCCAAGAATAATGACTCATGAGGATATGGAGAATGTTAAGAAGTCCTTCGCCAAATCTGCATTACTTGCAAAAGAAGCAGGATTTGACGGAATCGAAATTCATGGAGCTAATGGATATTTGCTCGACCAATTTCTGACCGATTACTTTAACCAAAGAGAAGATGAATACGGTGGAACGACTCAGAATCGCATTCGATATGTATTGGAAGTGATCGAAGAAGTAAGAAAAGCCGTAGGAGAAGATTATATTGTCGGTATTCGGATTTCCCAGGGCAAAGCTTCCGATGGGGACCACCGTTGGGCGTTAGGTGAAACAGATGCACGGACGATTTTTGGAGAACTTGGCAATGCCCCACTCGATTTTATTCACGTTACCGATGAAGATGTTACACAGGCCGGATTTGGCGAAGGATCACTATCTATGGCGACAGCCGCTAAAACTTTCAGCCATTTACCTGTCATAGCAAATGGAAAACTTGAGTCCCCTGAGAAAGCATCCTCTCTATTAGAGAAAAATGAGGCAGATTTCATCAGTTTGGGTACAAGTGCTTTGGTGAACCCAGATGCTCCAAATCGGATCCGTGAGGGAAAGCCTTTAGAACCATTTGATTTCAAGTCCATTATGCTCCCGCAAGCTGATATTAAAAGTCACGAACTGACGAAAGAACTTCTTAGAAAATGAGTGCTATTTAGTAAAGCGGGGTTATAATCTGAATGACAGAAGCAACTTAAATATACGAATCCCTTTATTTTAAAAGCCCCTGTCCGTATTAAACGGACAGGGGCTTTTAAAGGATTCACTCAAACCTTGGTTTCAAACCATTATCTAAAAAGTATTTCGTGGCCTGCTGTATATTCATAAAAGTCCGGACGCCTTCCAACTTGATGTTATTCTGAGTGAACTGCATAACGACTTGTGGACGCATGCCGGCCAGGACAACTTCAATTCCTAAAAGTTTTAAACTCATCATTAAATTTTTCAATAACACCGCCCACTCTTGATCGATCACTGTAATACCAGAAAATTGGATCGCAAGACGGCTCACATTTTGTTCTTGACACAAAACTGGAACTCTCTCTAATAGAATGTGCCTTTGTTCTTCCCTTAGAATCGGTTGCAATGGCAAAAGGGCGTATCCTTTGGCTATCATTACTACATTTGCTGTCATCTCTTCGATCATATGGACCAGCTGTTTCTCTCTTTGTGCCTGCTCGGTAATATCGAATATTCTCGTCAAAATGAATGTTTGCCCTTCATGTGAAAATTGTTTCGTGTACAACTGTAGCACCATGTCTTTGCCTTTCCAATGAAAGTCCATTCCTTCAAAAGTTACTTCGTCTTTCTCTTCTTTTGATTTTGTAATTACTTTTTTCTCTGGTGCAAGATCCGGATAAATATCATGAAGGTTCTCTCCAACAATGCGTACATCCTGTAATTGAAACATTTCCAAATAGGCTGGGTTGACATAAGTGACTGTGAACTCTTCATCACAGATCAATACGCCCTCGTCCAAAAGATCCATTGCATTTCGTAACAGCATCTTCGATTCCCCTCGTACTTGTCGAAGCTCATACTATTATTATGAGCCTAATTACTATAAAATCAAGAAGATTCGACACTATTTTCTAAAAATTATGAACATTTATACTTAAGTTTGAATTATGAAAGAAAATCAAGTATTTCAGTGGTTGGATATTCAACTTTTTGGAGTTTTTTTATTATCGTCGATTTGAAGAGCGGGAACCGTTGATCCGACAGATGGCAAAAAAGTAAGAAAACAGCAATTGACAATATGTGAATAGTTAGGCATTCAGTTGCTGTATTAAAAATCATTAAATAATAAGCATCATCTTCATTTAATTATGTAGTTTTCATTTCGTAAATGTTAAAAAAAATGAGTCTGACCGACCACAAATAAATGGTACATTTTGCTATGAAACGTCTTAATTATTTGTTATTCAGACTTTAAACGCTCAATTTTCCTAGTCAATTCCACCCCGCTTATCTATCCTTCATTTACATCTATTTACAACAAATTAAAAGAGTCTCTTTATAATGGGGGATGTTTCATTTGATAAAGATCCAGAAAGGAGCATCCATCAATGGCAAAAGACAAGACGATGCAAGATTGGATTCAGAATCTCGATGAAGAAACCTTACATAAAGGTGTGGACCGGAGAGGGTTTCTTCAAGGAGCAGGAAAGATTGCAGGCCTTTCTTTAGGGATGGTCATCGCTCAGTCGATGGGCGGAATGGCGGTTCATGCGGATAATGTTGAATTCCAGGAGTATCCGTTTTCACTTGGAGTGGCCTCCGGAGATCCGCTTTCAGACAGTGTTGTTATTTGGACACGTCTTGCAACAGACCCACTGAACGGCGGTGGCATGCCGGACCGGAAGATTGCTGTCAAATGGGAAGTAGCCAAAGATCAACATTTCCGTCAAATCGTCCAGCGCGGAACGGAAAAGGCCAGCCCGTCCCTCGCCCATTCAGTTCATGCAGAAGTTTGGAATCTTGAAGCCAACACTGAGTTTTACTACCGCTTCAAAGTCGGAAAAGATTTCAGCCCAATTGGGAAAACAAAAACGCTTCCTCATCCAGATGCTGATGTTTCAAGTTTAGCTTTTGCTTTTGCTTCCTGTCAGCAGTATGAGCATGGATACTATACCGCTTACAAACATATGGCCAAAGAAGACCTTGACCTTGTGTTTC
This sequence comes from Halobacillus litoralis, assembly GCF_004101865.1. NCBI lineage: Bacteria > Bacillati > Bacillota > Bacilli > Caryophanales > Bacillaceae > Halobacillus > Halobacillus litoralis. The sequence continues at coordinate 1,261,870 of NZ_CP026118.1, forward strand.
ACCTAGGAGATTACATTTATGAATACGGTCCAGATGAGTATGTCGCTAGTACAGGTAACGTACGGTCGCACAAAGGACCCGAAATCCGAACTCTGGAAGACTACCGCAACCGACACGCCCAATACCGTTCAGATCACGATTTACAATCGGCCCATGCTGCATTTCCCTGGGTTGTTACATGGGATGACCATGAAGTAGAGAATAATTATGCAGATCGGATCCCTGAAAAAGGACAATCCATCGAGGAGTTTGTCAAACGCCGAGTTGCCGCTTACCAAGCCTATTATGAACACATGCCTCTAAGGCAATCGTCAATGCCGCACGGAGAAGATATGCAGTTGTACCGTCAGTTTTCCTATGGAAATTTAGCTAATTTCTTGGTTTTGGATACACGTCAATATCGTTCGGACCAAGCGAATGAAGATAAGAGCTCGCCGCAAACGGAAGAATCTCTAAACCCAGAGCGTACTCTATTGGGTAACGAACAAGAAAACTGGGTGTGCGACCATCTCGAACGTTCGAACTCCTCCTGGAATGTACTCGCCCAGCAAATTTTCTTCGCCAAAAGAAATTATGGACCTAGTCGGGACCAGCCATTGTACAGCATGGACGGCTGGGATGGATACACACCTGCAAGAGAACGAATTATTGATTTTGCCCGTAAGAAAAACCAGAATAACCTGATCGTATTGACAGGGGATGTGCATGCCAACTGGGCATCCAACCTCCTTGCAGACTTTGATGAACTGACTTCTCAAATCCTAGGAGCTGAGTTCGTTGGGACGTCGATCACTTCAGGTGGAAACGGATCGGACAAACGAGCCGACACCGACCGCATCCTTGCCCAAAATGAACATATAAAATTTTTCAATGATTATAGAGGATACGTCCGATGTCATGTCACTCCCACCCAGTGGAAGACCGATTATCGGGTGGTCCCTTTTGTGACTCAACCAGGGGCTGATATTTCCACACGAGCGTCTTTTGCCTATGAAAAAGATGCAGATGGCCTGAAAGAAGTAGCGGCAACTGTTATACCCCAAGGAAAACAAAAATCTTCCGAGGTGGAAGAAGACCGCCATAAAGCTCACTCCCGAGCCCATGAGAAACAAGCCCATAAAGGGAAAAAGAAACAACTGTACTAGCATGAGTCGTCAAAGGAGGCTGATAAAATGGAAGATCGCCATGTGGAGCTCATAGGTCATTTGGAGGAATTGCGGGGAAGAGCCATTAAGACGGCCCTCGCCTTTATCAGCTTTCTAATCGCAGGACTCGTCTTTGTCAAACCTATTTACGAGTGGCTCATCAAAGATTTAGAGATGAAGCTTGCGATTCTTGGGCCAAGTGATATTCTATGGGTCTATTTGATGATTGCTGCCGTTTTCTCCTTAGCAGCGACCATCCCCGTTGCTGCCTATCAAACCTGGCGCTTCGTGTCACCAGGCATGAGTCAAAAGGAAAGAACAGTAACGCTGCGTTTTATCCCAGCCTTGTTCTTTTTGTTCATTTTTGGAATTGCATTCGGATATTTTTTGCTGTTCCCGATTGTCCTTGACTTTTTGACTGCCCTGTCTGAAGGTCAATTCCAAACGATGTTTACAGCGGAAAAATACTTCCGCTTCATGTTAAGTATGACCGTGCCTTTCGGACTTTTGTTTGAGATGCCATTGATTCTTGTGTTCTTGACTGTGCTCGGAATCTTGAATCCAACCAATCTGAAAAGATCAAGGAAGATCTCTTATTTTCTTTTGATTGTGATTTCAGTATTGATCACACCGCCGGATTTCCTTTCCGACGTACTCGTCATTGTCCCTTTACTCGTTTTATATGAAATCAGTGTCACATGTTCCGTATTGGCGTATAAAAGGCGTCAGACAACGCTGGACTCTGATTCAGTTGCATGAACATCATTTTCATAACACCTTAAGGAGGCTATAAAATGAATAAACACCAGATGGACCGAAGATCTTTTCTTAAAGCAAGCGGGATCAGCACGGCAGCCCTTGCTCTTGGCACTACTGGGTTAATGTCGTTTAGCGACAGCAAAGTTTTTGCCGGCACCGCTAAAAACAACAAGGCAACAGGAGGCTATGGCCCCCTTATCAAAGATCCAGGTGGAGTGATGGACCTCCCCCGCGGATTCCAATACCGCATCATTTCAGAAGAAGGAGGGAAACTCTCTGATGGTCGACCGATTCCTGAGAAGTTCGATGGCATGGCTGCCTTTTCAGGTCCCAACAATTCAACCGTTTTAGTAAGAAACCATGAACTGAGTGGAAACAGCAAATACCCAGTCATCGGAAAAAACCCTTATCGCAAAGAAGAAACGGGTGGAACAACATCCTTGGTCGTTGGTCCTAATCGTAAAGTTACCAAGGAATATGTCTCTTCATCCGGGACCATCCGAAACTGCGCAGGTGGCGCAACACCTTGGGGCACCTGGCTCACTTGTGAAGAAACACTGGAAGAAGGGCACGGCTACGTTTTTGAAGTCGATCCAAAAAATCCCGAGAACAAAATTTCCAAGACTCCGATCCGGGATATGGGCGCCTTTTCACATGAAGCGACAGCGATCGATCCGGCGACAGGCATCGTTTACCTGACAGAAGATGCCGGTCCGAGCTATCTTTATCGTTTCCTTCCGAACGATCGCAGTCAAAAAATCGGTGCTTTGCAAAAAGGGGGTACACTTCAAGCAGCTGCCGTCGAAGAGTTGAGTACAGATGAAATGAGTAAATTCCATACCGGCCAAAAGTTCGGCATCGTTTGGAAAAATGTCGATCCTGAAAAGCCGACATTGGATGCCGGTAACAAAGGATGTATCGCATTCAGTCGTTTGGAAGGGGCTTATTTCGAAGGCGGCGTTTTCTGGTTTGATGATACATCTGCGGGAGACAAAAACCTTGGCCGAGTCTATCGCTATATTCCGGCGTCAAATACACTTGAACTATTCTATGAATCTACCTCTCAAAACGATTTAGAAATGCCGGATAACATTTGCATTACTCCTTGGGGAGACTTATGGATTGCAGAAGATGGCGGTGGTGTCGACCGGGTGATCGGCATGACCCCTGAAGGAGGAACCTACGTGTTTGCTGAAAACAAAGCGAACAGCTCAGAACTTGCAGGACCTACGTTTTCTACGGACGGAAAAACATTCTTCATCAACATACAGTCTCCCGGTATGACATTTGCGATCTGGGGGCCATTCCCAAGAAAGAATGCCGCACGCAGGAGACTGATGGGCCATGCCGCTCCCCCTGCCCCTTATGCACCAAAAGTGTCGGACAAACTATCGGCTTTTGCAGAGGTTCAAGGGATGTCTGATTTAGAAGCAGCTGCATTCGAACGCCATGGTATGCCTATCTTATAAAACGAGAAAGAAGAGGTGATGATATGTTATCGAATATTGGAATTCCAGGTTTGGTACTCGTACTGGTCATCGCGTTGATCATTTTCGGACCATCCAAATTACCGGAAATCGGCCGCGCGTTCGGAAGTACACTAAAAGAATTCAAGAATGCAACCAATGACTTGATGCATAGCAACAACGAGGAAAAAAGTCAGTCTTCTGAGGAAGACCAAAAGCTGAAAGTTGAGGAAGAAGAAAAGCAGAATACAGGAAGTTGATATATTTACAACAAACGTCCAGAGAATCTTCTGGACGTTTGTCCTTTTTTAAAAAAGAAAAAGTGCGTCAACGGTTCATAACACTGAGCCGTTGACGCACCTTTTTTTATGCTTTTTCCATTTTATCCAGTTTAGGGATAATCGCAACATGCTTTAGATTGCCAATCGTATCAAATTGAATTTCCAGGCAGTCACCAGGTTTTACGAATGCAATCAAACGCTCTTTCAAGACAGAAAGTTCATTGTTATGTTCGGATTCTTCAACCAAAATCGCATAGGCCCCTTCATACCGGTCCAGTCTATAATGATTCACCGATTCAATCCCCTTCTGTGTTATTTTAATGAAATACTATTATGCCGCAAATCATTTGAAAACTAAGCTATTTATAACTATTCCCTTAAGTTTTCTTGGCTAAACATGTCGAAAAATCATTCTATGGACAACAGAAAATGTCCATGATACAATAGACTAACAAACGTTAGTTAGTTTTTCAGAAAAGAAGAAGGTGATCATATGACTAGAGAAACCATTATCGAGGAGAGTTTGAATTTCTTTGCCCATCATGGATACGAAAATACTACTCTTGCAAATATAGCGGATGCTGTAGGCATTAAAAAACCCTCCCTTTATAATCATTTTGACAATAAAGAAGCGATCTTTCTGAGTGTGCTTTACCATGTAGCGGATCGCGAAAAAGAGTATATGACTTCTCAAGCTCACTTATCCAGCGAGCAATCTGTAGCAGAGCAGTTACGCCATATATATCAAATCTACTTGGACCACATGGCAAACTCTACAGAAGGAATGTTCTTTAAACGTGTCACTTTCTTTCCGCCTGATGAATTCAGAGATGAGATAAAGAAAGTCTTTTTGATGGTGGAAGATTGTATGACCGAAACAATACGTCCTGTTTTTGAAAAAGGGATTTCTGAAAAGATCATCCGCCCTTTATCTACAGATACGTTGACGTCTGCTTTTTATACGTTAATCGACGGATTGTTCTTAGAAGAAAACTTCTATGATCATGAGGTATTTGAAAAAAGGCAGCAAGCCAGTTGGCATATTTTTTGGCTGGGAATAAAGATTCCAAGTGAGGAGGACTAAGACATGGCATGGATTTATTTGTTTTTTGGTGCTCTTTTTGAAATCGGATGGGCCGTTGGGTTGAAGTTGTCTGAAGGTTTCACCCACCCCTTTTATTCAACTTTAACGATTATTTGTATTTTCATCAGCTTTGTTTTTTTCACGAAGGCATTGAGGGGAATTGAGGTTGGCACAGGTTATGCGATTTTCACTGGAATCGGAGCGGTTGGCACAGCAATCATCGGGATGACATTTCTTGGCGACGGCGGCGGAGCTGGGAAGGTCTTTTTTATTGTCCTTTTAATTATTGGTATCCTTGGATTAAAAATGTCTGAAACGACGACGGAAGAAATAGGTCAGGAGGGTTAAGTATGGCTTGGGTATTTCTATTGTTAGCAGGAGCAGGTGAAATGACAGCTATGTTTTTCCTGAAGCTATCTGATGGGTTCCGGAAACGGGTCCCCGCTGTATTCGCTATATTAGCAGGCGGGGCCAGCTTTTACTTCTTATCCCTGTCTTTAAATGAGCTGCCCATCGGTACAGCGTATGCGATATGGACAGGAATCGGATCAGCTGGCACTGTACTACTGGGGATCTTTTTCTTTAAGGAAAAAACGAACAGAAAGAAGATTGCTTTTATTACGTGCATCATTGCGGGGGTAATTGGACTGAAAATGGTTTCATAAATACCAGTTTTTTCTTGAATTCTGGACATCGAATAAGTAAAATGAAATAAGGATAATCTACAATTTTCGACACCAATCGATATGGGTTGGTCCTTAACGATTAAAACGTTTGTTTATATATTGATGGAGGAAATGAAATGAGAAGAATTCTACTAGTTATTCTTATGTTGATTGTTGTTAGTTTCGGCTATGTCGGTTACACCAATATGGATATGGATGCAAATCCTTCAATACCTCAAGAAACAGAGAAATATTAATACTATTTTCGGAACTGATAAACCTCTTTGCTAAATCCAGTGAAGGGGTTTTATTCATTTCTGTTTCTTTGGAAGTTCAAGTTGACGATCGTCTCCCCATGTTTCCTCAAGAAATTCATCTCGCCCTGAATTGCCGCGATAATAGTCGTAACGCCACTCATTTTTCTTATAATAATCCTGGTGATATTCTTCAGCACGATAGAATTTTTCAGCTTCATCTATAGGAGTGACGATTTCTTGCTCAAAACGCTCAGAAGAAGCCAATTCCTGCTTTGATTGTTCAGCGGCCTTCTTTTGTTCTTCTGAATGGTAAAAGATTGCCGTCGTGTACTGAAAACCACGATCTACGAACTGCCCTTCGTCATCTGTTGGATTGATCTGCCTCCAGAACACCTCCAGAATTTGCTCATAGCTGATGACGTTCGGATCATAATAAACTTGCACGGCTTCTATGTGCCCCGTTTTTCCTGATGACACTTCCTCATACGTTGGATTTTCTGTTTCCCCACCTGTATAACCTGAAACTACTCCCTGGATACCCTTCAACTTCTCAAACGGCGGTTCCATACACCAAAAGCACCCACCAGCCAAGGTGGCGACTTCATATCCATCAGGGATCTCATCTGGGGTGACTGCTTCACTTTCATAGTTGCGTTTCGTCAAGTATGAATAGGCTTCAGGAATGACAACAATGCCGACAAAAATGAAAGCAGTAATCACGATCAACCACTTCATACGTTTACTCACTCATTCCACCTCGCTTTCTACCGATTAATGATAGCATGCCGATCCATCTTTCCGGTCTGTATTTTCTCTCCCCTTCATTTTAATAGTTGGAGTAAGGTAATAGTTCTGCCTATGTCTCTGCTACTACAGGCCAGGGAAAACGAGTTCGTGCAGGCACCCGCATGCACATATTTTTTTAATAACAGACTAGCAAAAAAGTCCACAACAAGCTGTTCCAGCCTATTGCGGACTTTGAGTCAGATAGTATGAAAGTTCTTCATTTTGTATCTTCCCACCACGAATTGGACACCTCATGTTAATGGGAAAATACTTCATTCCGGTCTACCTCCGTACTTTTCCCTGTTTCTGCAAACAAGGAACGCCTAATGATTTTCAAAGCATTTTCATTATCGTCCTCCTGCTCAGACGCTACGCAATCCTCTGGGACCCAAATATCATATTCTCTCATGTAGGCATCATTCGCTGTGAAAAGCACACAGATATCCCCAGCTATGCCTGTCAAAATTAAATTACGGACTTCCAGGTGTTCCAAAAGTATACTTAATTGTGTGCCGAAAAAGCCGGAGTGTTTTGGCTTTATGATAAAGTAGTCATCTTCATCAGGAAGGATTTGTTCAATGACTGGTTCACCTCTTCCCTTTTTGCATTCATCAATTAAATCAGAAACATTATCTTGCCATAACTCAAAGTTATCATTTACATAGATGACCGGTAATCCTTCCTCTTTCAATTCCTTTTTGAAAGAATGAAGTCGTTCTGTCATCGGGAGGGTATGTTCTAATAAATATTCTCCCCCATCGAAATCCATTTTGTTGATCATATCTATGATGATCAGCGCTGTATCCTGTTTCATTCCGATATCTCACGCTCCTTTGAACTTGTCTGGCCCTGCCGGTATTTGACGTTTGTGCGCAGTTTTCTCATGACGTTCTTTCAAATTTCGTTCATCTTCAGGGTCAATAGTCTCTCCTCTAAGATAGGCATCAATGGTGTCGTAGGACATGCCCAGTTCTTCTTCATCGGTCTGGCCTTCCCATAACTCCGCACTCGGCTTTTTATGGATGATTGAGTCCGGTACGCCTAATACTTTTGCCATTTCCCTGACTTCTTCTTTCCTCAAATTAATGAGCGGGACTAAGTCAACGCCACCATCTCCATATTTGGTGAAATACCCTGTGTAATCTTCTGCTGCGTTATCCGTACCCACGACCAGATAGTTATAATTATTTCCTACAGCATAAAGGGTACTCATCCTAAGCCTCGCTTGAAGGTTCGCTCCACCGAGTTGAGACTTTTCATCGTTCCAATCTCCTTTTACATTCAAACGATTTTTTATAGTAGAATAAGTAGTTTCGTATGCATCCGTAAGCTCTATTCCTACATAATCCAGATCAGCGCCTTCTACAAGTGTCAGAGCGTCCGTTTGATCCTCAACCCCCTGATCGATCGGTAGAATCACGCCTAACGATTGATTCGGGAAGGCGCGTTTAATCAAATATGAAACAACAGCTGAATCTATGCCTCCACTAATGCCTACAAGTAAGCCATCTGCTCCTGCTTCCTTCGCTTTTACCTGTAACCATTCCGTCAAATATTGAATTCTTTCTTCCATTTCAATGTACTCCCTTCCTTTTACAATCTAATGAATACTTTCCTTTTCTTTGGAATAGATAAACATTTTCGTTTACTCCCCACAAATTTCGGTTAATTTACTTAAACAATATCGAAAGCGAGGCAAACCTCAATGTATCAAAATCATAAAAGGCTTTACCAATTCACTTTAATCTTAATCCTTTTAATACTGATCACAGTCATAGGTTTTATGCAAATCGAAAAGCTGCCCTTCTTCGATAGTTTGTGGATGACAGTGGTCTCTGTTTTAGCGCTTGGCTATGGGGATTATGTTCCTTCACAAACGATGGGGAAGGTTTTGGCTATGGTACTGATTCCAATCACGATGGGATTCACCACCTATATTCTGACGTATATTGCTGCATCCATGATTGAGGGACGATTATCAAAGAAATGGGAAAGGAAGAAGAGAATGAAACAATTAGAGAAGATGAAAGACCATTACATTATTTGCGGATATGAACGAGTTGGAGAACAAGTCCTCAAAGAACTAAATGACCATGGATCTAAAATCGTCATCATCGAAACCGATGATGAATCACTAGAAAGAATACCAGAGGATGTCCCCTACCTGATAGGAGATGCAAAACATAATGATGTATTACAAAAAGCCGGAATAGATCGCGCTAAAGGACTCTTAGCAACAACTTCCAACGATGCTACAAACGTTTTCATCACACTTACTGCAAAAGGATTAAATGAGGAAGCAGAGGTAATTGCTCGTGCAGAAAATGGAGAAACCATCAATAAACTGAAACGGGCCGGAGCGGACCATGTCGTTAATCCATCAGACCTCGGCGGACGTAGAATGGCTTTGTCATTAATCAAGCCTGTCAGTATGCACTATGTCGACTCACTCATCCACGCTGAATCCAACCGTTATCAAATTGAGGAATATGTCATCAAAACGACCAGTTCACTCTGCAATAAGAAGGTATCCGAACTTTCCTTAAAGCAAGAATACGGGATATCCTTACTAGGCATCCAACGGAATGGCAGCTTCATGAGCAATCAATCAGAAGATGAAGAGGTTCACAAGAATGATGTTTTTGTCATGTTCGGTGAAACACAAGAATTACAAAGATTCTTCAATGAAAATGACTGAATTTCACTGCCAAACAAATGGCTTTTCATTTGTAAAGATTTACGCAATAATGGAGAAATAAACTTCCTCTTCAAGGAGTGAAATTCAATGATCGAAAAAGAAAACCATGTGCTCGTGATATTCCCGCATCCCGATGATGAAGCTTTCGGGGTTTCAGGAACTATTGCATCATATATAAAACAAGGCACCCCCCTCACATATGCCTGCCTTACTCTCGGTGAAATGGGAAGAAACTTAGGTATGCCGCCTTTTGCAACCCGTGAGTCGCTCCCTGAGATCAGAAAGAAGGAATTGGTCAAAGCATCCGAGGCCATGGGGATTGAAGATTTACGAATGATGGGGTTACGGGACAAAACCCTTGAATTTGAAGATGATACCCAAATGAAAAATATGGTTCGTGATTTAATCGACGAATTGAACCCTTCCCTTGTCATCAGCTTTTACCCAGGGTATGCTGTTCATCCGGACCACGAAGCAACTGCCCGGGCAGTAGTTAGTGCAATCAGGGACATGAAGGAATCTGAGCGACCGAAGTTTCACGCAGTCGCTTTTGCAAATGATACAGAAGAAAACCTGGGGGAACCTGACGTCATTCATGATATTCGAAAAGTGCAGGAAGAAAAATTGAATGCCATGCGTGCTCATATTTCCCAGACAGCGCGTATGCTAGAAATGTTAGAAGAAGGTATTAAAGCGAAGGACCCAGAGGCGATGAAATGGGTGACAGCAGAGAGATTTTATACGTATGACTGGGATCGTGACCTTATCACATAGAGGTGGACTCAAAAGAGTCTCACCTCTTTTTTATAAACAGAATGTAACAACTGATATGAATAATATTGTCACAAACCTGTCTAAAAAATGGTCTCTCTGTCAAAACTGAACATGTTATTCTATAATCAAGATGTTTGTTTTAAGGAGATGAATTATGAAGAATTTAGCAATTTTTATACTTATAATAATATCAATGACACTGGCAGCGTGTGGATCAGACGATGGGGAGAACAATACGTCAAATGCAGATGAACAGGACACTCAGAATAATGAAGTTCCTGAAACACCGGAAGTAATGGTCAGCTTCGATCACCAGCCTTTGCCTGTCGGGGAGGAGACCACGATTAAAGCGAAAGTGACCCAAGGGGACGAGCCTGTTCCAGATGCGGAATATGTGAAATTTGAAATCTGGAATAAAGGTGACTCACAGGATTCCTCCCAGACGATTGAAGCGGAGCATACAGATGATGGTGTTTATGAAATCACCCATACCTTTGATGAAGCAGGCAGCTATCAGGTCATCGCCCATACACAAGTAGATGATCTTCACACGATGCCTAAGAGTGAAGTTAAGGTCGGAAAAGATAGCGAGGTAAGTGAACATTCTCATTCTGAGGAAAGCGGGAAGTTCATGGTTCACTTAGAGACAGAACAAAAGTTCAAAGCAGGTGAAAAATCTCCACTAGTCGTTCACATCAACCACATGGAAGATCCATTCACTAAAGGATTGGTCAAATTTGAAATCAGCGCTGATCATATGGAGAAACACTTATATGTTGACGCTGAAGAAGTCGAGCCCGGGATGTACAAGACCTCCCACAATTTCTCTGAGCCAGGCACATACACCATTAATACCCACTACGAAAAACCAGACGAAGAGATTCATGGTCATAAAGAGAAGACTATAGAAGTAACAGAATAAAAAAATGTCCGCTCCTAAATTGGAGCGGACATTTTTACTTACACATCAGCATTTTGAAGTTTTTGCTTCTTCGCCATTTTTTCGCGTTCATTTTTATTCAAGTATTTCTTCCGAAGACGGACACTTTCTGGTGTAACTTCACAATACTCATCATCGTCAAGATATTCGATCGCTTGTTCAAGCGTCATTTGACGTGTCTTCTTGATTGTATTCGTTGTGTCTTTGTTAGCTGAACGAATATTTGTCAGGTGTTTTTCTTTTGTGATGTTTACAGTAAGGTCGTTTTCACGGTTGTGTTCTCCGACAATCATTCCTTCATACACTTCTGTTCCTGGCTCGACAAAGATTGTACCTCGATCTTCCAGGTTCATGATACCGTATGTGGAAGATTTCCCTTTATCCAAGGAAACGAGAACCCCTTCACGACGTCCACCGACTTGGCCTTTAGTTAATGGCGCATAACCATCAAACGTGTGATTCAAGATGCCATAACCTCTTGTTTGAGTCATGAATTCTGTAGAGTACCCGATCAAACCACGAGAAGGTACGATGAATTCAAGGCGTACTTGACCATTTCCATCATTGACCATATCCTGCATTTCACCTTTACGGTAACCGATGGATTCCATCACAGCTCCCTGATAATCTTCAGGTGTATCGATCTGCACACGTTCTACAGGTTCACACATTTGGCCATCAATTTCTTTCAAGATGACTTTCGGTTTGGATAGTTGAAGTTCAAACCCTTCACGACGCATGTTCTCCACAAGGATGGATAAGTGCAATTCCCCACGTCCTGAAACAGTGAAAGCATCAGGAGAATCTGTCGGATCTACACGAAGACTGACATCTGTCTCCAACTGTGTCATCAGACGTTCTTCAATTTGACGGGAAGTCACATACTTTCCTTCGCGCCCAGCAAATGGACTGTTGTTCACTAAGAAAGTCATTTGAAGTGTCGGCTCATCAATACGCGGAATTTCCATTGCTGCCTGATGATCCGGAAGACAAACGGTTTCTCCAACATTGATATCTTCCATTCCCGCCAAGGCAATGATATCTCCAGCTTTTGCTTCTTGAATTTCCACACGTTTCAAGCCAATGAAACCGAACAATTTCGAAACACGGAAGTTTTTAACTGATCCATCCTTCTTCATTAACGATACCTGCTGACCCACTTTAATTGAACCATTGAATACCCGTCCGACACCGATTCGTCCAAGGTAATCATTATAATCAAGCAATGTTACCTGGAACTGCAGAGGGTCTTCTTTCGTATCTACAGGCGCAGGGATGTTGTTCATGATCAATTTAAAGATCGGATCCATCGTATCCTGCTGATCTTCCGGCTCATCTCCTGATGTTCCGTTCAATGCGGAAGCATAAACAACTGGGAATTCCAATTGCTCATCATCGGCACCTAGTTCAATGAACAGATCCAACACTTCATCCACTACTTCGTTCGGGCGAGCATTCGGACGGTCGATCTTGTTCAGAACAACGACTGGTGTAAGCTTTTGCTCGAGTGCCTTTTTCAAGACAAAGCGTGTCTGTGGCATACATCCTTCATATGCATCTACGACAAGAAGTACACCGTCAACCATTTTCAGAATCCGTTCCACTTCGCCACCAAAGTCAGCGTGACCTGGTGTATCTAAAATATTGATACGCGCATCATTGTAATTGATCGCGGTATTTTTAGCCAAAATTGTTATGCCACGTTCTTTTTCCAAATCATTAGAGTCCATAGCGCGCTCATCGACATGCTCATTATCACGGAATGTTCCTGAATAGTGAAGCATTTGGTCGACCAAGGTTGTTTTCCCGTGGTCAACGTGCGCGATGATCGCTATATTACGAATATCATCTCTGTGTTGCATGAAGCACACACCTCTTTCGTATCACAAATTATTCAACCCTTCTATTATAACATAGTTCTCGTTCTGTCGATACCAGTTTCCATACTCTTCTTCTCATTGCGTACCTGAGGGCATTGAGAGTACAATAAGTGACAGAATAAGTGACAGTTCATATCTGGTAACAATATGGCCTTTTATTGGACCGGATATTCAGTAATTTAATGGAAGTTAGGTGTAGAGATGAAAACAAAACGTACCGGAGATTGGCTGGAAGTCCAAATTCCTGAAAAATGGGATGGTTACACCATTGAAAAAATACTAAAAAAGGAATGGAACGTCCCCCGGAAATTGATGCACAGTTTCCGTTCAAATCGGGAAGTTACACTTAATAATGAAAACCCTCATTGGAAGACAGCAAAAGTGAAAGAGGGAGACACACTGCGTATCCGTTTATTCCGTCCGCAAGCCTTAGAGGTAACTCCGACCTATATGGACATTGATGTCATATATGAAGATGACCACCTTCTTGTCGTCAATAAACCTGCCGGCATTTTCACTCACCCGAATACTCCAGATGATCATGATACTCTAGTCAACGGCGTCGCCTTCTATTTTCAGATGAATGGAATCGAATCGACACCTAAATATGTCCACAGACTGGACCGTGATACATCTGGGGCGATTCTATTTGCTAAACACGATTTGGCGATTGCGATGCTTGGCAAAGAATTACAAGAAAGAAAAATAAAACGCACTTATATCGCTTTGGCACAAGGGAAAGTAAAACCAAGACGTGGTGAAATCGACCAACCGATCGGAAAAGACCGTCACCACCCCGTTCGCAGACGTGTTTCTGAAGGAGGTCAGCCTGCTGTCACTCATTATGAGATGATCACTTATGACCCTGCCCATAAGGTTTCTCTCATAAAACTGCAATTACAAACAGGGAGAACCCATCAGATTCGCGTCCATTTAAGTCATATTGGGCATCCTTTAGTCGGTGATAAGATGTATGGGGGTAAAGGCAGTTTTGATTACAATCAAGCTCTACATGCAGCAAAATTGACATTGATTCACCCTTTCACAGAAAAAGAAATCAAATGTTTGGCGAAGCCTTCATCAGATTCACCCTTCTTCACAAGTGAACAAGTAGAAGGATTGGGAGATGAGAATACAGGAATTTAAGTACAATGGACAGAGAATGTGTGGAGTGGTCGTTCTAAAGTCCACTTCACAATAAGATTGTTCTTAAGCTTGTCAAGGCTTTCGAGGCACTTACGCATTCGACTCCTTCCAGCTTCAGTGCCTAGCCTCTCGAGGTCTTAAGTCCATTCTTTTTGTGAAGAAAGTCCACTTCACAATAATATTGTTCTTAAGCTTGTCGAGGCTTTCGAGGCACTTACGCATTCGACTCCTATAATAGCGGGCTGGGACAACACTAACTGCCACTGGAAAAGACGAACAATAGGGTGGAATAGATCAAAAGAAAACCCGAACGAATTTTCGTTCGGGTTTTCTAACGGAAAAAATCCTTTTGTCACAGCCTCGTTTGTATTACGTTTCTTTTAAGGAATGGTAAAGATCATCGTATTTTTCTGCACATTGAAGATCCAGTTCAGTCAGCCCTTTGGCATTCCAGGAAGTCAGCTTCAATGTGACCATTTTGTAATCAACGCTTATAAATGGATGGTGTTGAATGTCCTCAGAGTATTCAGCGATTGAATTGACAAATTGAATGCCCGTCAGGAACTTACGAAACCTGTAGCGCTTCACGATGAATTTTTCTTCTGTCAACTTCCACCCATCCAATTGTGAGACCTTCTCCTGCTTCACCTCTTCTGGAATACGTTCTTCTTCCACCTTCAGTCACTCCTTTACCAGACTATATTTTAATCTGTTGTCTATTCGCTTAACTCCATAAATTCATTAAGGTCAGCTAAACAAAGCTTCAGGGCATGCTCCCAAAAATCCGTTTTCTTAAGATCGACACCCAAATGTTTTTCTGCCAGCTCTTCCACAGACATCCTGCCAGTATCCTGAAGTAAGGCAATATATTGATTTTCGAAATCGGCTCCCACTTCCAAAGCTTTTGCGTAAATACCCATACTGAATAAGTAACCGAACGTGTAAGGGAAGTTATAAAAAGGTACATCCGTAATATGAAAATGGAGTTTTGAAGCCCAGAAAGTAGGGTCGTACTCATCTAACGTTTCTACATAGGCCTCTTTTTGAGCCTCTATCATTAATTCATTAAGCCGCTCCGCAGAAACCACACTCTCCTCACGTTCTTCATAAAAGCGAGATTCAAACAAGAAGCGGGCATGTATATTCATAAAGAAAGCTACACTTCGCTGTACTTTATCTTCCAGTAAGCTCATTTTTTCCGCCTCATTTGCTGCATGTTTGACTGCTGCATCAGCAACAATCATTTCTGCAAAAGTGGAGGCTGTTTCCGCCACATTCATTGCATACCCCTGATTCAGAACAGGAAGATCAGTCATCACGTGCTGATGATAAGCATGTCCCAGTTCATGTGCTAGAGTAGCAACACTAGAAGGGCTTCCGGAATAAGTCATGAAAATACGAGTTTCTCCACTATCCGGAAAGCTTGTACAGAAACCACCTGGCTGTTTTCCCGGCCGGTCTTCAGCTTCAATCCAACTCTTTTCAAATGCCATTTCTGCAAAATCGGCCATTTTAGGACTGAACTGTCGGAACTGTTTAATGATGAATTCTGCACCCTCCTGGAAGCTCATCGTATTTTCTGTGTCTCCCAAAGGTGCTTCTACATCATAAAAGCTTAATTGATTCAAACCAAGCTTCTGAGCTTTCTTCTTCATATAAGGAATGTAATGTTTTTTGTAATCTGTAATCGTGTCCCACATGGCATTCAATGTCTGTTCACTCATACGATTGTAGTCGAGTGGCTCTTTCAATATATTCTCCCAATTTCGATGCTTATACGTTTGAAGACGGAAGCCGGATAAATGATTCAACGTTTCACTGAAAAGATCCGCTTCTCCTGCCCATGTATTTTGCAGCTTTTGAAAAGCTTCTTTTCTAACCCGACGATCAGAAGAATGCAATTTATTTGATGCCTGCCCGACAGATAATGTTTCCCCATCCATCGTAATAGAAAGCTTGGCAACAAGACTGTCATACATCTGGCCCCATGCGTGGTAGCCATCAACACTCAGATCATTGATCAAAGACTCCCGCTTCACTTCCAATTTATCCTTTGCCAGTTGGCGACGTTCATTAAGTATGAAAGATACTTCTATAAATTGAACCTGGTTCATTAATGATTTCCATACGTCATCATCTACTTGTACAAGTGTTTGGTCCAATTGTGTCAATTGGTTATCCAACCTGGCACCTAATTCGCTTCTCTTAGATTGCAAAGCACCAGCTTTTACATCGTGAACATCTTGTGCATTCAAACAACTGACGTAAGCACCGAACTCTCCTAATTTTTTAATCACTAATTGAACGTTTTCCAGAATGGTAGATAAATCTTTTGTCTGGTCTGTGTTGCGTGGAGGTGTAAATGATCTAAGAAGAGTTTCCAACTCACTTAGATGACGTTCTGTCTGTTTGATATAATCTCTTAATTGTTGTGAGTCACTGCCCCCTTCAAAAATGCTATCTAAATCCCAAGTTATATTATATTCCGCCATGAATAAGTCCCTTCCTTTCTATGTAAACACCATGTTCCTAATACTAGCTTCTTTCATTATATCAGAATTTTCACACGCTCCGATAACCTTGAGAGTGGAAATAACACAAGGAAGAAGCAATTGGAGCGATTCATGCAGTTTTGCGAAAAGGAAGTAGACTACTTGCTAGTTCTTGTTGAAAACCAAAGAAATAAAAATGATATATTTTTGTAACATAAATGAAACCTTTCTGACTATTCAATCGTCTAATAAGTAGACTGTAAAAAATTGCATGCATGACTTTTGAATTCAAATAACAGAAAGGGGCTTTCAGCATGAAAAAACGTATCGAATATGATGCAACAGAAATTGCAAGTGTTGCAGGAGGTTCCGCCTTCTTGACCACGGTCCTTTATTTAGCCATCTATGTTCTATAAATATCATAAGGAAAGGCCTCGTCCTCTGGAAGGGCGGGGTCTTTCCTTTTCTCCAACCTTTTTGGTTAGAACTTCTATACCATCCTCATTATAATAGGAGTTAATCTATTCCAAAAAAGGAGGAGTCCTATTGTTTCAAAACCATCAAGGATATCAAACCATGTTACAAGATAACCACATTAGCTTCGGACTCACTATTCCATTAGAAAATTATGACAAGACTCCCCCTTCAATGACTGACCAAATTGAAATGGCGCAATTAGCTGAAACGATGGGCTTCCACTGTCTATGGCTTCAAGACGTATTACTGGAAGACCCGACTTTTGAAGATCCGGCCACTGGACAGATTTTCGACAGTCTTATCTACTTGACTTATTTAGCTTCACATACAAACTCCATAAACCTGGGAACAGCAGCCCTTGTGATGTCTTTACGTCACCCTTTGCGTACAGCTAAAGAAGTAGCAAGCATTGAAAAGCTCTTCCCAGAACGTATGATTTTCGGTATTTCTTCAGGCGACCGCAGGAAAGATTTTGAAGGTCTAAACATTCCGATCATGGAAAGAGGAGAGTGGTTCAAAGAGGCTTTTCATTTTTTTAATAAAGCTATATATGAAGAGTTTCCAGAACTGCAATCACCATATGGAGCGTTGAAAAAATCCAACGTGGTACCTAAACCGACGAAACGCATTCCTACACTAATGACCGGTTATTGTCAGCAGACATTAGATTGGATTGCTGAACATGGAGACGGATGGATGTTTTACCCCCAGCGGCCCGAGCAGCAGAAACAGACCATCGAACAGTATCGGAAAAGAGTGAAACATTATCATGGTGATGTCTTCCGCCCTTTCCTCATGCCGCTCCCTTTAGAGTTATCTGACGACCCCTCTCATCCCGCTGAAAAAATACCAGCCGGATATCGGGTGGGGCGTGAAAATCTTATAAATTTAATTGAAGAATACCGTTCCATAGGAGTCAATCACCTCATGTTCGGACTGTCAAAGAATAAGCGCCCTATAAGTGAAGTGATGCAGGAACTCGGTGAAGACGTTCTTCCATTATTCCGCCAATCACCATGACCAACATCAAACGCTCATCGTAGAATCAATGCTGTCCATCTAAAAAGAATATTTTTTTGATTTATAAGCGAAATCCACTTTGCATGTACAAGGGCCGGTGGCGATATTCAAAGTCAATATAAAGGGAATACTAAAGCTCATGGAGTGGTAAGAACCCGAATGTCTCATCGAAGTAATAGAAGCCGAGTTGAATTGTAAAATTGTCCTGCTCAGCTTTTCTCATTGATGCATAACTCTGAAAGATGCAGTTCTTCCGTAGCAAAGAATTTATGATATTCCTTAGAAATGAAGCTGAGCTCCTGAGTATATAAGTATCTTACGAGAAAGGGGAGACTGGAAATGAACAAGCCTGAAATAATGTTGGTCGGCACCTTTCATATGGCTATGGACCCACAGAAAGTAAATGATCAGCAAAAACAAATCCAAGATATTGTCCATTCACTAAAAAAATTCCGCCCTACGAAAATCGCTGTTGAAAAATCATTCTTAATTGAAGAAGAGTTGATGCGTAAATATCGTGAGTTTCTGAACGGGGATCTGGCGCCTGCGTATGACGAAGTTGAACAGTTCGCTTTTCGAATCGCCCATGAATTAAATCTCCCGCAACTTCACCCTGTCGATGAAATCGTCGATATGGACTCCCCTTCTTTGAATCAAGTTTTTGAATGGGCTAAAGAGCATCAGCCAGAACTTTTCAAAGAAATCCTCCAAGTTCAGTCACATTTAAAAAAGATGGAAAAAGGTGAGACAGTGCTGGACGTACTGCGTTATATCAACGATCCTGATTATATAAAGGAACTTCAAAGAATTTATATAAAGCTCGCTCGAGTCGGAGATCGTCAACATCAGATCGGTGTACAATGGTTAAAACAGTGGCACCACAGAGATTTAGCTATTGCCGCTAATATTGCCAGAATCGCCCGGCCAAATGATCGCATCCTTGTGTTAATCGGCAGTGATCATCTTCATCTTCTCCAAGGATTCATTAAGGATAGCGGGGATTTTCACCTTCCCTCCGTCACCTCTTATCTGGATACATAATTTTATAAAAAAACCAAAAACCCACCTCAAGCCATCCAGATTCTGGATGGCTTGAGGTGGGTTAATATCGTAATTAGATCCGAAAAGCAAACCTCTATCAGTAAGTGGAGAGGTTTGCTTTTAAATCTTTAATCTTCATTTTCAGGCTTGTCTTCAAGTGCTTCAAGTGCCGAACGTTTTTTCTTTTTCTTTCTGTTCTTCCAACGTTTAATATGGATAGTACTCGGTTCATAATCATCCGATTCCCGGATATCTGTATTAGAAGCTTTCATAAATGACCATGCAAGTAAGAACATGATGAAAATCAGTGGAAAACCACCGACAATACTTGCTGTCTGCAAAGTATCCAAACCACCGAGAAACATGAGAGCCAGAGGCATGATACACAAAGCAAATGCCCAGAAAAGACGGTTCCAGCGCAGCGGCTCTCCCTCTACACTCTTTTGAACTACAGAAGCCAGAATGTAAGAGGAAGAATCAAACGTCGTGGCAAGGAAAATAATCGCCAATACCGTAAAGACCAGAACCATGAATTTCGCCAATGGCAACTGATTAATAATCTCAATAATCGTGGCTGGAGCTCCATATTGATCCATGAATGCAATCGCATCAAAACTTCCTGTCAATTGCATATACAAACCGAAATTACCCATGATTCCAAAGAAAAGCACACAACCTATCGTCCCATAAACCATTGTGCCAAGAACCATTTGACGAATTGTGCGCCCTCTGGAAATTCTGGCAACGAACAAACCTACGAATGGTGCATACACTAGCCACCATGCCCAGTAGAAGATCGTCCAACTCTCGGGGAAGCTGGTCAGTTCAAATTGACCCAAGTTTCCGAATGGCTCCATCCACGTGGCCATTTTAAAGAAGTTATCAGCTAGAATTCCTAAAGAGTTGAACGTCGTTTCACTAATAAAGCGCGTAGGCCCAAAAATGAAGATAAAGGCAAGCAGGAATAAAGAAAGCCAAAGGTTCACATCACTCAGAACCTTAATACCACGCTTCAAACCAGAATATGAGCTGACGGCAAAAATAATGGTACACAAAAGCATGATGGCGGCTTTCATGCCAAGAGTTACCGGAATACCGGTCAAACTGTTGATTCCCTGTGCTATCATAGGTGTTCCAAGAGCTAATGTTGTTCCGGCTCCACCTAGTAACCCAAACATGAATAAAATGTCTATGAGATTTCCCAATGGACCATCAACCGTTTTGCCTAAAACCGGGCGGACAGCTTCACTTACTTTAAGTACTGGTTTCTTCCGCACATAATAGAAATATGCTATCGGGAGGGCGGGTAATGTATAAATCGCCCATGCAATAGGTCCCCAATGAAATATACCGTATGCAGAAGCCCATTGGATCGCTTCTTTGGATCCCGGCTCTACCCCAAACGGAGGGCCCTGGTAATAATAAGCCCATTCAATTACAGCCCAATACAAAATACTGGAACCGATTCCTGCAGCGAACAGCATAGCTGCCCATGAGAAAGTACTGAACTCAGGCTTTTCCCCTTCATCGCCAAGTTTAATCGACCCATTCTTACTAAAAGCTACAAAAATAAGAAAAGCAAAGATAACAAAACCCATGATCATATAAAGAACACCGAAGTTCTCAGTCATGAATGCATTTGCTTCGGAAACGAACACTTTCCCAGCTTCAGGGAAAACAATCAGTGGAATCGTCACACCGAATAGTAAAATCAATGCGCCAATAAAAGTAGGCCAATCAATCAACTTCGTTTTCAAGTGACATACATCCTTTCATCTTCATTGTAATTTAGTTTGTTCTTTAAAGGGTTGAAACATGCAGGGGAGGGGTGGAATCTTGAAACATCTTTTAAATACACAAGCATCATTGTAACAATTGTATAGACAGGGGACAAATGTGGTCTGTATAGTTTATACCCTATTCTGAAAGACATAAGCGCAGGAAGCGGGGATAATCTTTCAATTACGACAATATGCGACATCCAGGAGAAAATAAAGGGGGAATGAAGCAGCCCATTTAGCTTATTATTGAATCCGAAAGTGTTATTAATCCTATATGTTAAAACGCATAGGGAGTTAACTGTCATGTAAGTGGAAAATGCGAGCATGACAGCCGTCCACATTTATGAAGATGATTTTTATTTTTTCGTTAGATCAATTGTGAAATTACTATAGAATACATGAAGGAGGGGTTGAGGTTGGCTGAAGGAAAATCGTGGAGAGATCGGTGTAATCCGTTATACCTTCCATTGGTGACTGTATTCCCCCTGGATGGATGGCTTTTGGTCAAATCCCATCCGTTTTCAGGAGTGGAAATAAGTTTATATATAGTCGGCATCTTTTTTCCTGTTTTTGCAGGTGCTGTTGAAATAGATGACGAAGCAAGGAAGCACCAAGTCTACGGGTATATTTACCTGGCCTCGGCACTCATTTTTGCTAGTCTCGGGCTATCCATGTGGCTATTGTAAGTCAGATGAAAAATAGCCACGGTAAAATCATTGGAATCATAATGATGATGGTTAAAATCAACCAAGCACTCTGGTTATCACTAGTCAGCTGTTTCCGATATGACATCGCCCATGCCAATAGAAGCAGCACCGTCATAATCATACTTCTAATATGAAGTTCCCCATCCTTATTATTCATGAATATATAAACAGTACCTTCTGCAATAATCAACAAACCGACGAGTATATTGAAAATATGAGTAAACCACTTACTCATTCGGCATCCTCCTCAAATGATTGTTCAGTTTATATCCTTCCCAAGTATATTACACCCTATTTTTTTAAGAAAGAAAAGTATCTTTTTTAAACAACAAAGCCAGCAAGGTCCACTTTCAGAACCTCGCTGGCTATAATTTATCGATTAATCTTTTTAATGCTTGTGTCACTTGGTATATTGACCTATCTTGTTTAAGAACGTGCCAGTAATCAGAATAAAAATATACTTCAAGCAGAGTGTCATTATTACTCTTCAATTTCAGTGCGCCATTAATCTCGGTCGTTTCTTCTGTTTCTTGCGCTTGAGGGGAATTTTTCATCGCCTTTAGGAATTGACGGATATCCCCTTCCTGCTCAACCCTGTATGACGTCCGTTCTTCCCCATCCAAACTGTAATAGGTAAGCGTCAAAGGGCGTTCATAATCACTCCAGCTATGGGGAGTGATGGCATCTTTACTGAAAACGACAGGATTAAAAAAGTACCTTTGGTCAATATAGACGACACAACTGGCAATCAATGTCACGATTCCAATCAACACTAAAAGTTTTCTCCCCATCCTCTCACCTCTTTACCATGTCCATCATAACATAAAATAGGTATTTTATTCCATTTTATATGTATGTAAATTCAATAAAATATGATTGTATACTATATACTACGGTGAAAAATGGAGATAGTTTCTTATAATTATAAGAAGTTCCTATATAAATACAAAAAAAGATAAAAAAACAGGAGTGATGCCCACTCCTGTTTCTTATCTTTATTCAGGGAAGCCTAAAATTGTTTTCGTTTCCAAATACTCTTCAATTCCGTAATCTCCCCACTCTCTTCCGATGCCTGACCGTTTATAGCCACCGAATGGAGCAGCAAAATCAGCTTCAGCGTCATTCACTTTTACACGCCCAGCCCTGATTCCTGAAGCTACCTTTCTTAGGTTCTCTGGATTTTCACCTACCACGTAGCCCGCTAAACCATAATACGTATCATTAGCTATCTCTATCGCTTCATCAATGGAATCATAGGTAATGATGGACATGACCGGTCCGAAAATTTCTTCCTGAGCAATTACCATGTCATTTTTCACATCTGTGAAGACAGTCGGTTTTGCATAATAACCTTTATCCAATCCTTCAGGTTTACCTGTTCCACCGACAAGAAGAGTAGCTCCTTCTTCCTGCCCTTTTTCAATATATGATTGGACAGTATCCCACTGTTTCTTCGCAACCAAGGGACCAGTACGATTGTCTTCTCGTGGATCTCCAACCGGAAATTCAGGAAGAACATTTTTAACAGCCTTTTCAAATGATTCCTTCATGGAAGATGGAACAAGAACACGAGTTGCTGCGGAACAAACTTGACCGGTGTTTGTAGCAATATGGCCAACCGCTGTTCTGGCAGCTTGCTCAACATCTGCATCATCAAGGACGACAAGTGGGGATTTCCCACCTAACTCAAGGGCAAAGTTTTTGATTGTTTCAGATGCATTTTCCATAATTTTTTGACCGACAGCTCCTGAACCTGTAAACGATACAAAATCGATATCCGGATGAGAGCTGATTCCATTACCGATCACTGAGCCAGAACCATTCACTAAATTAAATACACCCTTCGGTACGCCAGCCGCTTCAAATATTTCTGTTAAAATGACAGCAGCGAACGGCGTAAGCTCTGCAGGCTTCAATATGACAGGACTACCGGCAGCAAAAGCACTTGCAATCTTAGTGGACGTCTGATTTGTCGGGAAGTTCCAAGGTGTAATAAGACCACTGATACCGATCGTATCTTTCATGACGGTATGCCCGCCTCGGTTTTCAATGAAAGAAAATTCCTTCAGTGATTCTGCCGCTTGGGCAAAATGATTATAACCCATCATATAATGTACATTTTCTGATACCGACAAGGGAGAACCCAATTCATCTGTAATCGTTTCGATTATATCGTCTTTTCTTTTTTCATATTCCTGGGCAATTCTTTCCAGTAATTCAATTCTTTCCTGTTTTGAAGTTTGAGAAAAAGAAGGAAAGGCAGCACGGGCTGCTTTTACAGCTTTATCAAGATCTTCTTTCGTACCTAGACTGATGGTACCGATGACTTCTTCAGTAGCGGGATTGATGACATCTTCTGTCTCATCCCCTGTTGAGTCTATCCATTCTCCATTTATATAGTGCTTCAAGTAGTTACGCATTTTACACGTCTCCTTTAGTAAACGAATTTTTTATCGTTCTGAAAGACTGTAACCGTTTTTTTCCACTTTCAAACATTACCTGTTCTTTGCTCCACTTCTCAAAAGCACTTCACTCATCTATAATTGGTACAACAATAAGGAAAGGTGGGGGATCATGTCTTCGACTAATCAACAAATCCAACAATATCTGACTAAAAACGAGGACAAGACTCGATTACTTGTCAGTTGTCCCGATCAACCCGGGATCGTATCAAGCATTTCCAAATTTTTATATGAACATGAAGCCAACATTGTAGAATCAAGCCAGTATACAACAGACCATGTTGAGGGGACTTTTTTTCTCCGCATCGTTTTTGCATCGAATAATATAAAAGATAAAGAAACAATGTTGAAAAGAGACTTCCAATCCATTGCTGACCAATTTGACATGAATTGGCGAATGAGCTTTTTACACAATTTAAAAAAGACAGCCATTTTCGCCTCCAAGGAACTTCACTGTCTAAGGGAATTATTATATGAATGGGAAAGCGGAGATCTCATGACAGATATCTCGCTTGTAATCAGTAACCATGAAACAGGACGAGAGCTGGTCGAATCCTTCGGTATACCTTTTCATTACATCCCAGCAAACAAAGATATCCGGAATGAGGTGGAAGCAAAACAACTTGAATTACTTGAGGAGTATAAAATCGACTTGATCGTTTTGGCCCGATATATGCAAATCCTAACACCAAAGTTTGTAGCGACTCATCCTTCAAGCATTATTAATATCCACCATTCGTTCTTGCCGGCATTCATTGGAGCGAGCCCTCATAAACGGGCCTATCAACGTGGAGTCAAACTGATCGGCGCAACCTCCCACTATGTCACAGATGATTTGGACGAAGGACCTATCATTGAGCAAGATGTCATTCGAGTAGACCATCGCAATAGCGTCAATGATTTGAAGAAAAAGGGAAGGCTGATTGAACGCAGTGTATTAGCACGAGCTGTGAAATGGGAAATCGAAGATCGCGTCCTCGTTCACGAAAATAAGACAATCGTTTTTTAAGCGAATGAGTAAAGGACAATGGCTTTTGGTCACGTGTCTGTCTATATAAAAAAACCTGGTTCCCTTCCAGGTTTTTTTTTATGAAATTCTCCTTAACCTGCACATAAAATGTTCATAGAGAGAAATCTTTCTGTGGAGGCGATCTACATGATCCATACAGTTAAACCCGGGGAAACTTTAACGCAAATCTCAAGAGACTACCGTACTCCTCTTGGAGAAATACTGTCTGTAAACCAAATCCCAAATCCTAATTTGATTTATCCTGGCCAAAGACTCGAAATCCCTGGTTTTCCCCCGATAGAAACCATCACTTATAGGATCGATATATCTGTTAACAATCGTCAATTACGCTTATATAAAAATGGGATATTACAAAAGCAATATCCCATCGCTGTTGGCAGAATGCTGTCCAACACTCCCACCGGAAATTTCATCATCATAAATAAAGCACCCGATCCGGGCGGCCCATTCGGGACGATGTGGATGAGCTTGTCCAAAGAACACTACGGCATACACGGTACAAATAATCCAAGTTCTATTGGTAAAGCAGTATCCAAAGGCTGCATCAGGATGTTCAACGAAGATGTTGAAGAACTAGCCAGGACCATTCCAATCGGTACGCCTGTCACCATTCATCTTTAGCTCATAAAGAATCAACCGAATTATTCTATGTTCGTCTGCACCGGATACAGAAAGGGGATGAGGGACAAGAGCTGAGCGGGGTTAGGTTCAGTGATTTCCCCCAAAAAAACGAGCTCCCCCTTTCCTTCCCAACAGCAAATAGAAGCCTCCGAAAACTTTACATTAAAAGAGCCTGACAAAGCCCATCACCTTTGTAATTATGTGGCTACTGGAGAACTGCGACTTTCTGAGTTATACATCAAAGAAAAAGCCGAGTTGGACGATTTTATCGTTCAACTCGGATCCTCTAGATTGAAAAGGTTTTTTCAGTAGCCTCGTAATTACTGCCCTCTTTTTTCATGTCGATCAATCGTACTCGTAACTTCTACGCCATTCAATGCTTGAGTGGCCAGACGATCTGCTTCCCGGTTATCTTTGCGGGTGATAAGTTCAAAACTCGGAGTAATACCCATTTGCTCCAACTTTTCATCAATTCGCTCCGCCCAATTCAATAAAACGTCATCCATAGTCGGCCATTCTTCATTCAATTGCTTAATGACCACTTGTGAGTCCCCTGAAAAAGTTACCGGAAGATTTTTCACGTCAAGCATTTCCAGTTCTTGGATGGCCAAATACAGTGCTGCATACTCCGCCTCATTGTTAGTAGCAAGTTCCTCCACTTTTGCATTTTTCCTTAATCTCATGGATTTACCATTTTGCTCATAATAGATGGCACATCCTAACCCTGACTTGCGGTTTTCGATTTCAAATCCTCCATCAAAATAAACGGTCAGATTATGAGGCTCTTTTTCTAAACCTGTCAGATACTTTCTCAAATCCTTCATCTTCCATGTCGTATCATAGTTATCTACAAAAGTTATATGATGTGCTCTGCCCGACCGCTCTAAATCCTCAGCAATGAGAAGTGCCTCCCCCACTGCCATTTCTTCAGATTTGAAAAAGGCCTCTGTTTTCTTCGGGGTCTTATATGTAAGTTCGATTGTGATTTTCATTTCATTCCCTCCTTTTCCGTTTAATTACCTCTTCCTTTAATTGTACCCTCCTATCTGCCTCATTATTTAAATACTCCTTTACTAGATGTGTTTGTAAAAGCCTGTCGCTGTACCTTCAAATCCATAATGACGATAAATTTCATGGGTAGCCTCTCTTTCTTTCCTGTTGCCACTGTTCAGCATCACTGTAGTCGCATCATTCGCTTTCCCCCATTGCTCTGCTGCTTTCATAAGCTTCCCTCCAATACCCTTGCCCTGACTATCTTCATTTACAGCAAAGGCAATGACTCTAACATGAGGTTCATCCGTATGATATGCGTAACTCAATCTCATCCCTATCATACCTGATAGTTTCTCATTTTCCTCCCATACAAATGTTTGGTACTCTTCCTTAGAAAAGATCCTTTCCATTCTGGTTCTCATCTTTTCTGCTGTTGTTGGATATCCTAAAGTTTTCATCAATGGCACAAGAGCATCTGCATCTCTGGTATTTGCTTCCCGTAACATGACAAGTACACCTCTTTCCTTTTAATTTTCACCTTAATATTCGCAGTAAAAAACCTGAAGATCATAGTCGACCTTCAGGTTTGTCGTCATTTCTAGACGTTTTCTTTTTGGCGGAGTTCTACACGTCTGATTTTCCCTGATGTTGTCTTAGGCAATTCTTTAATGAATTCTACTTTTCTTGGATATTTATAAGGAGCGGTCAAGTCTTTAACATGGCTCTGTAATTCTTTGGTTAAATCATCGTTTGCTTCATATCCATCCTGCAAGACGATATAGGCCTTGACGACGTTCCCGCGAACTTCATCCGGGCTCGCTACAACCGCGCACTCTTGGACAGCCGAATGTTTGACGAGTGCATCTTCAACTTCAAAAGGTCCGATGGTATATCCGGAACTGATGATAATATCATCACTCCGACCTTCAAACCAAAAGTATCCATCTTCATCTTTTGCTGCTTGGTCCCCAGTTACATAATAATTTCCGCGCCTTGACATTTTTGTTCGTTCTGGATCTTTGAAATATTCTTTGAAAAGCGCCGGGGTATCCAGATGAACGGCGATATCTCCCACCTCCCCCGGCCCTACTGGAGCTCCCATTTCATCAATGATCTCCACTTGATTTCCCGGGGTTGGCCGTCCCATTGAGCCTGGGCGCACCTCCATATCTTTCATAATACCGACAAGCAGTGTATTTTCTGTTTGACCATAGCCATCCCTGACCGTAACATTAAAATGGTTTGTGAACGTATCAATGACTTCTCTGTTTAATGGTTCACCGGCGGAAACAGCACTGTGCAATCCTGATAACCTATAATCTGATAAATTATCG
This sequence comes from Halobacillus litoralis, assembly GCF_004101865.1. Classification (NCBI taxonomy): domain Bacteria; kingdom Bacillati; phylum Bacillota; class Bacilli; order Caryophanales; family Bacillaceae; genus Halobacillus; species Halobacillus litoralis. The sequence continues at coordinate 1,289,709 of NZ_CP026118.1, forward strand.
ACTTTCGCCATCAAACGGTATTCTGTCGGTGTACAGCACAGCACATTCACCTCGTGCTCGTCCATCAAGCTCAAGTATTTCTTCGGGTCGAATTTACCTTGAAAAATCAGGCCTTGGGCTCCTGTACCTAACACCGACAAGAACGGACTCCAAATCCACTTTTGCCAGCCTGGACCAGCTGTAGCCCACACGGTATCACCATCTTTGATTGCGAGCCATTTATCTGCAGCGGTCTTCAAATGAGCATATCCCCACCCATGTGTGTGGACGACCCCTTTAGGATTCCCAGTGGTTCCTGAAGTGTATGATAGAAATGCAATATCATCTCTTGAAGTATCAGCAAGCGCCATCTCATCACTGTAATCTTCCATCAACTCATCAAGAGCGAGCCAGCCTTCCTTAGACCCGCCTACAGAAAAAGTGATAAGTCGTTCGAATTCTTTCACATCATGAAATTGATCTGTGAAGGGATGATAGCTCACCACAGCGCTGACTTCACCATGGGATACACGATATTGTAAATCTTTTGTCCGCAACATTTCAGAACTCGGGATAACTACAAGCCCTGCTTTAAGAGCAGCAATATAGACTTGATACGCCTCAATCAGCCTTGGAATCATCACGAGCACTTTATCCCCTGGTGTAAGACCTTGCCCAAGGAAAGCGTTTCCAATTTTGTTTGCATTCTTCATCAATTGATCATATGTAACTTCTCTTTTTTCTCCTTGTTCGTTCAACCATAACAATGCTTTGCGACCAGCTTCATCCGCAAACTTTTCCATTTCTGAGACAACATTGTACCTTTCAGGAGCAATCAATTCTTCTCTGTTCATTTTCTATTCCTCCCCTTTTAATGAGCGACTGTTCAGTTTGGTTCATTTCCATTATATCAAGTTTTCTAAATCTTTCAAATACTATATTTGACCATAGGAAACAGAATTGCCCTTATTAAATTGACAGATAATTAAACCTTCTCCTATAATGAGATATAAGAAAAAGAAAGGAACGTGGCTGAATGGAAACACGTCCAATGAAGATACATACGCTGACACCAAAGCTCGCTCTCTTCATATCGACCTTTATGCTCATCCCTTTTCTTTTTATTTCAATTATGACTAATAATTTCAACTATACGATTGCGTCGGTCATTACGCTCTTACTCATAAACCTTACAGCTTACATTAAGATTTTACGCCTCAAAAAGAAAAAGAGCCTTTGAGTTGTATTTCACACAACCTAAAGGCTCTTTTTCTTATCTATATACTCGAACCGATCTCTTTCCTCTAAAGACATATAACGAAGACTCTCTTCCATATGTTGATCGATTAAATGGAGTAACCGTCCGAGGTTTTTCCCTCTGAAAGCTTCCAATATTAATTCATGTTCTTTAAAACGTTTCTTTTCATCAAGATTTTCATCGAAAAAGACATCATATAACATTAAATAGACATTTATTTGATCAAGAATCCGCTCCGTAAAATCGATGAGGAAGGAGTTTTTAGTCTTTAAAGCCAACGACATATGAAACTGTTTATTGACTTCTAAATATTGCAGGATATCTTTTGTCTCGTAGGTCTTTTTTTCATGCTCTATCCACTCACTCATTTGGAGAAGATCATCTTCTGAGATCGTTTCATGAATTAATTCGGCTGTCATTTTCTCTAAGTGGCGTCTCATATCAAATGCCTGGCGTATCTCATCTCTCGTGGGCTGGACCACAAAAGCACCACGATTGGAAACGATTTTGACCAGCCCTTCATTTTCAAGTCTGTTCATAGCATTGCGAATCGGCGTTCTAGACACTTTAAGTTCTTTTCCAATCGCTTTCTCGACAAGTTGAGTACCCGGTGCAATTTTTCGGAATAAAATAAATTCCTTCAAATATTCATATACATCCTCTGTCCGTGATTGTCTCTCTTTTACGGTTTCAGTAAATGTTTGTCTTCGGATGATATCCCACCTTTTATGCTAAACGTTTGAAGTTTTCACCAAGAATTTCATTCATTGAATGGACGGTGATAAAAGCTTGCTCGTCCACAGATGTCATATATTTTTTCAAGCGAGTATAATCTTTCCGACTTAATATCGTCGTAATCACTTCTTTGTTTTCTTGCCTGAACGCACCTTTAGCCTGGTGAATGGTCGCTCCTCGTTTCAATTTATTTACGATGAAGTGGCGTACCAGCTCACTTTCACGACTGATAATGACGATTTCTTTATTATCTTCAAACTGTTGCAACATATAGTCGATGACGAGTCCGTTTAAAATCACTCCGAAGAAGGCGTACATCCCCACCGTAGGACCAAATAGGAAAATCGATGATGTAGCTATAGCGATGTCTGAGAATAGAACACCTTTCCCGACTTCGATAGAAAAGAATTTGTTCAAGATCATAGCAAGGATATCTGTTCCGCCTGTAGAAGCTCCCTGATGAAAAACTAATGCCATACCAGAAGCAGCGATAATTTGACCGATGATCAACTGGATCAATAAGTCATTGCTCAATGCTTCCTGCATTGGAAAATAGGCTTCTAGCCCCCATACCATGAAGGACAAAGCAAAACTTGCATAAATCGTTTTGAGTCCAAACTGAAATCCTAAAAAGATAAAACCGACAATGAATAATATGACATTCAATATAATCATAATAAGACCAAGTGACAGATCTGGGAACACTTTATTCAAAACGATTGAAAGACCACTGACTCCTCCTGTAGCTAAATCATTCGGTGACAGGAAGAAATGAACATTTATTGCTACTCCTAGTGAACCTAAATTCATTAAAAGAAATGACCACACTTTATTAAACATCAGAAAGCCTCCTTTTCTGCGGTGTATGAAAAATTTGTCGAACGAAAATTGTAGTACAATCGGGATTATAGAGCCCTTATAACCGTTTGTAAACAGCTTTGTTCAGAAAAAAATATTTTATTTTTTGTAAGCGATTGAAGGCTAAATTTTCAAAAGATTAAGTGTTGTGAAACCATTTTCTTTGGAAAGAATATTTATAATTTATCAAAAAATGCCGATATTTATAATATGCAGTCAATTTGTGAGGATAAGGTTTTCGTTAGTTATCCAAAATATATTCCAGTCTATTCCATTACTATTCACCCATGCTTTTAGTGTTATGGATTAACTAATAAGCGAATGGGAGATAGACCAGGAATTGCACATTAAACCGAGTGACGCGATTCATTGCATTAGAATAGAACATAAAACCATATACTTGGCAACCGCCTGGCAAGCCCTCCATAGCTGTGGAAATACTAAATTCCCAGACAGCAAAAAAGCATCACCACTTCGAAGTGATGATGCTCCCCTACTATATTTATTTTGGCAAGCGTACAGTAACAGTCGTCCCTGCTCCTTTTTGACTCTCATATGAAATAATTCCGTTCAAATCAGCAACGATTTTCTTCGTTACCATGACACCCAAACCCGTTCCTTTCTCTTTGGTAGTAAAGAAAGGCTCACCGATTTTAGTAAGTTCTTGGGATGTCAGTCCTGGACCATTATCTCTAACGGAAAGCGTTAGCTCTTCGCTTGACATTTCAATACTCACCCGGACTTCTCCACCTGAATCTACAGCATCAATCGCGTTTTTGACAAGATTGATCAAAATCTGATTCATACGTTTCGGCTCTGTTTCAAATGTACCCTGAGTCGTTTCACAATCAAACAAGAGAAGAATCTGCTTTTCGTTCGCTTCAGGCTCCAACAGCCTTAATACATAAGAGACCAGTTGCTCAGGATCGACTTGTTCAAGCTGGAGGGAGGACTTCGGCTTAGACAACATCATGAAGTCCTGGACAATCGCTTCAATCCGATTGACTTCATCCAAAATGATCTCTTGGTAATTATCTCTCAATTCAGGGTTTGCTGCCCCAATCTGTAAGAATCCTTTGATAGCTGTGAGAGGGTTTTTAATTTCATGAGCAATGCCGGCAGACATTTGAGTAATCGTAGAAAGCTGTTGAGATTTCTCCTTGAATTCCAGCATCTCTTTATATTCCGTCACATCTTCATGGATACCAAGAACGTAGGATTTACCATTGTAGTCAACGGGGAATCCTTTTGTTTTAACCCATTTAGACACTCCATCAATACTTTCCACCCGATAATCGATTTCACGCTTTTGCTCGGCCATCTGGTGAAATGCGGCCGTTACTTTCTCCCGATCAGCCTCATGAATACATTTCATGATGATAGTTGGATCTGCAAAAACATCACGCCTGGAAATTCCGAACAGGCTTTGAAAAGCTGGGCTGATATAGTGAAGCTCATCATAATCCGGCTGACTGATCCAAAAGACATCTTTCATATTATCAGCGAGTAAAGCGAATCTTTCCTCTGAGTTTCTCAATGCTTCTAAATGTCTTTTATACTGCGTGACATCCTGAACGAAAACTGTTATTCCCAATGCTGTCGGATGGACAGTGACTTGGACAGCGAGATCCGTCTTTTTCAAAAATCCTTCAAATTCTATCGTTTCCTGTGTTTCCATTGCTCTTAAGTAGTTCTGAAAAAAATAATAGTATTCATCAATCGGGAAGATGTCCCATAACTTCCTTTCATAATTATCAAAGAAAGATACACCTGTCAAATCCTCCATTTTTGGATTCGCATAGGTAACTTCCCAATTATGATTGATAATCGCTAAGCCATGGGGGAACTTGTCTACCAATTGAGTCATACGATGATTCGACCGGGCGTGATTAGTGTCGGAAAAATGAATGGTTTGTCTCTTCCCTTGCTTTCCGATGAATTGATTCAAGGGGGGACACTTCTCTTCATTCTCCTTAGAAGAGAGAGTCAATGGCTCTGGAGTTATCGGTTGTTGTTCAACTGACCTTCTCAATGTAAATGTAATTTGTCCATTTGTAAGATGAACCATTTTACAGTGATACTCCTGTAGATTATTTTTGTCCGTCAACTGGACAGACGTTTCCCGTAAACCTTCAGTCAAAAGCTCATGCAACACTTGCTGCAAGCGGTGTTGAGCAGTATGACGGAAGCTGCGGATCCATTGAGAGAACGACATGTCTGTTTTTTCCAGTTGAAGAGTTCCCTGCATTTCCTGATTGAGCGTTACTGTCTGTAAGCGCAAATCCAGTAAGCATGCCGGTGTACCATTCAAACTTAAAACATCCAATATTTCCCCACTATGAACTTGGTCAGAATACCTCTCTCTTATTACCAATATTAAGACCTCTTTCCTTTTAGCCGTTCAATATTTTCCAGTACAGTTTTTATTATAACGTAATCAAGTGAAATTTTGAATATTTCCAAATGAATTAACCTTTATTTTTCTTAATATTACATAATATGGTATCGTTTGCAAAAATATGACTGTTTTCTTCATCCTTCTATACTGCGCCACAAAGTTAAGGAAGCATAACTCAAGTAAGGCTCCCAATTTTCACTCCAGGATTTCATTTGTTGGATCGTCGGCTTTTTGTCCATGCCAAAATAAAATTTAAGCGCATTCTGAATTCCAATATCAGCTTTTGGAAACAGATTCTCCCGTCCTACTCCAAACATAAGCCAGTTCTCAGCCGTCCAAGGACCAATACCTCTAATTTTCACTAACGCCTTCATGATATCTTCATTAGACTCTTCAGAAAGTTCCTGTAAGTCCAACTCACCATCAGCAATCAAACGTGAAGTATCAATTACATATTCTGCTTTCCGTTGACTGAATTGAAGCTCCCTCAATGTATCATAAGATGTTTCTGCCACTGTTTCAGGAGAGGGATAAAACCAGACACCATCTTTTTTACTACCTAGTTTTTCAACAAATCGTGTACTCAAAGTATAAGCGAATTTCATATTCAGCTGTTGGTGTATGATGACTTTCATCAAACAGTCATATAAATGAAAATCTTTGACGATCGGTGTCCCTGGGTGTGCTGAAAACAATTGTTCTAGATTGGTTCCTAAGAAATGACGGTGGACCTTTTCTATGTCTTTGTCCCACTGGAACAAATCCTTAATATGGTCCAGAATAGCTTCTTTTTCTTCTTCACTTTCACTCGAAACCTCAAAACCAGGTTCAACTGTCGTCCCTAGCCCCTGGACACGGGCAATGTGAAAACCGCCTTCTAACTTGACGGGAATATCAACCCAACGTTCCTCCTTATTCAAGTGAGTCAATGGATCAAGTTGCCAACGAAGGAGAGTGTAATCAAAATCATAAAAACTAGTTGCTTTAAATCTTTCTTTCCACAAGTGAAATTTCCTCCTTTTTCCTATCTTTTTTTATCAAAAACCTGATATTAGGCAAATTGAACCACCCTTCATTCCGCTCTGTTGCCTATATTATCGGTTTTGAAACTTATTTCTACATATAATAACACTTGTAGACAAGATGAACTCCTTTTGCCTTGATTTTTTTATCACTGAAATCTTTCTGGACAACTCAAAAACGCCATGCATATGCATGGCGTCAGATTAAAGTCCCCAGACTGGAGAAGGAACCATCTGTTTGATCATCAAGTCGTTCAAGCTTCCAAATTGATACCCTCTTTTTCTCAATTCATCAATAAGTTGCGATAAAGCTTCGGCATTGTCTTGAGAAACAGTATGAAGAAGTACGACCGCCCCAGGATGAATTTGCTCGATGACACTATTATAAGCATACTCCCATCCTTTTTGGTTATTTGTTTCCCAATCCTTGAAGGCAAGTGACCAGAAAGCATGAGTGTACCCAAATTCTTCAGCCCACTTTAGCGTTTGTGAATTAAAGGTACCTCGCGGCGGCCTTACGTATGTCATTACTTGTTGACCAGTCAACTTCTTTACAGCCTCTTCAACACGGGAAAGTTCTGTCTTCATTTTTTCTTTAGAAACTTTAGTGAAATCCGGGTGACTCCATGAATGGTTCCCTATCAAGTGTCCTTCTTCAGCCATTCGCTTCAATAGATCAGGAGCGCTCTCAATATAGTGGCCGGTAACAAAAAAGGCGGCAGGTACTTGCTTCTCCTTTAAGATATCGAGCACTTGTCCTGTGTAACCTTGCTCATATCCATTATCAAATGTCAAATATATTACAGGGTCTCCGGAGGGGTCGACATAAAACCCATTATATTTTTCAAGCATTGCTCCGTACCGTCCTACATCAGGTGCAGATCCGTCCATGTTTTTCTTATATCCCCATCCTTCCGCAGAAACATAGCTGGGTAAAAACAAGATGGTGATGGACATAAGAGCCACAAAAATTTTCTTCCACATAACAACCACTCACTTTTTTCTTAGTATGTGTGAAGGTGGAAAGAATATAAAAAAAGACAAGTGGGAAAATTCCCCACTTGCTTGGTTATAATAATAATGAAGCTGCCCAGCCAAATAAGAACAGAGGAATATTGTAGTGTAAAAATGTCGGTACACACGTATCCCAAATGTGATTGTGTCTTCCGTCTGCATTTAACCCCGAAGTCGGCCCAAGTGTACTATCTGATGCAGGCGAACCAGCATCACCTAACGCACCTGCTGTGCCAATCAAAGCTGCTGTAGCCATAGGAGAGAACCCTGCAGTTAAGCAAATAGGAACAAACAAAGCGGCTAATATCGGGATGGTAGCAAACGATGAACCAATTCCCATTGTGACAACAAGACCTACTGATAATAGGATGAATGCGATGAAAGGTTGGTTATTACCAAGGTACTCGGAGCTGATTTCAACGAGGGCTGAGACCGACTTTGTTTCTGTAAGAACATTCGCATACCCTGCAGCAACTAACATGACAAAAGCAATGAAACCCATCATTCCAATCCCATCATTTACGACTCTGTCGCCTTTCGCATACGGGACAATCCGAAAGACAAACATCAAGATAAGTCCAGCCAGAGCGGCAAGTATAAGGTTCGACCAAACCGCTTGAATCAGCAGCGTTACGAAGATAGCAACAACGGTAAGTCCATGTTTAAGAGTGAATTTCGTTTCAAAAATCGTCTCTTTCATCTCATCTTTTTCTTCAAAAGAATGGGCGGCAGGCTCACGCTTTTTACGATAAGTGATGAATACAGCAATGAATAAACCGACAATCATCCCTGAACCCGGGATGATTAATGACTGTGCAATCGATCCAATACCAAGTTCCATTCCATTTGATTTCATAGAAGTTTGGATGGTTTCGTGGAAAATATAGCCGAAACCGATCGGAATCATTACATAAGGGGCTTTCAAGCCGAAAGTCAATGCTGCCGCTACAGCCCGACGGTCAACTTTCATTTCATCAAATAACTTCAACAAAGGTGGAATTAAAATAGGTATAAATGCGATATGAACAGGAATTACGTTCTGGGATAAACTTGCTACAGCAGCAATGACAAATACAATCATCGTCCGCTTATCTTTCAGCACCCGCAATAGATAACCGACTAATAAGGAGGTAATTCCTGAATAACTGATAGCAACGGCAAATGCACCTAATAATATATAACTTAAAGCAACACTTGCCTGATCCCCCATACCGCCGACAAGGATATCCAAAGAACTCTTTAATGATTCCCCGTTCATAAATCCTGCTGTCAAACCAGCGGCAAGAATGGCAATGATGACGTTCACACGTAATAAACTTAACACGGTCATTACGAGGACAGATATGACGACTGCCCAAGCCATAACACATTCTCCTCTCAAACATTTTCATACATTAGCGATTTATCATGTTAAAGCATGTTTTTAAAAAAATCAACCCTCAAATGAAAAGAGAGCCAATTCAGAAAATGAGTTTTCACTACTCCATATTGCTTTCTAACTCTTCTAACATGGAGATTAAACGATCTATATCTTCGACGGAAGTTTCTTCAGGATCCAGACGTTCGATACGACCCATGAATTCCGCTAATCTCAATTTCAAGTCCTGGATTTTTTCCTGTTGTGTCATCTTTCATGCTCCTTTATATTCACACTCGATTTTTTTCCATGTCCATCATAGTACAAGTTTACTTACCTGTCCATGCGGGACATAATAACTGATAAACATGCTATAATATTCTCCGTACATGAACAGGAGGTACGATTATGACACTTTCGGATCTATTTGATTATATAGATAAAACGATTACTTTGAAGCTTATCCTCAGCGGCGTGATTCTTTTTTTCGCTGTCATCATTTTGCGAAAAATCATTCACTCTTTTTTCAAGAAAACAGATTTCATTGAAGAGCGCAAAGAGAAAACACTGGAATCCATGTTGAATTCGATCATCAGTTATGCCGCGATTATCAGCTTCATACTCATTGTCCTCAATGAATTCATACCAATACGTAACATTTTAGCAGGTGCGGGTGTAATAGGGATTATTGTCGGTTTCGGAGCCCAGAGCCTTATCAAGGACTTTTTTGCCGGTTTGTTTCTTTTATACGAAAAACAGCTTCATAAAGGGGACTTCATCACCCTGAACAATACCTTTCACGGGACTGTCGAAGATATTGGGTTACGGTTTTTGAAGTTGCGTGAATGGAGCGGCAAACTGTTAACAATCAGCAATGGACAAATCAAAACAATAGAGAACTACAATTTCGAACATATGCGCGTCATAGAAACAATTACAACAAGCTTCCATGAAGATCCACGTCGAATGTTCCGTGTTTTAGAGGAAGCATGTGATCGACTTAATGAAGAACTGGGCGATTATATAAAAATGGATCTTGCCGATAAACCGCTTGAACCTTTCCAAGTTTATGGCATGTCCTCTTTGAACGACCAGCATCGTGGTTATGAATATACGATCACCGGGCTAGTCCATGACCTCGTTTATTGGACAGCAGCAAAAAAAACGCGCCGTATTCTTGCCGAAACGATGTATGATCACAACATCCTCATGGCAGAACAGCGCGTAGAAATCAATTCTTCACAGAACAGTGAGGAAAATGATCGTTACTTCAATTCAAACGAAAAGCTTACGTGATCCTGGATAGGAATCCACGCTCCTATTCCTTGTCGGGTCACATTCTTGATATTCAGTGTTTTCTTCGAACCTTTCAATTGGATGTACACATCACCGAAAGCTACATCCCCTTTTTCGTTGACAGCAGGGGCATAAGCATGAAGAATACCTACTTTGTTCGTCGGGACAGCATACGTATTATTTTGTTTAGTCCCTTTACCGATGACTGTATTGAAGGACAACGGGAGCTTTGTGTTCTTCTGGGCCTCAAGTAAAATCAATTTCATCATTTGTTCACTGTGACTGATTCTTGAGGTCAGACCCCCTTTGATCTGTTTCTCTTCCTGCTGTACATAACTGATTTCCTCTGTCTGTTTACCACCATGATTACTCAATTCATTCTTATTGATATCTTGATATTCCCAATTGATATTGGTTTCTTTCGATTCATAGGCCAATGGCCATCTCCCTAAAAAGATTTCACCTCGATATCCAATAGCGAACGGGGAGGGTTTCAAGGAGGTTTCATTCAACATTTCAATCAGTTGAGGATTCGTAATACGAACCTCCGTGTTTTCCATCAATTCTTTCGTGATTTCCTCAGCTTCCAGTAATTCCTGGTCATCCGTTGAATTCGGATACGTATTGTCTTTAGATATATTTAATACATGATTCGGGATCTCGTTCTCTTTGTCCGCCTTTTTATTTTCAGCTGAAATGGAACCAGCACTGACTAAAGTAATAATCCCAATAAATACGATCAGTCCTAACCATTTTCTTTTCACATCATGGGCCACCTTTCATTTTTTCTTATCTTGCGAAAAACGGCCCAGACTATACATGTTTTCTAGGAAAGCATTTTATTCATAACATGATTCGCTTTCCCATCAAAAAATTGAATGAACGGTCCGATCAAGACCAGAATAATAACCGTACCAATCCCAATCGGCCCTCCGAGAGCTATGGCCAGAACAAGTGCGAAAGCTTCTGTCAAAGTCTTTGCTTTCGTCAAACTGAGACCGAATCTTTTTTGTAAAGCGACCATAAAGCCATCAACAGGATTCAATGAAAACTTCGGTTGTAAATATAATGAAACACCAAATGCTATAATAATGATGCCACCAACGAGCACAGAAAGCTGGGTCCACACTGTATTCAGTTGCAAAGTATCAAACACAGTAAGCATCCAGAAGTCAATGAACTTTCCAATGATTAAAATAGTCATCACAGCCAGTAAATCCGGCTTTTCTTTTGCAATGACAGCGTTTGTAAAAATAAGTAAAGCACCGATAATGATGACCCACGATCCTACCGTCAAACCGACGTGTTCTGTGAGACCGACATTTACAGCGTCCCACGCACCTGCTCCTAAATCCGATTTGATTGTAAGTGTTATGCCAAGGGAAATGACAATCAAACCCACCATGTAAAAAAATGCTTTAATCATTATGTTTTTCATCGTACTCCTCTTTTCTCTTTATGTGTTGTAATTAATAGAAATAAATTCATTCAACAATCGTGCAGGATACTCGGAGACTTGATGTTGAGATGTTTGGAGGAAGTTAAGGACGTCAGGGAAGGAGTCGCTTTCCTGCGAGCGTCCTCAGTCGTGGACATCCCTGTGAGGTCTCGCCTAGCTCCTTCTCCCGCTTATTAGCCGATATTTGACATCTCCTATAGAGAGTAATTTTGCTACACATGTGCTATCCAGCTCCAGTACCTAATGGCTAGTGAGACTTCCCTCGCTTCTGTACGATAAGTCAACATCGAATCACTCTGTTCTTCGTGTTTCCTTTATCTCATCCAGCTCAGTCCCGTCCATACGCCGTTGAACAAGGTACTTCCGCTTTTAAGTTAGGAGTCTCCCCCTCCCTCAACGCCACTTGCGATATACGTTTCTCAAAATTACTTGAGGGAGAAGCGGCCCCTTAATGAGATGAATAAATCATACTTTAGTGCTGTGAAAATAGTATTTCCCATAAAGCTTCCATATAAATGAGGATAGTTTCGATCATCTTTCAATCGTATGGTGGCTGGGGAAACGGTGAGACTCCTGCGGGATGAACATGATCGGTGAGATCCCGGAAGGCGAAGCCTGAGGAAGCTCACCACATGCCCGTGGAAAGCGATCCGTATCCCAGCCACCATCACTGCATACAAAAGCCTCGAAACTGAGTTTTCCTGATAAGGGGAATCAGGAAGACTGACACAAAAAAAGAGCGCTCATCCATGAAAAATCTGGATAAGGCTCTCTTTATCTTACTTGCTTAGTTGAATACACTCAAGCGTTTCTTCGACATCTATACTATTTTGGACCGATTGTACCATCGAGCAATTGTTTCGTGATATATCTAAATTCTTCAGCAGCTTGTCTTGATTTAAATGATATCCTTTTATGACATAATGAAGATGGACTTTTTCAATTCGGTTTGATTCCTCTGGATTCCTCGTGACCTCTGCAGTCACTTTAATATCTTCATAATCCACTCTTTGCTTGTCGAGAATTTTCCGGAATACGCCGATACTACAGCCAGCAATAGAAGCGACCATCAGTTGATAGGGGCGAAAGCCGAATAATTCATCTCCCGATATGTTCAATTGTCCATAATCAAACGATGTGCGTACACCATTCTCTTTCAAATAAAAGTCCATTACTTACACACCCTTTCACAGTTTACTGCATCATACATATATAATAACCGTTTTTGCTATGGAAATAACATTTTGTAGTAAGAAAGACTTGTTCCCAATACAGTTTTTCCTATACGATTAGAAAGTATGACAGACAGGAGGTCATTCTATGGTATCCACAAAAACACGTTTTTGGATTCTGATCGGACTTGTGACCATTTCTGGATTTTCTCAAGGGATGCTTCTGCCTTTGATCGCTGTCATTCTTGAACAGAATGGCGTATCTTCATCCATCAATGGATTACATGCGACCGGTTTATACATAGGGATTTTGCTTTCTTCCCCTTTCATGGAAAAACCACTTCAAAGGATTGGTTATAAACCTGTGATAATGATCGGCGGTGCATTAGTCTTCATATCATTGGCTCTTTTTCCATTTTGGCAAGCCCTCTGGTTTTGGTTCATTTTGAGAGTCACCATCGGAATCGGAGATCAAATCCTTCACTTCGGTACACAAACCTGGATTACTGCCACTGCCGAGAAAAGCTCTCGGGGAAGAAGTATCGCCTATTATGGATTGTTTTTCAGTGTCGGATTCACGATCGGGCCTTTGATGACCAATTTGCTTGAATACGGGGTGTATGTACCCTTTCTGATTTCTTCTCTTTTAAGCATGTGCGTATGGTTATTTATGCTCCGGGTTAGGAACGAAACTCCTGAAAAAGACCATACCACCGCTTATGGGACAAGTTCAATCAAAAGGTTCATACGGGCCATTCAAATTGCGTGGGTTGCATTTTTGCCCCCTCTTGCCTACGGGTTTCTAGAAGCGACATTGCATGGCATCTTCCCTGTATATGGCATGCGGATAGGGCATGAGGTCAATGTTCTATCCCTTATTATCCCAAGCTTTGCTGCAGCCAGTTTATTCTCCCAAATACCACTTGGATCATTGAGTGATAGAATAGGCAGAAAAAAAGTGATCCTCACCGTTGTTTCTGGAGGCATTCTTGCATTTTTGCTAGCGGCATTCCTTGAACATTCCATTGCAGCATTATTTGCCACTTTCGCTTTAGGTGGGTTATTTGTCGGTTCACTATTTTCTCTTGGCATATCGTTTATGACAGATTTACTTCCAAGGGAGCTTTTACCGGCTGGAAACATACTCTGTGGAATGTCTTTCAGTATAGGAAGTATATTGGGCCCGTTTTTATCAGGATTCTTCCTGGACATTTTCCCGGATCTGTCGTTTTTTTACGTTATCGTCGCCCTGCTCATCATTGTTTTCTTTGCTACTGCTTATAAAAAAGAGCCCATTTCTACGCCTTCACAGGCATGATCAGGAGTCTAAGCTAACGCCTACTAATGTGGTTAATGGTTAATCTAATAAACGAATGAAAGCTGCGGATGTCTGTCCGCAGCTTTCATTTATTCTGATAACGTTTAAGTCAGCACATTTTACATTTGTTCCATAATTGAATAGTAGTTTTCTTCATTCTCAATATCTTTCATGAGGACCTTTTCGACCAAGAGCATGAATCTCGTTGTGATGCCTCTTTGTGACATAGACCTCTCCCCTTTAAATGCATGTTCCTTCGGGTTCAATAAACTTTGCAATATTCTCTACATAGCCTTCAACCCCAGTCCATTAGCAGTTTTTATCATTTTGGCAGACAATTTCAAAAGCCAGAGCGATGGATGCTCTGGCTTTTGATCATTAAAGATAACGGTTGGATCTTTTTTCCAGATAATCCTGCAATGCGGAAAAAACCATCGTAAGCGGCCAGTATATCAGCGCCGCCGTAATATACATTGTCATCGAATCCACTGTTCGACCCGCTGCGATTTGTGCTTTGTTCAGAATCTCAGGCACAGAAATCATAGCCGCGAGCGAGGTGGCTTTCAATAGGTCGAGAAATACGTTTCCCAGCGGAGGGATCGCAATTCTCGTCGCTTGGGGCATAATGATTCTTCTTATCGTTTTCCAATAAGTAAAACCAAGAGCACGTGCTGACTCCCACTGACCGTAAGAAACACTGTTGAGTGAAGCACGATTGATCTCTGCAATGTAAGCAGCACTATTTGTTCCAAAACCGATGATGGCAGCCAGGGTAGCCGGCATTTTAACGCCGACGACTGGGAGGCCGAAATACAAAACGAATAAGTAAACAAGAATCGGTGTCCCTCGCATGAAAGAAATATAAAATCGTGCCGGCCATCTGAGCCAAATATGATCCGATCCTCGGGCAAGAGCCAAGAAGAAACCTAGTACAAGCCCGATTGCCATTCCAATAACGGCCACAAAGAGCGTTAAAGGAACTCCTTCCAGGATGAAAGGCAGGTTAGACCAGGCACGCTCAGCATTGAAAAGCTTCTCGATTTGGATTTCGTTCACTTCTATTCCAAACATAATAAGCCCCTTACAGGTCTAGTCCTTCAAGTTCACGGATATCTGTTTCAGGTCTTTCTGAAGCATCCTTCCCTCCGAAGAATTCCTCAGAAATTTTTGTCAATGTACCGTCTTCTCTCATTTCTTTAAGTACAGCATCAATTTCTTCTTTCATCTTATCTGCCTCTTTCGGCATAACGATTGCAGAATTTGTAGGATGGAATTTCAAATCAGGATGAAGTTTAACTTCAAGTTCTGGCAATGCCTTCAACGCTAAAGACTGCAAGTAGTAGTCATTTATTATGAAGTCTGTATTTCCATTCTCCACATCACGCAAATATACATCATTTGTTACATTTCCGTATGTTTTCGTTTCAGCACCGAAATGTTCAGCAATCCGGGAAAAGACTGTCGTGGCTCCCCCTCCATGAGTTTTTCCTTCTAGATCTTCCAATTTCTCAATCCCTGAAAGATCAGACTCACGGACAATCATCGTTGAATATGAATACTTATATGGTTCACTGAACGTAAATTGTTCCTGACGATCTTTTGTAACTTCCATATCATTGATCACTGCATCAATACGACCACTTTTGATTGCTGACAGGAGCCCATCAACACCATATTCTTCAAACTTTAATTCCAGATTCAGCCGGTCAGCGACTTCTCTCATGATTTCTACATCGTAACCGGTCATTTGGTCTGAGTCTTCCGGGTAGTAAGAGGCAGGAAAAAGTGTTCCAGAAGTACCGACGACGATTTCCCCTGATTCTTGAATTTCACTCCACTTTGAATCGGAAGCCTCTTCTCCACCGTTATTATCAGAAGCACTTTCATCGCTGCTTTCACTTGATCCGCAAGCAACAAGAAATGCTGAGAGCATAAGCATAAATATAAATAAAAGACCTTTGCGCATTGGTTATGTCCACCTTCCTAATGTTTTTTGCACTTGTCTAATATAGCAACTTAACACATGTATTATCAACTGCCTTGCTCTTATTTTTTCAAGGTTAAAGATTCCATTGATTATTCATGATAGTGTGATAATATAATAATGTATATAACATTAAAATTATTATAATCTGAAATTACCTGTACTTAATAAAAGTGATTTTCATTATCAATTACGCGAAGGAGTTGAGAATAAATATGGATAACTCAAGTACTTCACCCAGAGAAGAATGGTTCAAATTACCAGGTTTTCTTCTTACTTACAAACAAAACACTGAGTTAATAGCTGCTCTGATTAGTGGAGTTTTGATTTTGCTTGCGTGGATAGGTGAGAATTATGGGCCGCCTTCTGTTTTTGTCCCCCTTTACCTCTCCGCTTTCATTATTGGAGGGTTCGCAAAAGCTAAAGAAGGTATAGAAGAAACGATTAAAGACAAGTCACTCAATGTAGAAATGCTTATGATTCTTGCCGCCATCGGTTCAGCGTCCATCGGTTACTGGACGGAAGGTTCTATTTTGATTTTCATCTTTGCTCTAAGCGGTGCTTTAGAAACTTATACAATGAATAAAAGTCACAAAGAAATTTCTGGTCTGATGAGTTTACAGCCTGAAGAAGCGTTTCGCATTGTAAATGGGAGTTACGAATGGACCCCGGTAAACCATTTAGTAGTCGGTGATTGCATCCTCATTAAACCAGGGGAGCGAGTCCCTGTGGATGGAATCATTGAGAAGGGAACCTCTTCCATTGATGAGAGCACCATTACTGGTGAATCCATTCCCGTAACAAAAGAAAAGCAGGGGAACGTTTTTGCAGGTACGATGAATATTGATGGAAGTCTCATTGTAACTGTCACAAAAGATGCTTCTGACACCCTTTTCCAAAAGATTATTACTTTGGTTCAGAACGCACAAAGTAAAAAATCTCCTTCTCAGCTTTTCATCGAACGTTTTGAAAGTACTTACGTAAAAGTTGTGTTGTTTATCGTCGGAAGCATGCTCATTCTTCCCCACTTTGTATTTGGATGGAGCTGGATGGAGACGATTTACCGGGCCATGATCCTTCTTGTAGTCGCCTCCCCTTGTGCACTCGTCGCCTCAATCATGCCGGCTACATTATCTGCCATTACAAATGGGGCACGGCAAGGAATCCTTTTTAAAGGTGGTGTTCACCTCGAGCATTTGTCTCACCTGGAAGCAATCGCGTTTGATAAGACAGGGACATTAACCAAAGGTCAGCCGAAATTGACGGATTATATGACAAGTGAAAATGTCTCCCCCGACTTCGTATTATCAATCGTAGCTTCGATTGAACAACAGTCGAATCATCCTTTAGCTCAGGCAATTGTCCAATATGCCAAACAAAAAGAGATCGAGACCGTGGAAGTCACTAATGTAAAAAACAGCAGTGGGAACGGTGTGACAGGAACTTATCTAAATGAACAATGGAAAATCGGAAAAGCAGACTTTGTAGGAAAAGAAGCGGCCGATTCATTTCAAAATGGACAGTTTGAACAATTAGCCTCTGAAGGGAAAACGATTATATTCGTGAAACAAAATGACGATGTGGTTGGTCTTTTCGCGTTGAAAGATACGGTAAGAGAAGAAACGAAACAAGCAATTAAGTCACTCAAGAGCCAGGGGATTTATACCATCATGTTGACAGGCGATACTACCTCAACAGCAAAAGCCATAGCTGAAGAAGCTGAGTTAGACCAATATATTAGTGAATGTATGCCTGATCAAAAACTAAAGGAAATAAAACTGTTGCAAAAACATTTTTCCCATGTAGGAATGGTGGGAGACGGGATTAACGACGCTCCTGCACTCGCTGAATCTGATATTGGTATCGCAATGGGGGAAGGAACAGATGTCGCCCTGGAAACGGCTGATGTCGTTTTGATGAAGAACGATCTTCCCAGAATAGCCAATGCCCTTTCCCTCTCGAAACGAATGAATCGCATAATTAAACAAAACATTATTTTTTCCATTATTGTGATCATGCTTTTAATCGTCAGTAACTTTCTGCAGATTCTCGACCTTCCTTTAGGAGTCATCGGACATGAAGGAAGTACGATACTGGTCATTTTAAATGGGTTGCGTTTATTAAAAGGATAATCGTGTAATAAAGGTTTTTAATCCAATAATCAGTATTCTTTTTGAATTTCTATAAACAAAGTGCTGTTCCCAATCCATAAAAAATAAAGTTGGGACACAACGATTACTGCCACTGGAAAAGACGAACAATAGGATAGAATCGATCAAATGGAGCGTAGGCAACATACGTAGCCTCCTGCGGGAAGAGCACGAGGCGAAGCCCCCGGAAGGAAGCGATCTTTGCTTGCTGAGGAAGCTGAGGCAGTGTCCGCTGAAAGCGAAGTATGTTGCCAGAGTGGCGTATACATTTATTGCTTCAAAAAGAAAACCCGAACGTTTTTTTCGTTCGGGTTTTCTAGTGGGAAAATTCTTTTATCCCAGACTCTTTTTTTATTTATCCCCATGTTTTTTTAGTACGGCGATGATGAATCATTGCATTGATTTCTCCTCCCAGGATAATGACAACCCCAGATAGATAAAACCAAATCATCAACACAATCACACCACCTAAACTTCCATACGTAGCTGAAAAATTACCCAAACTGCTCACATAAAAAGAGAACATCAACGAAACCAACTGCCACCCGAAAGTTGCAAATACTGCACCGGCCACAGTATCTTTGTATTTCAAGCGTTTGTTTGGAGCTGTCACATATAGAAACGATAAGACAATATAAAAAATAATCGACGAAATTACCCAGCGTATAGCGTTCCATAAGGATATGAAACTTTCCGAAAGCCCAAAAAAGGAGAACAAATGGACGCCGATTGTATGGCCAAGAACAGGTAACAAAAAGGCAATCCCTATCACCAGAACCATTGCAACTGTCAAAATGATTGCAATAAAACGATTAATAAGGAAAGGGCGATTCTCTTCCACATTATGCGCACGGTTAAATGCACGCATAATGGCATTCACCCCATTAGAAGCAGCCCATAAAGTCCCGATGAGACCTATGGACAATAAGCTGCCATTTTCACTGCGTAATAATGAGGAAACATTTTCTGTAATCATATCGAATGTATCCGGAGGAGCATACGTACTAACGAAAGCCAATACCCTTTCTTCATCGATATGTAAATAGCCAAGCAGTGTCAGCAGGAATATCATAAACGGAAACAAAGATAGTAAAAAAAAGTAGGCAAGTTGAGCTGCCATCCCTCCTACATCATCTTCACCAAAACGGGAGAACAGCTCTTTGCCGAAATTCATGATGGACTTCACGATATTCCTTCACCTCTTGATATCAAGAAGCCTCTTTTGGATCATCGACAGCTTCTAGCTGCTGCTTCACTTCTTGATTGATTTCTCCTACCTTATTAAGCATACTCTCAGCCTTCTGTAATAATTCAAGAAGATCTTCAACTCCTTTATTAAGTTGAGTGGAAAAAGAGTCGTAGCATACCCTTAAGCTGTGAATCGCTTCTGATGGATGTTTGACATAACCTTGGCATGTCGCTCCTGCGTTCCTGGACTTCTCCCCTACATAACGCCGCGTATCTTGATCAATGAGCGCAATGGCTCCTCCGATTGCTGCCCCTAATAAAACACCCTTCCACAAATTTTGCTGTCCCATAAACATCCTCCTTCATAGATTGTGATCTTGTATAATTTTTTCTAGTAATCGCTGACAACCCTCTTCCACCAATTCGAACACATAATCAAAGTTTCCAGTGAAATACGGATCGGGTACTTCCACTTCTTTTGTGTATGGTACGTAGTCCATCAATTTGCCGACCACTACATCATTCTTTTCCCGTATGCCTTTCAAGTCTTGGATATTTTTATCATCCATAGCTATCAGGTAATTGAAGTCATCCCAATCCGCTTCTTTCACTTGTCTTGCGGAAATTCCTTCATAAGAAATCCCTTTTGCCTCAAGCACTTTCCGGGTCCCTTCATGAGGATAAGACCCTGTATGCCAATGGCCGATTCCCGCAGAGTCTGCCGAAATTCGATCATCAAGTTGAGATTGTTTAACTAAATCCTTGAAAATTGCCTCCGCCATTGGAGAACGGCAAATATTTCCTAGACAAACAAATAAAACACGTATCATGCTTCTGCCTCCACTTATAGTATTTCTAACTCTTTAATTTCTATGAAAACTATAAAAATCCTGCTGAACCAGCTAGTTCATAGTGAATATCTTCCCAATTCATGTCGAAATCAACCGTATTTTTAATGTTTGTACGAAATAACCTTGACATTTGTTTGAAATTTTCGGAATATTTTATACATGGACGATTTTAAAAACATAATACTAAAAAGGGGGATGACGATCATGCACGATTTTCTCAGTTATTTAAGCGGGATTGTCTGGGGACCTGTCTTACTTATACTGTTAGTAGGTACAGGAGTGTATTTAACACTTAGACTTGGATTTCTTCAATTTAAGACATTGCCTTATGCACTTAAGCTTGCTTTTAAACCAGGAAAAGAGAAGAAGAAAGAAGAAAAAGGAGACATTTCACACTACCAGGCACTCACCACTGCTCTTGCCGCTACCATTGGAACAGGTAATATAGCCGGGGTAGCAACCGCAGTAGTTTTAGGTGGGCCTGGAGCCGTTTTCTGGATGTGGATCACTGCAGTTTTCGGTATGGCTACTAAATACGCTGAAGCTGTTCTTGCAGTGAAATACCGTATTCAAGGCAAAAATGGTGAAATGTCGGGTGGACCGATGTATTATCTATCACGAGGTCTGAAGACAAGATGGCTGGGGCAGCCACTGGGTATGCTCTTTGCAATCTTCGGTGCTGTAGCTGCTTTCGGAATCGGGAACATGGTTCAATCGAATTCTGTCTCAGACGTCATGGAAGGAACCTTCAATGTCCCGGCTTGGGTGACAGGCATTATCTTGACAGCACTAGCTGGTCTTGTTTTGTTAGGCGGTATTAAGAGCATTGGAAGAGTGACTGCTTTCTTTGTACCAATCATGGCTATTTTTTATGTGATAGGTGCTCTTATTATTCTTATACTTAACTACAATATGGTTCTACCCGCATTTGGAACGATTTTCAATGATGCCTTTACTGCAAGCGCTCTCGGAGGCGGTTTATTGGGTACAGTAATCCGGTACGGCGTCGCTCGAGGAGTCTTCTCCAATGAAGCTGGTTTGGGGTCAGCGCCAATTGCTGCAGCGGCAGCTAGGACGGATTATGCCGGTCGTCAAGCATTGGTATCTATGACGCAAGTTTTCATTGATACGATTATCGTTTGTACAATGACTGGACTGACCATTGTTATGGCTGGACAATATAAAGGTGGATTGGATGGAGCGGATCTTACATCCACTTCCTTTCAAATTTTCTTAGGTGATATCGGTTCGTATATTGTAACCATCGGTTTGGTTTTCTTCGCTTTCTCTACTATCGTCGGGTGGTCTTACTATGGAGAGAAGTGTTTCGGTTACATAACGAAACAGCGAGGTATCGGGATTTACAAAATCGTTTTCGTTGCATTCATTCTGATCGGAGCCATTGCACAGCTTGATACAGTATGGGTTTTCGCTGATGTTATGAACGGTCTCATGGCCTTCCCTAACTTGATTGGACTATTACTCTTATCAGGCGTAGTGGCTTCTGAAACCAATAAATTTTTAAAAGTAGCCAAAAAAGAACGACAACAGGAAAAAGAACAGCGACAGACAGGGTGAATTTCAAATGGATGTGAATTGTGCTTCTCGATGAGTAACGCACAATGCCCGTGAAACTCAATATGGAATAAAACCCACGGGGCTGGATATAGCCTACCGTGGGTTTTTCTCATTCATCTCAAAAACGTTCACTCTTTGAAGCAACTGTCGATAATTATGTAAATGGGAAGCGCATAAGTTATTCACTGCTCCCCATACTTTCTC
Organism: Halobacillus litoralis; assembly: GCF_004101865.1. Taxonomy (NCBI): domain Bacteria; kingdom Bacillati; phylum Bacillota; class Bacilli; order Caryophanales; family Bacillaceae; genus Halobacillus; species Halobacillus litoralis. Next base: position 1,311,530 of record NZ_CP026118.1, read on the forward strand.
CAATTGACTGGTGCTGGTTTCTAGATTTTCTAATAAAACCTTCCAGTCTTTAAAATGTAACAGGGTGTTTGTATCCATTTCCAGTGTTAGACTCCTCGCTTTGAATCATATTAACAATATTATGAAGGACTGAAGACCCGAATGAAAATCTACATAATACAGTTCATCAGGTTATTGGCTTTATGCATTCTTCCCCTTCATTTTTAGCTGAACTTACATACTCGCTCACTTCATATCCCTCTAAATCCTGCGTGGATAGCTGCTGAATAAATCCACTTGCTTCATCAGGGGACCATTTCACCGGTTCAATCCAATGATCTTGACTCTGTTCAGTTAAAATGACCGGCATGCGATCATGGATCGGCTGCATAAAGTCATTTGCTTCCTGAGTCAATATCGTACATGTAAAGAGATCTTCACCCTCTTTTTCCCACCGGTCCCAAAGGCCTGCAAATGCGAATAACGATTTACCTTTCGGAGATATCCGTACGGGTTGTTTGCCGCTTTTGGTTTTTTTCCACTCATAAAAACTATCAGCAATGACTAAGCATCTCTTTCTTGACATTAATGTTTTAAAGCTTGGCTTCTCATGGGCTGTTTCACTTCGAGCATTAATCATTTTATAACCGATTTTCGGATCGTCGGCCCACCGCGGTACGAGCCCCCATTTCATATAACCCGCTCTTTTTTGCTGCCCGTCATGAATGACAGACAAAACCTTCTGACCTGGTGCAATGTTATATCTTGGCTCATAACCTTTGATCGGCTGTCCTATTCCGAATTCTCTCAATATCTCTGCTTCTTCTGCAAGCAATGTATAACGTCCACACATTTATTACCCCTCCTTAATCTTTACTATATTATCCATTCCCTCTATATTCTGCTTTACCCTGCAAAAAGCCTATAAACCTGGACTCGCTTCTGAATAATAAGGCTTTATAAAGAGAAATAACGCTTCCGTCACTCTTTTTCTTCAAATAAAAAACACAGTTTCAACTGTGCTTTGAAAACGTACCTAATCAATGATGTATTAGTCAGAAACCGAAACGACGGTGAATTTTATTTTCATACTGACGATAGGCTCCTGACTCACTTATTTTTCTCTTTTCCATCATCATATCGTATCTCAGCTTCTTTTCTTTGAGTTCTTTTTTGTAGTACATCGATAAATGTGGATCTTTCACCTCGTGAAGGAGTTCTTCCAATTCTAGGATTTCTTTTTTAACCACCATTTCTTCTGGTAGCATATTAGCGTTCTTTAAGATCCGGTAACTGTTCCGAAGTTCTTGAGGAAGATAGGCAAACTCATCTTTAGGCAGGGGACCCCCTTTTCCAGGTAAGTCATCGAACTCTCCCCGTTGTATTGACTTTTTGATTTTTTCCTCGATTAGATGGCCGTACTCCATAAATACCGCTCCTTATTTATGTTTATTTTCATACACCACCGGCAATAAACCCATCTTTATAAAAGCTTTAATAATGCTTGCTTCAGGCTTTCGGATAGAGGATCTACAGAGGTTATCTCTTTGATTTTCCGTTTATTATTGCGATCGTGATAGCGCACCTCGTTGACATCTTCAACAGTCACTCCGTCCGGATGTTGTTCAATTAATGTCATATAGGCACCAGGGGGTACATTTCCTTCTCTCAAAACGCGTAAATAAAATCCAGTGTAGCCCTTTTCTGTCACTCTTGCCGGAAAGTCGTCGATTCCATGCGTCCTTGCAATGATATAGCATGGTTTCCTTGGTTCTGAAACTTGCAGCACAGCATCTCCCAGTGAATAAATATCTCCAATCCTTACGTTCTCCTCTTTGATCCCTTCCACTGTGATATTCTCTCCAAAAGAAGGAAAAGAGAAACTTTTGCCATAATGCTCTTCCCAATGGCGATAATGTTGGGCAGGATACAAACAAACCGCCTTATCCTTTCCCCCATGATGCTTTTTATCGGCCTGCTCATCACCCTCGAAGTTCAAGTGTGTCAAGTAAGTGGTATCACCGACTGGAGTTTTCCTATAAGCACTTTGCAGCTCACCTTTATCTGTTTCGTACGTTTCTGGACGTCCAACATTCAAAGATAATAGTTTATACTTCACTTAACGTCCCCTCTCTCCATTTTTTCACCCATGAAGGAAGATAGTCATAGGTCCATGCATCCATCGGATAATCTACGAATACCTCTTCACCGTTTTCATAAAGAGCCTGAACCAATTCATTGATTGCACCAAAGTAAAAAGTGTAAAGGAACTCATAACTGAACGGTTCAGCCGGCATATGGTTTTCTGCACAAACTTGAGGATCACTGTAGTTCAAATACGTCCGACAAGGAATAGGACGCACCTCATAAACCATACAAAGCTGAGTCTCAGGATCAAGCATGGGGCAGGGTAAATTCAGTTTTTTATATTCCAATTTAGTTTCTGGCGCTTCATGGTCCATCGCAAAAGCTTTCGTCAATTTTTCCTCTTGCTGAACGTAATACTGCTCCCAGTGATTAAAAATAGCCGTTTTCCGTTCATCCGAAAACTTTTCAATGGATTGGAACATCATTTTCGCTTCCATCTTAGTCATGACAATAGGAAAATAACAACAAAAAGCACATCCCATAAAACAATTCGGCTTCATAGAACTGAAATCCTCCATACGCTCAATTTCATGGTCGACTTCTGCCAATAATTTTTCGAACCCTTGCAGGATAACCGTCTCAGTGTCCATTTCACTATCTAAAAGATCATCAACGATACCATCAAAGAATTGCTCGTCAATTTCGTAGGATTGATTGATTTTTTCACATCTATTCAATATTTCTTTATGTTTTAAAAAATTCATAAGGAAAAACTCCTCCATCTATCATTATTTATATTATACATGGGTCACAAGCCTTAAGACCACCTTAATACATCCCCACGAATTTCCTCTTGTTTAACCCCCATAAAACTCCTATCATATGAGAAGATATATAAGAGAATTTGTCATCTTTGGAGGTACGCCTAAATGTTATCTAATGCAGAAATCGGTATCGATCTTGGTACTGCAAATATATTAATCTATTCAAAATCTAAGGGAATCCTTTTGAACGAACCATCCGTTGTAGCTTATAACACAGAAACTAAAAGTGTAGTGGCTGTAGGAAAAGAAGCAAAAGAAATGGTCGGAAAGACTCCTCGTAATATCATCCCTGTCCGCCCGTTACGTGATGGAGTCATCGCAGATTATGACATGACTGCCCAAATGTTAAAAGAATTGTTGAAGAAGGTCTCCAAAAAATCCGGAATTTCTATGCGCAAACCGACCGTTGTGATTTGCACTCCTTCAGGTTCTACTTCAGTCGAACGCCGCGCCATTCACAATGCTGTGAAAAGTTATGGTGCTAAAGATGTCCACTTGATTGAAGAACCGATCGCCGCGGCTATAGGAGCTGACCTACCTGTTGATGAACCGATCGCCAACGTTGTCGTCGATGTCGGAGGAGGTACAAGTGAGGTTGCTATTATTTCCTTCGGCGGTGTTGTATCCTGTAAATCCATCCGTACTGGTGGTGATGTGATGGATGAAGAAATCATTCAATATGTCCGAAAAGCGTACAACGTATTGATTGGTGAGCGTACAGCCGAACTCATTAAAATGGAAATCGGGTATGCCTTGATCGAGCACCCTGAAGCCACTATGGAAGTTCGTGGTCGTGATATGGTGACAGGACTCCCGAAAACCATCGAATTGAAATCAACAGAGGTTCAAGGAGCTCTTAAAGAATCATTAGAACAATTACTTGAAACTATCCGGGCGACTCTTGAGGAATGCCCACCGGAATTAAGTGGAGACATTGTCGACCATGGTGTTATTTTAACCGGAGGTGGCGCTCTCTTGAATGGCATGCAGGATTGGTTAGCTAATGAAATTTCCGTGCCCGTCCACATGGCGCCGAGCCCATTAGAATCCGTTGCCATCGGTACAGGACGGTCATTGAAAATGATTCAAAAACTGCAAAAAGCAAGTAAGTAAGAAATCCAAACCGGGAGGCTCGCAAAACAGTTGATGTATGCGAGTACCCTTCAACCATTAACCTGACCCCTTTATGAGTATCTTTCATGAAGGGGTTTTTCATTTTTTTTTTCAAGTCTTTTCACTATTTTAAAGGGTTTGTGTTTCTTTCTGTCGAATTGAAGCATGTAACGTAGATAATGTACAACACTTACTGATAAAATGTTTCACCACATCTCTTAGAGTGAAATACATTCAAGAGAGACTGGAAATAAGGAGTCGTTTCATATGAAATTTTCTACAATCTTAAAATGGTTGACTGGAGGCTGTGAAGCTTTCTTAGCCATTCCTTTAGCTGGAGGATTATTTATATTCAGCAGCGGATGGTCCGCTCTGTTGTTTATGTTCGTCTTCCACCTCATAACATTGGTGGTATCTGTAAAAGATAAGCGCACATACGTTGGGAGTGTGCTTGGTATGATTACGAGCGCCATTGGAGCGATTCCCGTTGTGGGTTGGATCATGCACACAATTACGGCAATCATCCTCCTCATTGATGCTGGGCGCTCCACAAGAGTGGAAAAAAAAGCATAAGAAGCACGAACATCTATCGCATCATCAAGTATCAGGGGAGGGAAAAGATGTATACAATCATTTGCATATTCAGAGTTAATCAAAGGAATTTAGAAGAATTCATAAAAGTGACATCAAAATCCGGCGAGGTTTTGATGTCACATGGCGCTGTAGATCATAACATTCTCTATTCGAAAGAGCTGACTGGAAAACAGGGGTCCATGGGCATCTTGAATTTGATTGAAATGGAAGAAAGTGAAGAGTTATTACTTGGTCAATCTGTCTTCAATGATGAATCCCACTATTACAAAGTTATGAAGTCTGTAGGTTCCGATGATATCATCCATTACTTAGATGGGAGTATCAAAGAGCTGGTAGAAATGAATCGCGTTGTTACTTCAAGCTTTACTACCGAACGTACGCCACAGCCGAGTTGATCAATCTTTTTTGGAGGTGCATCGAATGAAAATCGTAGTATTAGGAGCAGGGGCATTAGGGGCTTATTTTGGGTCCCGCTGGGAAGAAGCCGGCCATGAAGTCATTAACCTGGTCCGTGAAGGACGAGCGAAGCAAATCGAAAAGAACGGTCTAACCCTACATAGTGAGATGGGCGACTACAAAGTGTCTGAACCTAAAATAGCCCAAAGTCCTGAGGAAATTGACAATCCTGATCTCGTTTTCCTTGCTGTTAAAGGCTACCATCTTCCCGGAACACTGGAATGGCTTAAGACACTAGTCAAGAAAGGGGCAAAAGTTTACCCTGTATTGAACGGAATGGAGCACATCAATATCTTGCAACAAGAGCTTGGTGAAGAAGCTGTGCTCGGCGGTCTTTCCTATATTATTGCTACATTGGATGATGTAGGACATGTCCTCCATACAAGTTCTTTCCACGACCTTGTTTTCGGCCCTCTCCACCCTTCCCAACAAGCGATTTGCGAAGAACTCGCACTTGCTTGTAATCAAGCGAACCTAAATGGAACGCTCAGCCCGAACATTTTAGAAGATATGTGGAAAAAGTACATGTTCATCACAGCCTTTTCCGGAATTACGACAGCTGTTAATCAAACGATCGGTGAAGTCAGGAGTTATCCGCAAACATTCCGAATTGCAGAACGTATGCTTGAAGAGATGAAGGACTTAGCAAACGCTCATAAAATTGATCTGACAGATGAACACGTACAAAATGCCTTCGAAAAACTCCGTGGATTAGATGATGGGATGACGTCTTCCATGCATCAGGATCGTACCAAGGGGATGCCTCTTGAAGTCGAGCACCTTCATGGAGGAGCATTGAGACTAGGCAGTGAAGTAGACCTCTCTATGCCGTACATCGAAACAATATTCGGGATTATCAAACCTTTTGAAGCTTACGAACATTAAGAAGGTGCTTCCATTTTGGAAGCACCTTCTTAATTATTTATTCATCAGCGTAATCATCCACATTCGGGCGCTTGCCAAACTTCAGTTCACGGATCGACAAGCCAAAATCCATTTGTAAGTGAGGATAGTCTTTAAAGTTCTCCCAATCCCCGCCCCAATCAAACCCTAACTCTTTTGCAACATCTACAATTTCCATCCAATCGGAACGGCCATTTCCATTATCGTCACGTCCTGTATCCCATACGACCTCCCCATCATCTGTCTTAAGGGCAAAATCAATTGCCAGCCCGTAATTATGATAAGACTCTCCGCCTTTCGCATGAGTGACAATACTCCCCTCTTTGGAACGTCCTTGTTCATAAAGGTTATTTTGCCTTTCCTTTGTCCGATGGCCTTCAGTGATGATAATATCGATTCCTTGTTCTTGAGCTCTCGCTACCAACTCGTCTTTTTTCTGTGCTACTTCAGGGTGCAAACGGCTCGGAAGAGGTACTTCTTCTTTATAAAAAAGGCCTTGAGGCATTTCCTGTTTCATTTGAGGCAGCAAAAATAAAAATAAAACAAGGATAATACCGAAACAAAAAAACAAAGCCATTAGACTGTTTAGGATTCTCACAAAGACAACCCTTTCTTGAAGTGATTAATTTGAGAATATCACAGCTCGTCCCATATCTAAATAATTTAATTCATTCAATACGCTTATTTAATGTTTTCGAGATAATTTCATCGACTGATCGTGCGTTAATTCAGGGTATAAATTGTTTACTTTCACTAAGACACTATTAAATTGAATTAAATAAAGCCACGCCACTTCAAGATTCAGGCTACTTTGTTTACAGTTGGATTGAGACGCCGTGCCCTTTACTAGTTCGAATGATATAATAAGGTGAATTCGACAAATTCAGAGGAAGGAGAAAAATCATGAAATTATTAAATAGAAAACCCGGGAGAACATTCTATGAAATAATCATGATTTTTCTCGCCGCCTTATCTGTAGCTACCATTTGGCAGCAGACAGGATACAATAGTGTCATCGTCTGGACAACGTGGAGCATTTTTTTCTTGGACTTTCTTTACCGTCTTTTCAAAAGTGAGAGCAAATGGGGATTCATTAAAAAGCATCCATTCATCGTGATCGCAGCCATCCCCCTTGATGCGATCTTCCAGTTTGCAAGGTTTGCTCGCATCCTTCATCTGCTAAGATTGAAATCCATCACCAAATATTACACCATGCCTTTTATCCGTTTTCTAAAAAGACAACACCTTACTATGGTAACTGGTGTGACGTTCATTCTCATATTCTTATTGATTATCCCGTTGAATCTCATTGAAAACGAACTGGATTCATATAGTGATGCTTGGTGGAGTGCTGTACTTTCTCTCACCTTTTTCGGACGTTCAGGGTTTGAGCCTGAAACCTTCATGGGCCATATAATCATCGTCATTTTTACAATTTTAGGGGTTATTATTCATGGTTTGATCATCAGCACAGTCTTTGACTATCTTATCCATTCTTCATTAGTTAAATCCTTTAAAAACAGATTCATAGATAATAAGTAATCATCCGTCCGTATCCATATGGCGGATGATTATATTTATATTTACTTCATTTACCACTCCCTACGTTTAAATTCATAGAAAAAAAGGAAATGTACTCAAGAAACTTTATTCGTTGGAGGTGAAAGAGTTGGCTGATAAAAAACGAAACAAAGTAGCGGAAAATGACCAAAGCTTCCAAGAAAAATTGAAGAAAGAACAATTGACAGATGAAATTCCAGATGAAGATGTTAAAAAAGAAGAGCGCGAACAAAAAAAAGGAAGGAAATCAAAGAACGATTCCTCTTCTGAAGAAAAATATAACGAAGATTTAAGACCTTAATTGTGAGGTGGAATGATGACAAAATTTCAAGCATTTAAAATCGAACAAACCGATGGAGGGGTCCAAGGAGAGATTCAGACGCTCTCCTTAAGTGACCTTCCTTCCAGCGAAGTATTGATTCGTGTCCATTTTTCCAGCATTAATTTCAAAGATGGTATAGTCTCCCAACCAGACAATGCATTGGTTAAAGACTATCCGATTATCCCGGGTATCGACCTTGCTGGGGAAGTCGTTAAATCCTCCGATCAACGATTCAAAGAAGGTGATCGGGTTATTGCTACCAGTTATGAAATCGGCGTTAATCATCATGGTGGATTCAGTGAATATGCAAATATTCCCGCCGATTGGATTGTCCCATTACCCGAAGGAATCACGTTGGAAGAAGCGATGATTTACGGTACGGCAGGATTCACTGCAGCCCTGTCCGTCCACCGTTTAGAACAAAATGGCTTATCCACTGATGACGGGCCTGTCTTGGTCACAGGTGCTACAGGTGGTGTAGGCAGCATGGCAGTCGCTATGTTAGCTAAACGCGGTTATGAAGTAGAAGCAAGTACAGGCAGCTTCGAGCACAAAGAATACTTAAAAGATTTGGGCGCATCAAAAGTGATCTCACGTGAAGAGGTTTATGATGGAAAACTCAAACCCATTGGCAGCCAGCGCTGGGCAGCCGCTGTCGATCCAGTCGGCGGTGAACAGCTAGCTTCTTTGCTTGGCCAACTGAAATATAATGGAGGAGCAGCAGTCAGCGGATTGACTGGAGGAACAGAAATTCCTACTCAAGTTTACCCTTTCATTTTACGGGGTATCAGTCTCTTAGGTATCGACTCTGTTTACTGTCCAATGGATACGAGAAAGAAAGTTTGGCACCGGATGGCTAATGATCTGAAAGTCAAAGAATCTTTCAACCGTATTAAAGTCGTCCATTCACTTTCCGATGTACAGGACACACTTGAACAGATTCTACAAGGGAACACTCGCGGACGTTCAATTGTAAAAATGGATCATTGATAGTGATAGTCTTTATAAGAGGCCATATGTTGACATACAAGAATATTTAAATTATACTATTAGATAGTGCCTTCAGAAGAAGGTAACTCGGAAAAGAAAAGAGTGATTTGTATGAGACTGGCATTCTGCTACGTTTTGATACAACTTAATCACACTGGATCAGCTTCGGAGCTGTAAGGATGCGATAGAGGTAGGGATTGCGTCGTTTAAGTTGACAAAAACTACCATGTAGAATTAATGAACCGCGGCACATGGATTTTTAATTCAAATGAACTTGTAGATAACAAGAAAAAAATAACTTGATATTTTCCGAAACATATACAAAAGCGAGTGAGACGACGGTCTGACTCGCTTTTTCCAATTCTTATAGGTTTAAGACGCTTGCTTTCATGGTAATATAACCTTTAGAAGCTATGAAGGAGGTCATTTCATGTCACAATACATAGGACGTATTGACCCGGAGGATGTCCGCTTTCTCATGGATCTCTCTGAGTTCAAGGAGTTTGTCACTGATATGCTCGGAGGAGCTCGGGGCCTTGTAAATGTAGAGATTGATTACGAGATCATAGAAGAACAAGCTGGAGATACTCTCATACGGCCAATGGTCCTACTCAATGAGATTAGCCGTTTTACTGAAGAAGACCGCCATACCTTGTTAAGTTCGGGATTCTCCATTGACCGTGAACCCTATAAAAATGGTGATTATGCGATGGAGCAGATCTTCGGTACTTATTACACGATTTTAGAAGCTACAGAGGATGAGGATGGAGCATTTTTCACCATTGAACTTCCCTATCATCATTTCATTATTGAGAGAAATAAAGATTAAAAAATAGCCCTCCTGCACGCACGGGGGCTATTTTTTTGTTCAAGGATGAATTTGTTTAACCCTGCCAACCTGACCATCTTCCAGGCGTACTTTGATGCCATGAGGATGATTCGGAGATTTTGTTAAAATATCCTTCACTTTCCCACGAGTCAATGCACCACTTCTTTGATCTTTTTTCAGTACAATATCCACTTCTGCTCCAATATTAATATTACTTCGTGTCTGTCCATCCATTAGGATCCCTCCAAAATATAAGCATTACTCAGCTATTTTACCATATCCACCCTCGTATTCATCCCAAAACTAAACCACAAGTAACCTTGTCATACTTCCCCAGGTTTAAGCAGAATTTTTTGTCAAAGGGGCAGATTGAGTTCGGCTAAAAACGCCCCGTGGGCCAAAGACCTCGATAGCCTAAGTGCCAGGATTGGAAGTGATTTATGCAGCACTGGACTCGAAAGTCAGTATTTTATAACTGCCGGAATCATAAAAAAGCACCTTCACCAGGTGCTTTTTTCATTCATCACTATTAACCTGAATAATTATATTGATTTTGAATGGTACCTTCTTTTGTGTGTATAACTGCTGAGGTACCCTTATTTTGAGCAATTTCTTTCGCGCGGTTGATGGCATCCTGTTTATTATCATAAACTTTCGTAGGTTGTTCAGCACCCTCAGCCTTTACAGCCCACCCGTCTTCATGTGAAACAACATGTTCGGCCTGATTACTTGTGTCAGCCAATTTCATTCCTCTTAAGTTGATTTATCTGCTATATATCCATCTTGAAAATTTTGTAAACCTAAGATTTACTTTCATATGACTTTTTTTCTTGAATACTGCCATTTTCTTTGTGAATAATGGCTTGCGTCCCTTTGTTTTCAGCTATTTCTTTCGCCCTTTTCACTGCATCTTCTTTCTTTTCAAATACACTAGATGGTTTTTTCGCGTCTTCTGCTTTAACGGCCCATCCATCTTCATGTGAAATGACGTGTTCACCCTTATCTAACAATTCTGGTCTATTCTCATACTGTTTGTCCTCTTCATCTCTGCCCTTCAAAGCTTGATCGCTCATCTGTTTCACTTGATTGATTTCTTCTTTTCCAGCATTGTCGTACCATTCTTTTGCTTGTGTTGTAGCAATAGGGATGGCCCGATTTTCGTCATACCCTTCATCAATCATTGCGTTAGCGATATCAATGGCTTTTTTCCTTGTTGGAGTATTTAAGTTTTTAAGTGAACTTGGATAATTTTCCGTATCCCAAGGCATTAGGTCGTCCTCCTTTTTTTGTGTATAGATATATAATTACCGCATCCTGACGTTGATAAACAATTTATTTATCCACCTACGACGAAGTCCAGATTGAAAGGTCTCATTAAATAGGATAGGATGAAAACAGTCAGATTTTTCTTATATTTATGTGAATCTATTTCACTTTCGATATCGGAAATCATCAAACATATTTAGGAGGTCTTTCCATGTCAATAAATGTCCAACCATTCGGGGATCAGGCAATCCTTGTTGAATTTGGAAGCTCCATTAATGAGGAAACAAATAAAGAAGTGAGAAAGTTTTCTGCCCACCTTGATGCCAGCAGTCCTGAATGGATGATTGAATATATTCCAGCATTTACGACAGTGACAATCATTTATGATCCGCTTTACATAAGCCACCAGGTCGGTGGAGAAACTCCTCTCCCCTACGAATGGGCGCAGCAGCGAGTAGAAGAGCTGTTATCTAAGAATGCAATTGACCGCAATCAGACAGACCGAACGATTGAAATCCCTGTCAGTTATGGTGGAGACTTGGGACCAGACCTCTCGTTTGTAGCCGCTCACAACAAAATGAGTGAAGAAGAGGTAATAAAAACCCATATGGCCGGGGATTATTTGGTTTATATGATTGGCTTTGCTCCAGGCTTTCCCTACATTGGCGGCATGGATGAAAAAATTGCTGCCCCACGCAGAGATGACCCCAGATTAGCAATCCCAGCTGGCTCTGTAGGGATTGCCGGTGCTCAAACGGGAGTCTATCCAATCGAAACTCCTGGAGGGTGGCAACTGATCGGACGCACACCACTGAGACTCTTTCAACCCGAGAAAGCCCCCCCTTCCCTGCTGCAAGCGGGTGACCATATCAAGTTCACTCGTATATCAGAAGATGAATACAAGTCAATGAAGGAGGATGAACGATGATTCGCATTTTAAAATCCGGACTTCTGACTTCCATTCAGGATCTTGGACGATATGGCTATCAAAAACATGGAATAATCGCATCGGGAGTCATGGATTCTGTAGCACACCGCATCGCAAACTTCCTTGTTAATAATGCGGCTAATGCACCAACATTGGAAATCACCCTGATGGGTCCAGTCATTGAATTTCAAGAGGATACATTGATTTCTATATGTGGGGGAGAACTTTCACCAATGATTGATGGTGAACACGTGAACATGTGGAAATTAATCTATGTCAGAAAAGGGAGCGAGTTACGATTCGGACAGCCTAAGCAAGGATTCCGTGCCTATTTAGCTATAGCTGGTGGTTTTGATGTTCCTAGAGTCATGAATAGTGCTTCCACGTATATGCGCGCTGCAGTTGGTGGTTTCCAGGGCAGAATGCTTGAGAAAGGAGATGAGATCCCTGTATATCCTGACACAGATTTATCCGGCATCTTCCAATCTCTATCATCTGAAATTAGAAAAGATCCTTTTATCGAAGCACCTTGGTTTGTAGCGCCTGAAATTACTAGCTACACTAAGACGAACGAGCCTATACGTGTTATGCGAGGCCGGGAATTTGAATTGTTCGATGATGCTAGCCAAAATAACTTCATGAAAAACTCATTCAAAATCGATCCTAAGTCTGATCGAATGGGGTATCGTTTAAAAGGAACAACGCTATCTTTAAAAGAAAAACAAGAAATCGTTTCAGAAGCTGTTACATTCGGTACAGTTCAAGTCCCACCAGAAGGGAATCCTATTATCCTATTGGCTGACCGTCAGACCACAGGTGGCTATCCTAAGATCGGGCAAGTTGCTTCTGTAGATTTACCTAGAATTGCACAAATGAAACCTGGAGAAAATATGACTTTTCGACACATCAGTCACGCAGAAGCCCAGCATTTGTATCTCAAAAGGGAAAATCAGCTGCGCCAACTAAAACGTGGAATACATTCAAACATCACTAAGGAGGCACAAATATGTACAGCGTTGATTTGAACTGCGATATGGGGGAGAGCTTCGGTGCTTATAAAATCGGACGGGATGAAGAAATATTGAAGTACGTTACCTCCGTCAATATCGCTTGCGGTTTCCACGCGGGCGACCCCTCGATCATGAAAAAAACTGTCCGCATGGCTATTGAGCATAAAGTAGGTATTGGGGCGCACCCAGGACTTCCTGATTTGGCGGGATTCGGCCGCAGACCTATGGACATCACCCCAGAAGAAGCTTATGACATGGTCGTTTATCAAATTGGTGCCCTCAAAGGCTTTGTCGATGCAGAAGGAGGGCAATTACAGCACGTAAAACCGCATGGAGCTTTATACAATATGGCAGCCAATAAACCATCATTGGCTGATGCAATAGCTAGAGCTGTGTACGACGTCGATCGTAACCTCGTTTTGTTTGGACTATCCGGAAGTGAACTTGTCCGAGCGGGGCAAAAACACGGACTGAGAACTGCAAATGAAGTGTTCTCAGACCGTACATATCAACAAGATGGAACACTCACTTCAAGGAGGAAGCCCGACGCATTAATCACAGATCATGAGCAAGCAGTGAACCAAGTCATACGTATGATCAAAGAAAACAAAGTCCATTCCCTTCAAAAAGTTGATGTGGATATTGATGTTCAAACTATATGTATCCATGGTGATGGAAGCCGTGCTGTCGAATTCGCCGATTATATAAGTCAAACTCTAAGAGGTGCCAATATACAATTACAACCCATAGGAGAGTTTTCCACTCGTTGAAAGCTGTTTGAACACCTTTTCGCAACAAAATACGTGGAAGGAGAGTATAAAGTGAATTCTCAAGATATGTGGACAAATGTGGACCAGTACTTCCTGGACCACCTCTTTCCTGAAGAAACTATTATGGAAGAGGTTCTGGAAGTAAATAAAGAAGCAGGACTTCCATCCATCGATGTATCACCGACTCAAGGAAAGCTCCTTCATCTATTAGTGAAGATGAAAGGTGCAAAAAACATCTTGGAGATTGGCACCCTCGGCGGTTACAGCAGTATTTGGATGGCAAAAGCTTTACCTGAGGGAGGCAAGTTGACGACACTTGAATTCAATCCTAAACATGCAGAGATAGCAGCAGCGAATATGAAAAAAGCTGGAGTCGAAGAAAAAATCGAGATCATTGTCGGGCCAGCTTTAAATACGCTCCCTACACTAAAAATGAACGTACCTTTCGACTTTATTTTTATCGACGCAGATAAAAATAACAATCCTCCTTACGTAAATGAGGTTTTAAAACGATCTCAATCTGGAACGACTCTCATCATTGATAATGTCGTAAGGAGTGGTGATATATTAGAATCCCAAAGTGAAGATTCCAGCATTCAGGGAATTCGTGAAATGTTCGAAATGCTGAAAAATGACTCACGAATGGACTCTACCGCGTTCCAAACTGTGGGAAGTAAAGGTTATGATGGGTTCGTCTTAGCTATCGTAAAATAAAGAATCCTTCCCCATTGTCGGTCAAGACTACAATTAAAGTTTGTGGTTGCTTCTCACGAATGGCTTGACGGTGGGGGCTTGCCGCGGGCACGTCCTCAGCTAACTCGGTCAAGAAGATCACTTGACCAAGTGGATCTTCGGCTCGTGCTGTCCCCCCAGGCGTCACCACCGAACGCACCTCTTGGAATCAACAGTGGCCTATTAAAAAAAGAGCCAAAGAAAATCACTGCTTTTCTTGTCCATTGAAAGGAGCCGAGTTGGACGATTTTATCGTTCAACTCGGCTCCTTCGTTTGATGTATAACACTAAAAATGGCAGATCTTCAATAGGATCCTTGAACTAGTAAGCTTTTGTTTTATCGATTGCTATTCCACTCTTCAGCAAGCATTCCATACACGACATGGTCGGTGTATTCGTCATACAAGAGAGCAGCTTGACGAACGACACCCTCTTGCACAAAGCCTAAGCGTTCAGGTATTCCCCGACTCTTGATATTCTCTTCTGCTGCCCGTATTTCAATACGATTGAGTCCCATATCTTGAAAGGCATAATCAAAAAGTGTACGACAAGATCTTGTGAGCAATCCTTTTCCCTTGTAATCCGCCCCCATCCAATAACCTACACTCGTTTTTTTGTTTCCCCAATCAAATTCCAGAAAATCTACTACACCTGCAATTTTGCCATGATATAAAATGCACACCGTGAGTCCATCGTTGTCTGCATATCGTTGTAAGCTCGCTTGAATGAATTTTTTCGTATCGTCAGGCGAATGGGTGAAATTGATCCATGGAAGCCATGTTCGTAAATGATCCCTTGATCGATCCGAAAGGTTATAAAGCTCCTCAGCATCTTGATAATCTATTAATTTCAGTGAAAGATCTTCATCTACCTTATGTACAAACATCCCATACTCCTCCTCCATTAACATCTGCATTTCGTTCGATAACTTATATTTTCCTCCTTAATTGAACAAGCGCTGTCCATGATTCACACAGCGCTTGTTCAGATGAGCTATTCCCTTTTGTGGTATTCACATATAGATTCACCCCAACTATGAATAGGGAAAAGTTAAGGTTTCAAAACCAGTTTACCTTTTGTTTTTCTATTTTGCATTATTTCATGAACATGAGCAGCTTCCTCTAATTTATAGACCCCTCCGATGGTTAACTTCAATTCACCAGTATTGACCATCTTCAACAGGTGATCCAAACTTTTTTCAAACAAGACAGGTTTTCTCATAATTTGCGGTAAAAAGAAACCGATTACTGATAAGTTGCGATTCATCAATCCTGATGGGTACATTTCTGCCTGGTTACCACTAGCCACCCCATATACGACAACTCGACCAAAGGCACGCATGCATTTGACTGTTTCATGAAATATATCGCCACCCGCCATTTCCAGGGCAATATCAACACCTTTTCCATCAGTTATTTTCATAACCTCATCGCCCCAATGTTCACTTGTATAATTAACTGTATGGTCTGCTCCTAGATCCTTGGCTAACTGGAGTTTTTCTTCAGAACTTGCGGTCGCAATCACATTCCCCGCCCCGAATTGTTTGGCTAGTTGAACAGCAAGGGACCCTACCCCTCCAGCAGCAGCATGGACAAGGACCGTCTCCCCTTTTTCAAGCCTCCCCATCGTTGTTAGTAAATGGTATGCTGTCAGACCTTGAAGAGGCAACGCTACGGCAGTCTCATCATTTACACCATCTGGCAGAGGAATTAAAGAGCTTTCTTTGGTCGTGACATACTCAGCATAGCCCCCCGATCCGATCAGAGTCACTACACGGTCCCCCTTTTTAAAACGGTTCGTACCTTTTCCTACTTCCTCTACCACACCAGCCACTTCTGCCCCTGGTATGAAAGGAAGAGGCGTAGGTATTACATAAGCACCTTCACGCCTCGCTGTGTCTGCGTAGTTCACCCCAATCGCTGTCACTCTCAATAGTACTTCTCCTTCATTGATTTCCGGAAGTTCCATTTCTACATTTTCTAAAACCGATGGATTCCCATATTCCTTAAATTGAATAGCTTTCATCATTTCCCTCCTATTTTCCAATGAAATTTGGTTTTCGTTTTTCCTTAAAAGCCTGGACTCCTTCTTTATGATCTTCAGTTGATACCATCATCGCTTGAGTCACCCGTTCTTGCTCAAGGATTGTAGCCAGGTCTGATTTGTCTGCTTGATCGACAATTTTTTTCATCATGCCAAGTGCGCGACCTGGCCCTTTCGCAAGACGAAGGGCATAATTCATCGCTCCCTCCTCCAAGTCTTCTAATGGTAAAACGCGATTGACCAAGCCCCACTCCACAGCTGTTTCAACCGGTATCGGTTCTGCCCGGAATAACAACTCTTTAGCTCGATAAGGGCCTAACAGTTTTGATAAAAAGTAGTGGCCTCCGCCATCTGCCACTAGCCCTACCTGGGCAAAACTCAGTACGAACTTACTCTCTTCTCCTGCAATGATTTGGTCACAGGCAAGAGCTAAATTGAAACCTGCGCCAGCGGCATATCCATGAACGGCCGCAATCACGGGCTTAGGAATATCTTTGAGCATTAATACTAAACGATTCAATTCGCCTACGTGTTCATATAAATGATTTGCTGTAACTTTTTCCCCCATATTTTTCACATCTCCGCCTGCTGAAAAAGCCCGGCCGGCACCTGAGAGGACAACTACCTTCACATCATCATTTTCAGATGCTACCTTGATAGCTTCCTGTAAACCTATGATCATATCATCTGAAAAAGCATTTAAGGAATCTGGCCGATTCAACATACAAGACATGACGGGTCCATTAATAGAAACATTCAAATGCTCGTTTCCCAGTTTCATAAGTATTCTCCCCTTTTAAGATACATAATGACCTGCTTCTAACATTTCTTCCGCAATATCACGATTTCGTTTCAAGCTATCCCCCATTTGGTATTCACTTAAGAGTGCAGAAACATTTCTCAAAGTCTTTACCCTTTCTTCTCCTTGGAGCAAAGAGGAAAGTAAGCCAGTAGTCGCTTGATGAACTACTAAAGCGGATTGTTCAATCACCGTCTGGGTCAGCCTTTTCTTCAAATCGTACTTACTTTCCTTTTGAAAAGCTTTTTTTGTACGCAGAACGGCGGACTCCGCACGATAAATATGAATGGCAATATCTGCAAGTTTCATCAACGTTTCTTGTTCATTTTGTATAGATTTCCCATAAGTGCGATAGGCGGCACCAGCGGCAACCAAGTACAAATCTTTAAACACTGACACCGGCTCCTCAAGCTTATCCATCCAGTGATTCCCACGTTTGAATCCAGCATTTTTCAAAGAATACTCTGCTTTTTCCATTAATAATCGAACATCAAGTTCTGCTTGGCCGGCTTTTTTAAAGAATGCACCAGGAATGAGAAGGCGATTAATTTCATTTGTCCCTTCAAAAATACGATTGATCCTTGAATCACGATATGCTTGTTCAATCGGATACTCTTTAATAAACCCGGCACCACCGTGAAGTTGTAGAGCTTCGTCAACAATTAAATCGAGGGTTTCTGATCCCACGACTTTACAAATGGCTGATTCCAGCTTGTGTTCATTCATAGCCTTGGCGGTTGCCGACTTGTCTGATGTTTGATAATGAGCTCCTAATTCTGCCTCTATGTGGCCGGCCGTTCGGAAAAGGAGGGATTCAGCTGCGTATAGATGGGCGCCCATGAGAGCGAATTTTTCTTTACTGGCATTAAACTTTGATATGCTTCTTCCAAATTGCTTACGTTCCTTCGTATGTTCAAGAGCTAATTGAAAGCAATACTTCGCGGCTCCTGTGGTAGCGAAACCCAAATTGAATCTTCCAAGGTTAAGGACATTCAAAGCAATACGATGCCCCTTACCTACTTCTCCCAGTAGATTTTCAACAGGAACCTCACAATCCTCCATGATGACCGAGCATGTGGATGAACCTTTGATACCCATTTTATTTTCTTCCGGGCCAATAGTAACGCCGGGGAAATCTTTCTCCACGATAAATGCTGTGAAATGCTCTCCATCCACTTTTGCATAAACGATGAATGTATCAGCAAAAGCAGCGTTAGTGATATAGATTTTTGTGCCATTCAAAAAATAATGAGACTGACTTTCATTCAAAACAGCTGTAGTCTTTGCTGATAATGCATCTGAACCAGCATCTGGCTCTGTCAGACAATAAGCACCAATGTACTCTCCGGAAGCCAGTTTAGGCAGATATTTCTGTTTTTGCCCCTCTGTTCCGAAATATGTAATCGGAAGGGTAGCGATACACGTGTGATTTGAATGAGCAACACTATAACCGCTCGCATTACCTAAAGCTTCTCCAACGATTCCCTTACTGACTTTATCAAGCCCGAGGCCTCCATAAGTTTCAGGAATGCTGTGACTTAACAACCCTAGTTCACCCGCCTGACGCATTTTACGAGCAACAAATCCGAAGTCACCTCCCTCGATTTTCATCCAGTTAGGGTGGATTTCCCGGGAAATAAATTGTCGAGCTGTGTCAGCAATCATTTTGTGCTCTTCACTTCGGTCCTCAGGCGTGAAAATACATTCAACAGATATATCAGTAGTCAGAAATTCTCCTCCACGAATTTTTTGTTTAATTGCTTGCATGCTTTCCCTCCTTGATTTGACCCTTAACTGAATCATAAATAAGTATGCTGTTGAACAAACCTTCCTGTGCAGCGAAGTCAATTTCTTTCTGATCCAGCCCTGCGCTCATCAACATTTTCCCAATTCGTGAGTTTTGCAGAAGGTGAGCTGCATCTTTATTTCCTTTATAAAAAAGATGGGCGGTCATAGCTGCATCGGATAAATTCCATTCTTCCACCCCTCGCATATGACTCACTAAACTTCCGACTCCATAAAAATCTTCCATCGTATATCGACCATTAGATCCAGAACAAATTAAAATGATGGAATCGTCTTTGTGAAACTGCAATAGGTGATCAGCCATTGCAGGATTGTTCAATAATGATGAAGCATATAAGTCAGAAGCCCTTCTTGATTGATGTAAAGCAACAGTGCCGTTTGTAGTGGTCAAAATTAAGTGCTTATCCTTAATGACCGAGCTCAAGTGCGTTCGTAACGGCGGATAAAACCCTTCAATCCTTTTCCCCTGATCTTCTCCAGCCATGATGAAAGAGTCAGTTGATTTCTTCGCTATTATTCTTGCTTCTTCAGGGTTGTGAACTGGTATGACTGAAGCAGCCCCATCAGCTATAGCAGCTGTAATCGTTGAGGTAGCGAATAGCACATCAAATACGACCACCGTTTTCCCCTGCAAGTCTTCAGGTCGAATATCCTCTTTTTTGAAGATGACTTGAACATCCCCCATAATTAGAGACCTGCCGTTTCTTCAGCATGTTCGATCAAATTATTAACAAACACATTCATCCCTGCAAAACGGGGATCTTCTGTCTGTCCTTGCATATACCGGTAATAGATTTGCTGAATGATGCCAGCCAACTTAAAATATGCGAATGTCATATATACGTGGATTTCACTTAAATCACGTCCACTCTTTTCTGCATATCGTTGGAGAAATTCATCCCTCTTGAAAAATCCATCTTGTACTGTAACGGGGGGCTTACCGAGCCCTGTCTTCAAAAGCTCAGGGTCATCCGGTTGTATCCAATAGCTCATTGCAGCGCCTACATCAGCTAACGGATCCCCCACTGTCGTCATTTCCCAATCAAATAAGCCGACCATCTGAGATGGGTTTTCTTTACTGAACATCGCATTATTCAACTTGTAATCGTAATGGATAATCGATGAGTCGGGCGAATTCGGTATATGATCCAGGAGCCATTTCTTCAATCGTTCACCTGATACGACATCATCCGTCCGTGCTCGATCATAGCGTTTCATCCACCCATGAAATTGGCGTTCTATAAATCCCTCAGGCTTAACCATTTCCCGCAAACCGGTTTCTTTATAGTCAATTGCATGAAGCTCCACTAAACGATCGACCATTGTTTCTGATAAGCTTTCATCTAACTCGGCAGTTGCTGCTACTCCATCAGGAAATTCTTGATCAAACACAAGCCCTTCCCTTCTTTCCATAACAAAGAATGGTCGCCCTATCAGATTTCCTGACTCATACAGATAAGGCTTCGGTGCTAACGGAAAGACCGGGTGCAAGGAGTTCAGTATTTTGTACTCTCTCTCCATGTCATGAGCTTTCGGAGCCACTGGCCCCATCGGTGGTCTCCGGAGTACGACCTTCCATTTCTTTCCGACCGATAGTTCATAGGTCAAGTTGGAATGGCCGGCTCCGAACTGACGTACATCCATTTCTCCTTTTGGTACATCCATTGTCTCTCTTAAAAAAGAAGCGATCTTACTTGTATCCAACTCTTCCCCCGCACGGACCGGCTTCGTATCATTTTTGTAAACCATTTCAAACCTCCCTTAATTGGCTGCCAATTGGTAGGACGCTAACATTTCCTTCATCTTCTCTGAAAGGGGATGGCTTTGCTGTTTCCCGAAATCGAATTGAACGATTACACTTTTCCCCTTAGCCACAAGCTCGCCGGATTCTTTCTCAAACATTTCCTGTATCAAGTGAAAGCTCGAATTTCCTATCTTATCCACATGGCTATGAATGACAAGTGTTTGGTTGAAATATACTTGTTTGATAAAATCACACTTCGTAGACGCGAGAATAAAATTCCAGTCGTCCCCTACAAGCTCTAAGTCATCGAAGAAACGAATACGGGAATCTTCCATATAGATAAAAAAATTATTGTTATTGACGTGTCCTAATAAATCCGTTTCACAAAAACGGATTTTCACCTCATGTTCATGCATGGTCCTTCCTCCTCAACTTTTTACCTTAGCATCATAAGTATAAAAACCTTTACCTGTTTTGCGACCGAGCTCTCCCGCCTTCATCTTTTCTTCTAAGGTTCGAGAGGGCTTGTCCTTCGGATCACCAGTCTCTTCATATTGTTGTTGCATTACATAATAACCGACATCAATTCCTGACAGGTCCATTAATTCAAAAGGACCGATCGGGTGATTCAATGCTTTTTTGACTATCTTATCGATATCTTCATAGTCTGCATATCCACCTTCGTATAAACTCATCGCTTCTTTTTGAATAGCGAATAGTATACGGTTAGCTACGAATCCTGAAATTTCTTTTTGCAATAATACAGCAGTGCGGTTCATCTGTTCACAAATTTCCATAGCCAATGATACTGTCTCCTCAGAGGTGTGTTCACCCTTGACCACTTCCACACAATCCATTACTAATGGCGGAAAGAAAAAGTGCATATTGCAAATTTTATCCGGTCTTGAAGTTGCATCGGAAATCAAGGAGCTGACGATCGTTGATGAATTGGTAGCCAGCACCGTATGAGAAGGTACTATTTCATCCAATTGAGCAAAGACCTCCCGCTTCACTTCCAGTTTCTCGATGACGGCTTCTATGACGATATCAGCATCTGCGGCAGCTTCTCTTAGGTCAGAGATGAAATGAAGTCGTTCAAAAGCATGCTGCCGTTGTTCACTTGTTATTTTTTTCTTTTCCACCCATTTCCCCATGATAGCTGTCAACTTTTCACGAGCTGTATCCAATGACTCCTGACTTATATCCTGCAAGTTTGTATCATAGCCTGCCAAAGCCCCCAGCATAGCGATTTGATGCCCCATACTTCCCGCTCCAACCACTGTCAATTTGGTTATGGTCATGCTACTCCCCCTCAATTCCTTTAAAAATCATAGACATATAAATGTCTGTCAGCTCATTCTCTTTCACTTCACCATCCGGCTCGTACCAAAAGTAGCTCCAATTCGCAATTCCAAGAACAGCGTAAGACAGCATATCCGTCCTAAGGTCTTGACGGAATTCATTCATGAGGATGCCGTCTTCAATTACTTTTTGTATATTTTCCTGGAACAATTGCCTTTTAGGTAGAATAGCAGCTGTTTTTTCGTCACTGAGATGTCTCATTTCACGGAAAAAAACCATTGCACTATTCCCATTTGAACGAATATTCCTAATCAGTGTTTCAACAATTTGATAGAGCTTCTCGTGGTTTGTACTTTGCTTGTTTTGCATTATTTGTTCTTGTCCATTTAACAAGTGATCGATAAACGATTCATGGATCTGTACAAGAACACCTTCTTTATTTTTAAAATAATAATAGAACGTTCCTTTAGTAGCTCCATTCGCCTCGACGATGTCTTGAATAGACGTGGACCGAAATCCTTTGTTGCCGAATAGTTCAATGCTCGTTTTCATCATTTGTTCCTTCATACTCATCGTCCCAACGTTAGTATTCTCTTTATTAACAAGAGGCGTGCATGCCTCCATCTACGACCAGAACATCACCCGTCACATAGTCAGAAGCTTTACAAGCCAGGAAAAGCGCCGCACCTTTCAAATCTTGTTCAGATCCGAAACGTCCTAATGGAGTCCGGTCCAAAATGAAATCGCCGCCTTGTTCAAGAACGCCTTTGGACATTTTCGTGGGGAAGAAACCAGGTGCCAAAGCATTTACCTGGATGTTGCTTTCTCCCCACTTGACAGCAAGATCTTTGGTGAAAGTGATGACAGCTCCCTTGCTTGCATTATAGCCGACCGTTTGCATAAAACGCGGATCTGCTCCACCCAGTCCAGCGACTGAGGCGATATTAATGATTTTACCTGACTTCTGTTTAAGCATTACTTCGCCGACTTTTTGAGACATTAAGAACGTCCCTGTTACATTTACATTCATCACTTTCTGAAAAGCCTCTAAAGGCATATCAAGGGTGGGCGCCCCCCAGGTGGCTCCACTATTGTTGACAAGAATATCTATTGTACCGAATCGATCCACACTCTCTTGAACCACCTGTTCAACATCTTCTGGCTTTGTGATGTCACAGGCGAGGGCTAACGTCTGTACCCCTAAATCACTCTCCAAGCGAAGGGCTACTTGTTCACAGGCCTCCTTCTTTCGTGAACAGACGATAATATTCGCACCTGCTTCTGCTAATCCTTCAGCAATTTGTTCACCAAGTCCCCTTCCTCCACCAGTCACAAGAGCGGTCTTTCCCGTCAAATCAAAAAGTTTCTTTACATGCATGGTCTCACTCCTTGTATTTAGATAATTCCAGTTTAGCTATTTGGCGGCGGTGAACTTCATCAGGCCCATCAGCAAGGCGTAAGGTCCGTGAATTCGCCCATTGGGCAGCCAACGTGAAATCTTCACTGACTCCCGCTGCTCCATGTGCTTGAATAGCACGATCGATGACACGTAAGGCCATATTTGGGGCGACAACTTTAATCATAGCTATTTCTGTTTTTGCTTGTTTATTGCCGACAGTATCCATCATATAAGCAGCTTTCAGCGTTAATAGCCGCGCTTGCTCCAGATCAACTCTTGAATCAGCTATCCATTCCCTTACCACTCCTTGTTCAGCCAGAGAACGATGAAAGGCTACACGGTTTTGTACACGCTTACATAAATCTTCAAGTGCTCGCTCAGCTGCTCCGATCAACCGCATACAATGATGGATACGACCTGGCCCAAGTCTTCCTTGAGCGATTGCGAATCCTTTTCCTTCTCCCCATATGATATTCTCTTTTGGTACGCGCACATTAACAAAGTCTATCTCCGCGTGACCATGTGGAGCATGATCATATCCGAAAACCGGCAGCATGCGGCGGATATGTACCCCTTTAGTGTCCAGTGGTACTAGAATCATAGATTGTTGCTCATATCTTTGCGCATCCGGGTTCGTTTTCCCCATAAAAATAGCTACCTTGCAACGAGAGTCGCCTGCTCCGGAGGACCACCACTTCCTCCCATTGATGACGTACTCATCCCCGTCCCTTGTAATCCGTGCCTCGATGTTCGCAGCATCCGAGGAAGCCACTTCTGGTTCTGTCATGGAAAAACAAGAACGTATTTTCCCTTGTAAAAGTGGCTTTAACCATGTGTCCTTCTGCTCTTCGCTTCCATAACGGGCTAAAACCTCCATATTGCCAGTGTCTGGAGCGTTGCAATTGAAAACCTCAGGTCCAATTAAAGATCGTCCCATCATTTCACACAAAGGAGCATATTCAAGGTTGCTCAATCCTGCACCATATGTATCATCTGGTAAAAATAAATTCCATAATCCTTGCTCTTTAGCCTTAGCCTTCATCTCTTCCATGATCGGCAGTGTTCCATCCCAACGACTTTCCTGCGACTTTAATTGGTCTTCGTAAACAGACTCGTTAGGATAAACCCATTCTTCCATGAATTCCTTCAGCTTATCTTGATAGTTTTTTACTTTTTCTGTGTAATCGAAATTCATTTCATTTTCCTCCTTTCCTCCCTAACATACCAACCGGTTAGTATCCTTACATTTTATACCTATTATTCTGAAAATTCAACATAAATGAATGAATACTCATTTTTTGAATTAAAAAAGATGCCAGTGTATTCTGGCATCTATCGTAGAGAAAATTTTCATGGTGTGGTAATCCATGAACCTACAAGAAAAGCTGTAGGTATAATAAGATATGTATATGAAGTGAAAGTGGGTTGGCAATTGCCCTTACACCACCCGTCTATTTTTCTATTCCCTCACTTTTCAACTTTTCATTATTGCTCTCTTATCTTGAATGCTCTGCTTCGAAATATTCTAAGGTTCCCGTTACTAAGAATAGAGCTTGGTAAAAATTAAAATTTCACATAAAAAAAGACCCACAAAAGAAGGTCATTTTATCCTTTTACTGCAGGATTTGTTCCCCACCAACCGCTCTGTTTACGAAGGTTAACAATTTGACCGATATGATAAGCGTTATGATTGAATAGATGGGAAAGCGTTTCGCTCCAAATTTCCAGCTTCTCATCACTGCATGTTTTAATCTCCGCTCTAAATTCACTCATGACCATTTGAAATGCTGAAATCCTTCTGTTCCAGGAGATATGATCGTGGTTTTGAAAGGTATTGTAATGCCGTGGAAGTTCAGGCACTTCCTTTCCACAGAACCGATTCAAGTACCTTTCGTTATAGAAATATAAATGATGGACAAGCTCAGCGATGGAGTATGGATGATCCTCTTTTTTAGCTGTTGCTTCTGCCTCTGTCAACTCTTTAACAGCCACATTAAAACAGACAAACCAATTGTTTTCATCATATACGGACTGAAGTTGTTCTAGCAGGATTTCCCTAACGCCCATATTAACACCTCCTTATAATGAACATTCCCCATTTTCATGAGGTTAATCCTATAACTTCCCTTTTCCGGTGCATGGAAATGGAAAAGATTAGTACTTAACTTTATAATAGAAATAATTGCGACCATTTTAATTACAAAAGCATTTTAAGTAGAGAGGGGCTATTGTTGTGGACTTGAACCGATCTTTGCATGATTTTTTATTAAATCGATCCTTTGCGCTTACAGAAGAATGGTATGAATCCTTGGATAAAAGTGAGTCTTCAGGAGTTTATGCTGCCCAGGATGCAGAAACCGTCAAACAGCTGAAAAAGAAAAATTACGAATTTCATAGATATTTGTCACAGTTGTTCATTTTAGAGACAGAGGAATTCTATCAGCAAATCAATGAATGGATTTTGAAAATCGCACGGGACCCAGATCATCTTGAGACCCCTACACACGATATTATGCGTGAATTCATGAGAGTCAGAGAACAGTACTTAGATTTTCTCAATGATTTTATCACCTATGAAGATAAACATATTTCCCGTGATCTAGAAGAGTCATGGAAACGCAAACTGATTGAAGCTTTCGATCAAATCATGTTTCAAGTAGCAGAGGAAAAGTCTACACAATTAAATAATCAGATTGAGAAACAGAAATCTGTTATTAATGAATTGAGTACTCCGCTGATTCAACTGGCAAATGACAGAGCACTGCTCCCCTTGGTTGGAAACATTGATACAGACCGGGCAACGGCAATATTAGAAAATACTTTACAAAAATGCACAGACCAGGAAATCGATCATCTCTTCATTGACTTGACCGGGGTTTATCTTGTAGATACGATGGTCGCACATCAAATCTTCCAATTGATTGATGGATTGCGCTTGATTGGCGTCGTTACAACTGTTGTCGGCATCAGACCTGAAATCGCCCAAACCGCTGTTCAATTAGGAATCAATTTCAGTCAAGTGAAGACCACTGCCACTTTATCCCAGGCTATGGCTAAAGAATATATCTAGAACTCCCTTCTTAAGGAGTTCTAGTTTATCATTTCATTCAACATTCTTTTAAGAAAAGGAATGGTATACTTCTCTTTTTCAAATTGTGAAGATAACCATATGATATGGTCCTGTATAATCAAAGCCATGCTGTATACGGCTTTTGGATGCTTCTTTGCTGAAAGGTGTCTATAGACTATTCTCATTTGTTCAACCACTTCTACCGGCAGCGTCCGATCGATCGTTTTTAATCCTAATTGCGCACGTTCTGGGCAGTACCTTTGTAACAAAACCTTTGCTATATTAATCCCTAGATCATTTGCCACCTTCACTGCCCAAAAGTCATTCCCACGGTCAGCTGCTTTTTTATATTGTAAAAGAAAAAAAGCCACATCTTCCACTGCATAATGAAAATCTTTTTGTGACAACCATAAGTTTTGATGATCTTGGAATCTGTCCATACGTCGTGCGGGATCATAGAGCACCTTAAAATAATCTTTATGTACAAGTGTTTTTTCCGTAACCGTAAATAAGTCGACATGCAACAAGTTTTCATAAACAACAATGATCTGTGGAGCAATAATGAAAATATCATCGTAGAAGATAATGGATTGATAACTTTCGAGATGTTTTTTTCTATTTTGTAAGAATGCAGCCTTATTTTCCTCTTCGACTAATACATAAAGGTCGACATCGGAATTTTCATCTTCTTCTCCACGTGCCATTGACCCTTTAAGAAAGACAGCTTCTACTAGATTATCTTCTCTTAAACTATGTACGATAGCCTCTACAGCCTTTGTTTGTCTCATTTTTCATCCTCCCTGGAAAAATAAATATTACACCATCATATAATAAATGGTGATTTTTGTAAAAGGAGATGTCAAAGATCATTCTCCGAGAGGCTCACTCAAACAAAAAGGAAGGGAGACTCATTCTGAGAGTCTCCCTTCCTTTTTATCATTTTTATCGAATTTGACCGGTACCCTTCATCAAGAACTTCACTGTTGTTAGCGCAGGAAGTCCCATCGGGCCTCGAGCATGCAATTTTTGAGTGGAAATGCCGATTTCCGCTCCGAATCCCAGTGCACTACCGTCAGTAAAACGAGTAGAAGCATTATGGTAAAGAGCCGCTGCATCAACAAGTGCGAAGAATTTTTCGGCAGCCTCTGAATCTTCAGTTACGATCGCTTCAGAGTGTTTGGTGCCGTACGTTTCAATATGAGCAATCGCGTCTGTTAAATTGTCAACGGCTTTTACAGCGATGTCAGTGCTCAAGTATTCATTCGCCCAGTCTTCTTCACCGGCAAGCACTGATCCCGGAATGATTTCCTGAATATATTCATCACCGTGTACCCCAATATCATTCGCTTTCAATGCAGTTATCAAAGCATCTTTATACTGTTCCAACCATTCTTTGTGCACAACTAGCGTTTCCGCTGCGTTACATACAGCAGGACGATCTGTCTTTGCGTTCACAAGAATAGCAATCGCTTTTTCTACATCTGCATCTTTGTCTACATAGATGTGGCAGTTTCCTACTCCCGTTTCAAGGACTGGTACGGTCGCATTTTCGACAACGGCTTGGATAAGCTTACCGCCACCACGAGGAATGAGCACATCAATGTGTTCTTTCATCGTAAAGAGTTCATTTGTAGCAGCACGATCTGTTGATGCGATGAACTGAACAGCTTCTTTAGGAATCTTCGTTTCCGCTAAACCGCGGTGCATCACTTCAACAATCGCCTGGTTGGAGTTGATAGCAGAAGATCCTCCCTTCAATACAATTGCATTACCGGATTTCAAAGCAAGCCCTGTCGCGTCAACCGTTACGTTGGGGCGTGCCTCATAAATCATACCGATGACGCCAAGTGGTACTGTCACTTTTTCAACTTGAAGACCATTCTCAAGTGTCCAATCTGAAAGTACTTGGCCGGTCGGATCTTCAAGCTGTGCAACGTCGCGCAATCCTTGAGCAAAACCAGCGATACGTTCCTTAGATAAAGATAGACGATCCATGAAGGCATCAGTAAAGTCTTTTTTACGTCCATTTTCTAAGTCTTTTTCATTCGCAGTAAGAATCGTTTCGTATTCCCGTTCAAGAACATCAGCTAAATGAAGCAGTGCTTGGTTTTTCTCTTCTTCAGAAAGAACCAGCAGTTTTTTGGATGCTTTCTTAGCTTCCATTGCTTGCGCTTCAACGTTCACATTACTTTTAGTTAGTGTCATCAAAGACCTCCTTGATTATTTTAAACACCTACAGGCATGGCAACTTCTAAATGGCAGACAAAGTCTTTACGTTCAATAGCTGCTTTATCATAAGACTCTAATTCCGGTTCGGTCAGACTGATCATTTCTTCCATTTCTTCTGAAGAATAATTTACGACTCCAAGCCCAATTTCATCGCCAGTGAGATCGTGAATACGCACGACAGAGCCCTTTTTAAAGCGGCCTTTAACATGATGAATGTTCATTGGCAGCAAACTCTTCTTCATCTCAATGATTGATTCCTTGGCACGATGATCAATAATCACTTCCCCTTCAGGTCCTGAGTTGAAAGCGATCCATTGTTTCTTCTGATCCAAGTTTTCTGAATCTGTTGTTGTTTCAAAGTACGTGCCTTTGGCGTTGTAATAAACGGCATCATAAACGATGCTCGGTGTATTGGCTTTGCCTAAGAAAGAAGAAATGCCAGATGCCATAGAAATCTTGAATGCATCGATTTTGGATTTCATACCACCAGTACCTACAGCACTACCTGGGTCACCAGCCGCTTCTTCGATTTCCGGGGTTATTTCGTGGACTTTGTCGAGTAGTTGAGCGTCCTCATTTTTTCTTGGGTCCGCATCGTATAGTCCATCAATATCAGATAGAATAATCAATTGATCGGCGTCGACAAGTCCTGCCACTTTAGCTGAAAGCGTATCATTGTCACCGAATTTCAGTCTGTCTATTGTGATCGTGTCATTCTCGTTTACGATCGGAATGATCCCACGTTCGAGCAATACATTGATTGTGTTACGAGCGTTGTTGTAACGATCTTCGTCAGAAAAGTCACTACGTGTAATAAGGATTTGAGAACCCATATAGCCGTGGGATAGGAAGAGATCGGAATATGATTCCATCAACAATCCTTGACCAATGGATGCGGCAGCTTGTTTTTCCGGCAATGTGCTCGGGCGCTCTAAGCATCCGAGTTTGCGATAGCCTGCTGCTACGGCTCCTGAGGATACGAGTAAAACTTCGTGGCCGTCGTCTTTTAAACGAACGACTTCATCTACTAGCTTTTCTAATTTACGTCGGCTGATTTCTCCGTGCATACTGGTGAGGGAACTACTCCCTATTTTAATTACTACCCTTTTTTTGTTTTGAGTCAACATATCACTCCTATTTAGCATTTTTGCATCGATTTTCTTCGATTATTTGCTTCCTACAAGTAGTCCTTCAAGTTCTTTGCTCAATTCTTTAGAACGGCTGGCCGCTCCTTTGATTGCTTCTGATATTGCTTGCCCGCCGCCATTTTCATTTAATGCGTCGAGTCCTGCAGCAGTTGTACCATTCGGTGATGTTACGTTTTCGCGAAGTTCTGTCGGGCTTTCATCACGTTCAAGCATCATCTTGGCTGCACCAAGTAGTGTTTGAGCTCCGATTTCGCGCAACGTTTCACGGTCCATCCCTTCGGCACGACCTGTTTCTTCAATATGCTCCATTAAATAATAGAAATATGCCGGTCCACTTCCTGCGATTCCTGTGAAAACATCCATTTTGTCTTCTTCGATGACAAAGACCTCTCCGATGGAACGCAGCAATTCTTTTGCAACGATCACTTTATCCATTGCAACGAATTGACCTGGGCAAATTGCCGTAGCTGATTCGCGCAGCATACTCGAAGTATTCGGCATAACGCGGATCACTTCTTGGCGATCGTTCAGACGCTCTTCCATATATGATGTTGAAATACCAGCAAGTACAGATACAAGTACTTGATTAGGTGTCAATTTATCTTTTAAATCTTCAAGTACAGCATCAATGTCCTTTGGTTTCATTGCCAAAATGAATTGATCGACTTCAGAGAAATTCAACTCATCTTTCAAGACTGTGCGTACTCCATATTTCGAATTGATTTCATTTAAACGTTGTTGATTACTTCGATTGGTTACAATGATGTTTTCAGCTGGAATATTACCGGATTCCACCATTCCTGAAATCATCGCTTCAGCCATTGAACCTGCACCTAGAAAAGCAATCGTTTGTTTAATCATTTGGGTTAATCTCTCCCGTTCGCGTTTTTTGTTCGCTTTATTTAAGACGTGTTTCATCATAACACTGGGCAAAACATATTCAAGGGTTTTTTTGCATGTCGGGTCTATAAGAGCCAATTAGTTAGTGTAAACGGTTTCACGGAGAGATATTTCCACTTCATCGCTTCTCATCGGAAATAATCTCGTCTCACGCTTATATTTGCGCATTGAAATTTCAAGAATAAACGGATAACACTAAATTAAGGGAATTTACTGACAATTATCAAGCTCGTATGAAATCTTTGAAATACACTCAATTCAATAATACCAACATCATAAAAGCACGATTTCTTTGACCTTCTACGAACAAAAAGAACATCTGTTGATTACTTTCAACAGATGTTCTAGGATTCATTGATAAAGTGATTCAGTTTTGCCAGTTGCTGGTTCAGTTCACCAATCGGTACGAAGCGCGCTTTCCTGAACAACTCTTTCCCTTTTGAGTAAATCAGGACGGCCGGAACTGTCATGACGGAAAACCTTCCCGCGATTTGTGGTATTTCATCTGCATTGACTTGCCGCGCCTCAATCTGTGGGTATAGTTCCAGCAAATTCTCTACTTGAGGAAGTAATCCATGACATACGGAGCAGCCTGGCCGGGATACAAAAACTATTGACAATCCCTGATCATCTACAAACGTGTTCAATTCTTCTATAGAATGTATAGATTCCAAAGTGCTCACCTCTATCTTCATTATACCAATAAATAGATTGAATTTTCTCGTTTAACCAATTGATTAATAGTAAGTGTTTGAAAGAGTTTTTCAGAGTGATATTGACTTTTATGGTCATATCCATTCATATCTTAGAATAAAAACAAACCACAAAGATGTTAAAAAGGAATGTGGCTTGTTTGCGTTCTTTTATTTATATTACTTTCACCTGTAATTGATATTTTATACAGTATATTAAAATCACGTTAGCAGAGAATTTAGTACACATGCCTGTTGCTGAAGCCCTGTTTTCAAGAGGTTACACCTGTCACTGACTGACTCGGGCTTGCTCCAAAAGTAATTAATCGTTTAATCCCTTGCCATTAAGAATGTGCTGCACATACTTTTCAACCCTGGACTCTCGCGTTGTAGTTTTTTTAGCTTTAGAAAAGTAAAGAATATATGCTCTTTGGCGACCAGGCGTCAAGGCTTCAAAAGCAGCTTTCAAACCCGGAATTTCATCGAATTTTCTTTCAAGTTCTCCAGGAATCTCTTCTTTCTTTTTAAATTCCACTTCCAAACCTGCTTTTTCAACTGCAATAGCTTCATTAATATAGTCTTTTACAATGTTCTTCCGAGCAACTATATCCTGCACATTGGTGAACCGAATTTGACGCGCAGCCTGTACATTCTCTGTTTGCTGTATTAGAATTCCCTGAGCGTCCTTCAGCAAAGCTCCTTTGTGAAACAGAAGCGCACAATACTCTTTGAATCCATGAATTAAAACGATGTTTTTTTCCTGAAACGTATAGCAAGGTTTACCCCACTTCAATTCTTCATTCAGATTACAGTCCAGAATAATATCTCTCAACATCCCATATTCTTGCTTCCACTTTTCGGATTGACTTAAGAACTCATCAACCTTAGGATTCATATTATTACTTGTCATGAACGACCCCCCTTTTCAAATGCCCTTTTCTTGAATATACCGCAACATTGCCTTATTTTCCACACCTCATACAAGCTAGTGGATCGCTTAACACAGATCAGCCCTTATTCTGCAATCATAATCTTAGAAGCTTGTCTGCATTCACTAATAAACGACAACATATTGAAGTGACTTTGTGCTGGCGGACTTCTTACAATCAACAGAAGTATAATTGCATTAGCTAATGTCCTCTTTTTCACTTTCATCAGGGGTGATACATTTAATTAAGACCTTCTATTAAACACTTTCAGACTAAGTTAATGGATGAATTAAATTTGATAAATATGGTAATTGGAGGAATGATGAAAACGAAACCCCGGGTAAAATTGCCTTCTTAAAAAAACTACCTCATCTGAAGAGATCACTAAAGAGCTGCATTTTTAGTTGAGCATTAAATTAAGCAGCAGAATTGGACGAATTCATCGTTCAACTCGGCTGCTTTCAATGTACAAGAAAAAAAGAGTGCTTTCAGTACACTTAAAAGGACGTTATCTATTGCAAACGATCAGGATGGACTTGCTGGTGTTGTTTCGTTTCGACTTCCTTGAATAGGTCTTCAGCAAGCGGATTCGCTTCATCAGGCTGTACAGCTTGATTCGGATTCAACATTTGCCTTAATGACTGGATTTGCTTATTAAGGTTATCAATGTCTTTCTTGGTTGCTGGCCTTTTCTCCTCTTTCAATTCATAACCCACCTGCCCATTCGGTTCAAGGGTGGCAGATTTGACATCTGCTATGGAGGTAATATTCATTTGCCTTAACTTCATCTCTAACTGATCCACAGTGAAACGTACTTTTTTCAAATTTTTCTCATTCAATTGGCCATTTTCAATGATGGATACTGACCTTCCTGTCAAAAAACGCTCCATAAAATCAAATTTCACCTGGGTGAATTCCATCGCAATCAACGTTAGGACAAGGACACCCCCGACGCCGAACGTCACCCAAATATTTTTCCCTGCCACCGGCTGAATCAGTAATGACCCGATAGCGATCATAATTACCGTTTGCGACAGAGTCATTTGCGAGATTGACTTCCTACCTGCAATCCTCAGTATGATCGTACCGACCAGTATGATTAAAACAGCTTTCCATATCCAATCCATTAGCTCACCTCACTATTTCATATGTTTTCCCATACCTTATGAGATATTCTTTTAAAAAGCGTTGCAAAAGAAGGTATTTTCCGATATAATCTTTTCAAATATCTAAATTCTAGGAAAAAGAGAGTAGCTATAATGGAAACAGCTTAGCGAATCAGGGATGGTGAGAGCCTGATCGGATTTCTGATAGTGAACCGGACTTTTGAGAAGCGATCCTGAAGAACAAGTAGGGATATAAGCCGGGGTGTCCCCCGTTAACAACTTCGAGTGGCTGATTCAGCTATTAGAGTGGTACCGCGAGCATAAACCTCGTCTCTTCAATAAGAGACGAGGTTTTTTTATTCCATATTTCGGAGGACAGACTCGTCCACCTAGGCTAGGGGTTCGTTCATTCCATGTTGAATGAGTTGTCTTTGAAATGACGAGGCTCCCGCGGGAGAAGGGGCTAGGCGAGACCCTGTAGTGAGTGTCAACGACCTAGGAGGCTTGCCAGTTCCGCCGCAGGAAAGCGAGTTATTTCAAAGACACTCCTCTACCTTATTCGGTATCGAACCCCATTATCTCGGAATCGAGCCTTCAAGTGTACTGAACGTTTTGGGAAAAACCAGATACAAAAAAACAATAACGGTTAATATACTTAATTTTAAGGAGGAATAGATAGTGGAAAAACATATTTTAGCGCTTCAACTATCGCACATACTCGGGGAGGATTTTCCCCGCGACTGGGTGCATGGATTAATTGAAACACCTAAACAGGGAGATCATGGTGATTTGGCTTTCCCCTGCTTCCAACTAGCTAAGACGTTTCGTAAAAGCCCCGCGGAAATCGCCAAAGAAATCGCACCAAAACTTCAACACCAGGTATTTCAACAAGTCCGCCCAGTTGGAGGGTATATCAATATATTTTTAAATCAATCATTCATCGCCGATCATACGCTTCAGCAATTACTTGCAGATCCTGGTCAATTTGGATCCCTTCAATTCGGGAAAGGGGAAACAATCGTACTTGATATGTCCGCACCTAACATTGCGAAACCATTTTCTATGGGTCATTTACGTTCAACGGTCATTGGTAATGCACTGGCTAACCTGTCGGAAAAGTGCGGGTATGAAACCGTAAAGATCAATTATATCGGGGATTACGGAACACAATTCGGAAAGCTGCTAGCTGCCTATCAAAAATGGGGCGATGAAAAATCCGTGCGTGAAAACCCCATCCAGGAACTTACGAAAATCTACGTTAAATTCCATGAAGCTTCCAAAGAAGATCCTTCTTTGATTGATGAAGGGAGAAGCTGGTTCAAAAAATTGGAAGAACAAGACGATGAGGCAGTGAAACTTTGGAGGTGGTTCAAGGATGCTTCACTGGAAGAGTTTGAAAAAATCTATCGACTCTTAGGCATCGACTTCGACTTGATACGAGGAGAGGCCTATTACAATGATAAGATGAGTGACACCATCAATCTTTTAAAGGATGAACAATTGCTTGTTGACTCAGAAGGAGCGCAAGTAGTCCGTTTGGACGAGGTGGGTTTACCTCCGTGTCTCATTCGCAAAAGTGATGGGACCACGATCTATGCGACACGTGATTTAACAGCAGCTATTGACCGCTTTAATAATTACCAATTCAATGAAGCTTTATATGTCGTCGGTCATGAACAGACTCTTCATTTTCAACAAATACAGCAAGTATTGCAGAAAATGAACTTTTCATGGGCTCCGAATTTGAAGCACATTCCGTTCGGGATGATGCTGAAGGACGGCAAAAAAATGTCCACACGCCAAGGAAAAACCGTATTGTTGGAACAAGTATTAAAAGAAGCGATCACTCGTGCTGAGAAAAATATCGAGGAAAAAAATCCGACATTAGCAAATGCTGGAGAAATTGCAGAACAGGTGGGCGTCGGTGCTGTCATTTTTCATGATTTAAAACATGACCGCCGCAATGATGTGGAGTTCTCTCTTGAAGATATGTTGACCTTTGAAGGCAATACAGCACCGTATATCCAATACACACACGCAAGGGCTGCTTCCTTATTAGAAAAAGGCTCGTTCCGACTAAAAGATGCCGTAACCACATTTGATGATGAGCTTGCTTGGCCGATCATCAAGCTTGTACGGAATTATCCTGTGGTTGTAGAGAATGCTTACAAAGATTATGACCCTTCCAAAATTGCTAAATACCTCTTAGATGCATCGAGAGCGTTCAATCAATATTATGCCAAAACGAAAATACTGGAAAGTGACCAGCAGCAAGCACGTTTGACGGTCATTTTCGCTTTGACAGTGGTCTTGAAAGACGGGTTGAATATATTGGGAATTCAAGCCCCACTCCAAATGTAGAAGGGAATATTTCCCGCATCGCCTTCCTTCTATTATAATAGGAGGAAGACTAACATAGGAGCGGATGTTCATGTACCCGATTTATTATATCGTCGTCATTCTTGTTTCAATCATAGCCCTTATCAGTACCATCGTGATTGCGAAAAATATAAGCAAGGATGATCAGGAATCTTCTCCGGATCAGGAGTTGGAATTATTGAAAAGTGAAAGTAAAAGTTCCAACAGCATCCCTATGTTAACCACTATTTACACGATCACTTTTGTCCTGGTAATCATCCTGATGTGGATCTTCATCTTTTAATAAAACGGGGCTGGGATAAAAGAATTTCTCCACTAGAAAATCCGAACAAATCGTTCGGGTTTTCTTTATGAAGCAATAAATACATACGTCGCTCCGGCAACATACTTGAGGCTATTGAAGAACTGCAACTTTCTGAGTTATGCATCAAAGAAAGGCCGGGCAGGACGGTTTTATCGTTCAACTCGGCTTCTTTATTTCGATGAGACATTTATAAATCAAAGAAAATCACTCTTTTTAGATAAGCCTCGTTGCTTCCACGATGAGCGTTCGGTGGTGACGCCTGCGGGAACAGCGCGAGCCGAAGATCCACTTGGTCAATGTTCTTCTTGACCAAGTTAGTTGAGGCCGTGCCCGCGGCAAGCATCCACCGACAAGCGATTCGTGAGAAGCAACAACAAACTTTAACAGTTCCTCTAGATTGAAAAGGTTTTTTCAGTAGCTTCAACATACTTCGCTTTCTGCGGGCACGGCCTCAGCCTCCTCTGAAAGCAAAGACCGCTTTCTCCCGGGGGCTTGGTCTTTGCCTCGTACTGTTCCCGCAGAAGTCTACGTATGTTGCCTATGCTTCATTTGATCCATTCTACTTTATTGTCCATCTTTTCCAATGGCAGTTATCGTTTTGTCCCAGCCTCGTTTCCTATTATTGTCTGATTATACTTGAAGGACTAAATCAGCCTTTTGCTCAGGCTTGATTGTTTGTAAGTAATAATCTTCTGCTTTCCAATATCTTCTTTCAAACTTCGCTGACTTTTTTCGTGTTGCTTCCTTTTCCCGAGCAAATCTTTTTTCTCTAGGACAGTCTAAATATATGACATAATCGAAAAATTCCCGCCATTCTTCACGTTGGAGAAAGATACCTTCTATTAAAACCACACAAGTATCAGGTAACGTAACATTTTGCCATTCACAGCAATCCAACGAAGCTGTGTATTTATGTAAGTTAAATTCTCTTTCCATTTTCAAAATTTCAAAGAAATGGTTTCTTAACCAGAGCACATCCCATTGTAGCTGGTAATACTCAAACCACTCTTCCTGGCCAGTATGATAACGTCTAGATTTACTAACGATATAATCATCGATATGAAAAGTGTGAACATCATATCTTCCACATAACTGCTCCCCGAGTTCTTTCACTATTGTCGTTTTTCCTGCCCGGCTCAATCCATCTATTCCGACTATGAACCTTTCTCCCTTTTGAAGGTGGGGTAATGATCCCCAAAAGTTGCTCAAACCTTTCACAATGTATCACTCCTTATTTTCGGACCTGCTGAGAAACCCTGTTGTTCTTTACGACCAAGTCATTCGATGGGCAAAGGGAAGGTAACCACGGTGCTCTCGCTTTTTTCAAGTAAACATGCCTATTAACAAAGGTAAAGCAGAAGTCATCTTTAAGCATTCCTGATTGCATAATTATACCAATATTGACACATACTCTCGATAAATTCATGTTATCTTTCACATAGGTCTATGAATATCTTAATAACAAGGGGAATAAAACTTAAGTATTTGCCTCCTCCCCGTTCTTTCTTGAGGCATCCCCCGACAACAAACATGAACAAGACAAAAAGTTAACAGAGCCTTGTGAAAAAATAAAGGAGCTGTCTGTTGTGAATCAATCAAATGTATTTCAAAATCTCACTTATAAGCAAATGAATTTCTCTGAGGTGTTCTCCCATATCATCACCTTTATGAAAAAGGAACCAATCGCAAATTACCGTTTAATGGTCGGGACTGATTCTCAAGTTCATCCTTCTAATACACTATTTATTACAGGCATCGTTATCCAACGTGTCGGCAAAGGGGCGTGGGCGTGTTTTCGAAAAGAAATTGTCCATAGAGAAATGACGACTTTACATGAACGGATTTCTTATGAAACGTCATTGACTGAAAAAGTAGCTGCTTTATTTACAGAAGAGAAAAAAAACGAATTGATTGAAATCGTCCTCCCCCATATTTATAAAGGAGCGACCTTTACTATTGAAGGACATATCGACATTGGTTCTGGAGAACGAAATCGGACAAGGGTCTATGTGAATGAAATGGTTGCAAGAATTGAATCATTAGGAATGGAGCCGAAAATCAAACCTGATTCGATCGTCGCAAGCAGCTATGCCAATCGATACACAAAATGATTCTAAATAACCCGTGTCCTTGATACAATTGTATTAAGGAGGAAATTTATGAACAATAAAGCCATTACATCCCTAACTTTGGGCATTATGTCCATTTTTATTCCAATAGTGGGCCTGATCATCGGCATTTTCGGTCTCACCTATGCCAATCAATCTTTTAAGGAAATGAATGAGGTTGAATCAGAAGGAAAGAACTTTGCCATCGGAGGAAAAGTATGCAGTATCATAGGTATCTGTATCCAGGCAGGGGTCATTATATTGATTGTTACTGGATTTTTCTTATTTTCTTCTTTTAAGAGTTTTGTATTATGAAGAAAAGCCCAAATGTCTTTCAAATTTGAAGGACGTTTGGACTTTTCTTTAATATCAGTCCATTCCGGAGCGAGTCGATTGTTGGTCAGCAGTTTCACTTTTAGTCATTAAAAGAGCCAATAGTATCGCTAATACTCCAGCTGTCAATTTACCGACGATTACGGATAATATCATATCTTTTTCAACACCTGCTACGAATGCGAAATGACTGCCAAACACAAAAGCACCGCTTACCGCAAAAGCCGCATTCACTGTCTTCCCTCTGTCATCCATGTCCTTCATCGTCGCCAGCATTGGCAGATGATGAGCTAAAGAAGCGATCAGCCCCGTCATTGCTATAGTGTTTATGCCCATCTTCGCACTCATTTTCGCTAAACCTTTTTCTCCATGTTGATTGATAAAAGCAACTAATGGATAAGCCCCCGCTAACGTCACAGTTATCCGACCGACGATAGTGACTCCTTCTGACAAAGGAGCCATCCCTGGTAAAAGAACCATTCCTGTCAATGTTTCAATAATAATCAGAGCTAAACCGGTGATGATGATCAGTTCTATAGTTTTTCCGAAATAAGAAAATAAGCGGATAGTCATATTTGTAAATAACCATAAACCAGCACCGATCACTACAGACAGAATGATGGCTGGTGTTAAATTGCGCAACATCCATAGCCAATCATAACCTGCGATCCAACCTCCTATTAAACAGCCAATCGGGACGGTTACCAAGCCAGCTAGAATGCCCTTAGCAAAAAAAGGACGATCTTTCTTTTTTACAATCGTCAAAGCTACCGGAATGGTGAAAACGAGGGTAGGTCCCATCATCGTCCCTAACAAAGACCAGGAAAATACCGCCGCTTTTTCCTCCAATGCCAGCGAACTTGCTAGAGGATACGCTCCCATATCAATTGCCAGCAACATGGAGGCGAACATGGAAGGGTCTGCACCGAACCAATGAAAAAGGGGAGAAATAATCGGCGCCAGCCATCTCGAAAGTACAGGAGCAAGGGAAATGATTCCGACCATGGATAAGGCTAATGGACCCATCATCATGAAGGCTTCATAGAACCTCCATCCTAAAGATAAACGATGATTAAGGACGTAGTAATCCAAAGCCCCGAGCATCATGAATATGCACATAACAATTAAAATGCCATCATTGAACCACACGCCGCCTCCCTCCTTTTTCAGATTACTAACGATTTACCTTTCACCAAATCCTGAAACTTATTAAATATTTTATAATTTCATGCACGATAAAAAAAGACCTCTTTTTCAAGAGATCTTAAATTTAACTTCAGCCAATTCCACAAGCGACGGAACCGTTTTTTTGTAAATATTTCTGATGGTGTTCTTCTGCCTCATAGAAAGTCGTCGCTTTCTCGACTGTTGTGACAATCCGACGTTTGAAGACTCCTTTTTCTTCCCACTCTTTAATCTTTTCATCCGCAATATACTTTTGACTTGCTTCAGAATAGAAAATAACTGAACGATATTGGTGACCTATATCAATCCCCTGTCTATTACGAGAGGTCGGATCATGAGCTTCAAAAAAGATATTCACCAGTTCTGCGTAAGTGATCACTGTTGGATCATAATCGATTTTCACCGCTTCTGCATGTCCTGTACCGCCTGCTTTTACCTGCTCATAAGAAGGGTGTTCTAATTTGCCGCCTATATAGCCGACTTTAGTCATTGTGACTCCTTCGAATTTTTCAAAGAAAGCTTCTACACCCCAAAAACATCCTGCACCGAAAATAGCTGTTGCCATTTGACATCGTTCCTTTCCCTTAACGCAACTTCTACCGAGAGCCTGACGGTTTCAATTAACCAAAAGACCCCTTTTCTTATCCAGTAAGAAAAGGGGTCGCTAATATCCGCACGATCCTCTCATCTCTTAGGATGTTAACCATCCTACAGGAATTGGCACCGTTCTCGTCAATCCTTGGATTGATTCGATGGTTGCCGGGCATCAAAGGGCCAGTCCCTCCGCCTCTCTGGATAAGAAGTTTCCGTTATTTATTTTTTGTTAATTATCATCCTACAATGTTTTTGTATCGAAGTAAAGGATTACTGCTTAAAAATTTCAAAAACAGCCTATCCCATTCTCCTGCTACCATTGTATTCATAGAGTACCATACTCATGCCTGTCCGAAAAAAAATGTGCTTTTTCACTGACTTCCTGTGGTATGAACCTCCTCAAACGGCTGGACAATCACAAAACCGTCCCCTTCAAACTCCATTTGGATCGATTCACCACTTCCCCGCCCGATAAACGTTTTGAAACTGATATCCGTCTTGAAATCAGGTTCAAGGTGACCGGACCAAGCAACCGTTGCGTGCGGGTCTGTGATGACAGGTTGGCCAGGTCGTACAAGTAAAGTCAATGGTTCATAATGGGAAGTGATCGCCACACGGCCACTGCCCTTCAAGGTCACATTGAATAATCCTCCTGAAACCATCCCGGCAACTTTTTTCATCAATTTGATATCCCATTCAATACTTGGCTCAAAAGCAAGTAAATCATTTCCATTGACCGTAATTGCTTCATTGTCTAAATCGAAAATCGTTATTTTCTTTCCTTGATCGGCAAGGTAAAGTCGTCCGCGTCCGGTAGCTTTCATCAACGAACTGCCTTCCCCTGTCACTGCCTTTTTGAAAAGGCGACCGACTCCATGTTCTAATATCCCTTCACGTTCGAATTTGATCCCCCCATTATAAGAAATCATCGATCCTGCTTTAGCCCAAACCTGATCAAGTAAATTGACTTCTAAAATCCTTGGAGTTTCTAACTCGAAATAATCATTTTCTGTATCATCCTGTTTTGTCTGCCTTATGAACTCATTAATCGAATAATTACTCATCTCTTCTCCTCCTTATGTATGCTC
This sequence comes from Halobacillus litoralis, assembly GCF_004101865.1. Lineage (NCBI taxonomy): Bacteria > Bacillati > Bacillota > Bacilli > Caryophanales > Bacillaceae > Halobacillus > Halobacillus litoralis. The sequence goes on from NZ_CP026118.1 coordinate 1,353,052, forward strand.
CCTTTTATTCTATGATAAAGGGCTTCCCTATACCATGATGAAGTGATTCCAAGTGAAATTGCGTTTCCCTTATAAGCTTGCAGTTATTACACTGCCACTCTCTTTCAACGGAATTCACTTAATGAGAAACACGACAATCCCGATAAACAAGAGGAAAATCGAGAGTGAAAACATGATTTTCTTCATAATTACGCCACCTTTACTTATATACGTACCTAGTAAAGCAAAGTTTCAAAGGATTTGAGGTTTCTTATAAGAACAATCCGTTTTTATTATGATAGACTCGAGGTAAACCTAATGGTGAAAGGAAGAGTTTTCATGTATGGCTTAGACGAAAAAAGAAATCAAGTGTTAGACTTTGTAAATGAAGTCCCTGAAGAACAAGCCCATCTTACACCTGGCGAAGATCAGTGGTCCATTTTAGAAGTACTTGAACATCTTTATTTGATGGAACAACTTGTCGTTTATCAAATTAACCAAGCCATCAAACAAGGTGACGACCACCAGGCTTCCGAAAAACCTCTCCATCGTACAACGGACCGGGACTATAAAGTGGAAGCTCCCGCTTCGGTGCGGCCAAAAGGAGAATTCATGAACCTTGATGATGCCAAGGAAGGGTTGAAAAAGACCCGGGAGTCCACTCTATCCCTCGTTAATAATATAGAGAAGGAAACCTTGAAAAATCGTGCTTTTCCTCACCCGGCATTCGGTGATCTGAGTTTGGAACAATGGATTGAATTCATTGGATGGCATGAATTACGCCACTTGGAACAAATGAAAGAAGTGAGAGCGGCACTCAATCATTAAAATACGTATGATTACTAGATGAATTTCTTCGCGAGAAAAACAAAAACCCCTGAGTCATTGCGCAATGACTCAGGGGTTTTTGTTTATTCTTGAGCTTTATAATCCTTCGGTTTGATTTCTTCTCCATTCTTGCCAGAATAACGAAGCCCCCAGCCTGTCCAGGCAGCGATGAACATGACAATCAATAGTCCCCAGCCCTGAAAAACGAATGGGAAGACTTCTGCAGGACCGACCACAGGAAGGAAATCATATTGCTCTGCTGCACCTTGAACTGTTGCCCAGGCGAGGAGGACTCCACCACTCCAAGGGAAAATATAACCGAGAGAGGATGTGACAGTATCCAAGAAGTTCGCCCGGCGGTATGCATGAATATTCAATTCCGTCCCTAACTTCCTTACGAATGGCGCCGCAGCTATTTCTGCCGCCGTATTGATTGTAATAAACATATTCAAGAAAGCAACGATTCCGAAAATTGACAACTCAGCCCGACGGACTACATTATTGATAATTCGAAGGAAAAAGTTCTTGATAACGTCCATCGTTCCAGCCACTTCCAATAAATAAGCCGCCGCTAAGATGAACAAGATCAATATCGCCATATTGAAATATCCACCGATTCCATTAATCAAAGCACCTTCAACAACTGCTTCACCAGCGTCGTTTTTATAAATATGAAGCACTTCAGTCAATGGTCTTCCACTCAGGAATATGAATACCACGGATGCTAGTATGCCCCATGAAAGAGAGGTCAATAAGTGTTGGCCACTCAGTGCTAAATAAAGCACCAAAATGAATGGCACCAACATGAGCAATCCACTTGGTGAAACTTCATTTTGTAATTGATTGACGACTTGCTGGCTTCCAGCGTCGCCACCTCCACCTAAAATAACAAATAATATAAGTGCTGGGATAGCTGCTGCTATAGAATATTTGAACCTTGAACGAACGACTCCAGGAACATCCGCTTCCTGGGTTGTGGCGGAAACAATGGTCGTGTCCGAGACAGGTGCCAGGTTATCACCGAATACCGCACCACTCAAAATAGCTGCTAACAAAATAACAGGGTCTGCACCTAATATGACCCCTGCTGGATACATAAGTACACCGAACGTTGCAACCGTACCGTAACCAGTACCGACGGCAGTCGCAAATAAACCGGCCAAAAGAAAAGTGATTCCGACGAAAGCTCCGCCTTCAAGGCCAGACTGGAATCCGAACCATATCAGTCCGTCCACTAATCCACCTGCAGAAAGCATATTGGCGAACATCCCAGCCCAAAACCAGGCAATAATCGCTACGACCCCGACCGGCTGCGCCATTCCTGAAATCAGACTTTGAGCGTAATCCGCCCATTTAGATTTACAAAAAAATAGTCCTAGTGCGATACCAATGACCATTCCCAATACAAGTGCTTGTTCAGTCACGAGTTCAGTGATACTTAACACAATCGCCCATATAATGAAAAACACTAAAGGGATGGTGGCGGCAAATACGCCTCCCCGAAACTCTAATCGTTGAATGGATTTTTCTCCTAATGCTTCATCGATAACTTGATCTTTTTCTTGATCTGCCACTAGACTCCCTCCTCCATTTTATACATTACTGCACCATTACAGTTTAACACCTCCACCCGTCCTTCATAAATAGCGAATATTTAACACTTTAAAGTAAATAAGTGGCAATAATAAGGATAGTTTTAATATCTAATTGTTAGTTATTATACATTAGTGTATTATATACAGTATAAGGAGAGGTGAAATTATGACCAGGCTATCTCAATCATTGATTACAGAAATGAGGAGAGGGTATCTGACTTTAGCCGTTCTCAGTCAGCTCTCTTCTCCCCAATACGGTTACTCTTTAGTCCAAAGACTAGAATCCTCAGGTATCGTTATTGATCAAAGCACCCTTTATCCGCTTCTCCGTCGTTTAGAAAAACAAACACTTGTAACTAGTACATGGAATACGACCGAAAGCCGACCTCGAAAATACTATGTGCTCAGCACTTATGGAGAAAAAGTGTTTAAAGAACTGAAAGAGGAGTGGAAAAAGACGACTTCTGAACTAAACAACCTACTGCAAGGAGAGGAAGAATATGAATCTCATTGATTTGTATATCCATGAAGTGACCCGCCGTCTCCCTGAAAAAAACAGGGATGACATAGAAATGGAGCTCCGATCGACGATCTTAGATATGTTGCCAGAGGAGAACCATACAGAGGAAGAGATAAAAAAAGTTTTAGAAACACTCGGTGACCCGGCACTGCTTGCAAGTCGATACAATGATCGCCCTTCCTATTTGATCGGGCCGGGTTTATATAACAAATATTTGTCGATATTAAAAATGGCAATGCCTATCATTCTCTTCATCATTCTTTTAGTGACGGCAATTGAAGAGATTTTCATTTATTCAGGTGATACTGGATTGTTTTCCATTTTCGCAGGATTACTCGCTGAATTATCGGGATCTGCCATCAATGCAGGGATCCACGTATTTTTCTGGATTACCATTGTGTTCATTTTGATAGAACGGTTCGCTCCCCGGAAGGAAGAGCATCAAAATATTTTCAATAGAAAATGGACACCGGAACAGTTGAAAGAACGTCCTATCATCCACGAGAAACGTGAAATAAAAAGATGGGAGGTTCTTCTAGGATTATTATGGACGGCTATATGGGCATCATTGTATTTTAATACCCCCAAGTTGATTGCCATTTATGAGAATTCGAATAATGGCTTACAATTTGCTGCCTCTATTATCAATGAAGACATCTTGCTTGCCTATTGGGGTATTGTCAGCCTGTCCGTTGTACTGGAAATCGGTATAGCTGTTTATAAATGGCGGGTACGACAATGGACGAAACGCCTTGCATGGATCAATGCATTTACCAATGCAGTCTTTTTTATTTTCGCTTGGATCATAATCACCGATTCCAGACTATTCAACAATAGTGCCATCAGGATAATAGGAGATAATTTAGATATGGAAAGCACGGAGGTTCTAATTTGGTTAGGGGTCAGTGTGCTGATTGGTATAGCCATCGCCTGCATGATCGATTCCTATGAAGGATTCAAAAAAGCTTATAAAGGGATCAAAAAGAACCAGCAGTCAGAGGGAAAGCTGAATGATTGAATTAAAACCATTCACGGCGGATGATTATGACCAGTTGATTCAATGGGTGGACTCCCCTGCCTTTCTGATGCAATGGGCCGGTCCCACCTTCCATTATCCTTTGAATAAAGAACAGTTGAAGGATTATTCGCAAACCAGTGATCGCATCTCATTTAAAGTTATTCACAAGAATAGCGGGGAAACCACAGGGCATATTTCAATAGGACGCATCGATCCCGAACAAAGGAAAGCTCGCATTGGGAAAATCATGGTTCCTTCTTCGAAACGCGGACGTGGTATCGGCACAGAAATAATGAAGAAGATGTTAGCATTCGCGTTCAATGAATTATCCTTGAAAGAAGTTACACTGGGAGTATTCGATTTTAATACAGCAGGCATTTGTTGTTATGAAAAAGTTGGTTTCAAAAAGAAAAGCCTCCTGAGAAACCATCGAAAAGTCGGAAATGAATATTGGAACCTTCTTGAAATGAGTATGACCAAAATGGAGTGGGAAAAAAAGAAGCAGGGGTGAACAATTGATGTTCACCCCTGCTTCTTTATTACTTACTCTTCCTTACCCTTTAAATGGATAAGAGGGCATGCCTTTTGTCTTCGTAGAAACTTTGAAAAGGCCTCCTGCTTCCGGATATTGTTCCAATTGATCCTCTGTCATGTCTTTTCTTGCGGTAGTGATAAACAATTCATTCCGGTCTTTTCCCCCGAAAACACAGCAGGTGACGTTAACAGCCGGTACAGAGATGAATTCAAGTTTCTCCCCTGTCTCAGGGTTCCATTTCGAGACTCCCCCACCACCCCAGTGAGCAATCCACAGCATGCCTTCTTCATCAACTGTCATACCGTCCGGAAAGCCTTCTTCATCAGAAAAATGGATCACGGGTTTCGGATTCTTAACCTCCCCTGTGTCTAAATCAAAGTCGTAGCGGACGACTTGTTCTGTCGGTGTATCAATGTAATACATCGCTTTGAGGTCAGGGGACCATCCAAGTCCATTTGATGTACTTACACCTTCTATTTTTTTCATAAGTTCAAGATCAGTTCCCAAGCAATAAAGCGAACCCTCGCCTGGCTTTCCGTCCAACTCCATTGTGCCAGCCCAGAATCTTCCGGCAGGATCGCATTTTCCATCATTAAAACGATTTTCCGGCATATGCTCTTCCGGATCGACAATCGGGTCTAATTCCTCTGATATCCAATTATAAAAATAGATGCCTTGTTCTAATCCCAGGATAACTCCCTCACTTTCCCGCGGAGCTATGGTCCCAGGCATTTGATTTAATTCAACCGTTTTATTTTCATTTTTTGCAGGGTCATACTGATGAATCTTTTTTTGCAGAATATCCACCCAATAGAGGACTTCTTTCTCTGAGTCCCAACTCGGGCCTTCTCCCAGCGACGACTTGGTATTCAAAACTAATTCGACAGCCATATAAACCCTCCTGAATGTGGCTTATGTTTCATGGTAACATTTATTTCCTGTTCAAATGCACAAGCAATCATTTTGTCATTTAATCTTAAAAAAATTACAATGAAAGTAATCAAACCTACCTTCTGAAAAAGGTAGCGCTTACAAATATGATTATAAATACATTTACCATTTTTTTCAGAATAAAACTCATTTTAACCACTGATACTATCACGATTCCAAGCATTTGACTATACAAATTATTCTGATAACATTATGAAACACATAGACAACCAAAAATACTTAAAGAACTGACAGGAAGGTGAAAGTGTGACTACCGTAAAAAATACGAACGATCATACGACTCCACTAAGACGTGATATCCACGCATTAGGAAAAATGCTTGGTAACATTCTCGTCCATCATGGGGGAGAAGAACTGCTGAATAAAGTAGAAACGATACGTCAATTGACGAAAGACCTGCGTAAAAACCCAGATCCAGCAACTTATGAACAACTGAAAAAAGAAATGCAAAGCCTCGAACCACCAATGCGCTCCCAAGTCATCCGTGCATTCTCAATTTATTTCCACCTCGTAAACATTGCTGAGCAAAACCACCGAGTTCGCCGCCGTCGCGAATATCAACTGCGTGAAGATCATGGGGCACAACCATTCTCTCTAGAGAGCGCTGTCCTTAACTTGAAAAACAACGAATTTTCTAAAGATGTCATCCAGGATGTTCTGGACAAGCTATCCTTAGAGTTGATTATCACTGCTCACCCTACGGAAGCAACAAAACGGACAGTTTTAGAAATTCAAAAACGGATTGCCACCATTCTACAGCAGCTGGATCACCCGCAAATGACACTAAGTGAACGTGAAGATTTACAAGACAGTTTACAAAACGAAGTAACTGCCCTATGGCAAACTGACGAGCTTAGGGAACGCAAACCGACTGTCATGGATGAAGTGCGGAATGGCCTTTATTATTTCGATGAAACACTATTCGACGTACTTCCAGATATTCACCAGGAGCTTGAAGCCCGTTTGGAAGATCACTTTCCGGATGAAGATTGGTCTGTACCGAACTTCCTTCGCTTCGGATCATGGATAGGCGGTGACCGTGATGGAAACCCGAATGTAACACCTGACCTCACGTGGCAGACTCTGCAAAAACAACGCAAGCTCGTCCTGAAGAAATATGACGCAGTTCTTGTGGAATTGATGAAGCGTTTCAGCCATTCTTCCGCTCAAGTAACGGTCACAGATGAACTGAGGGACGCCATTGAAAACGAAGAACCAATGCTTCCTAAAGGGAAAAAATGGCGTGTCGAAAGAGAGATTTACCGCCGTAAATTCGCGATTATTTTAGAACGTTTACGTCAGGTCGGTCAATCAGAAATCGGCTATGAATCTGAAGAACAGTTACTTGATGACTTACGGCAAATTCGTGATAGTGCAAAAACTCACCAGCCTGGAAAGAATGAATTGAAAAAGCTGCGTAAGTTGATTCGTCAGGTAGAACTATTCGGTTTCCACTTAGCTACTTTGGATATCCGTAACCATAGCGGTGAACACGAATCAGCTGTAACGGAACTATTGCGTAAGGTAGGGATTCAGAATGATTATGCTTCCCTATCCGAAGAGAAAAAACTAGAGGTTCTTCAAGAGGTATTGAAAGACCCGCGTCCGATTTCCTTATTGAATGAAGACTATTCAGAAGCGACCCAAGAAATGTTGAACGTCTTCCAAATGATCCGCAAAGCACACTTGGAATACGGCAAACGCTCAATTGAAGTGTATCTGATCAGTATGACTGAGTCTGCAAGTGATCTATTGGAAGTTCTTGTGCTCGCCAAAGAAGCAGGTATTTATCGTCTTCACGCCGATGGTACTGTTGAAAGCAACCTTAATATTGCTCCATTATTAGAAACCGTCGATGACTTAGTGGCAGGTCCGGAAATTTTGAAAACATTGTTTGAAATGGATGTTTATCATAAACACTTGAACAAACGAAGCAATCACCAGGAAATTATGCTGGGGTATTCTGATGGCAGTAAAGACGGTGGTACACTAACCGCTAACTGGAGGTTGTACAAAGCCCAACAGGAAATTCACGATATGGCCCGCGAGTACAACGTAGGACTTAAGTTCTTCCACGGACGCGGCGGCTCATTAGGTCGCGGCGGCGGCCCATTAAACCGCAGCCTGCTTTCCCAGCCGGCTGAAACATTAGGCGATGGAGTGAAGATTACCGAGCAAGGTGAAGTACTATCCTCCCGTTACTTATTGAGGGATATCGCTTATCGCAGCCTCGAACAAGGTGCTTCTACTCTTCTTGAAGGCGCAGCGAATGTTTCACAAGAATCAGAGCAGGCTTACCATCGTGAAGAAGCATGGGAACAAGCGCTTGAAGATATTTCCGAAATTTCCCTGAAAAAATACCAGTCACTTGTGTTCGGGGATAAAGATTTCTTGACTTACTTCAACGAAGCAACCCCATTACAAGAAATAAGCGAATTGAACATCGGGTCCCGTCCGATGAAACGAAAAGACAGTTCAAAGTTCGAAAATTTAAGAGCGATCCCCTGGGTATTCTCCTGGACCCAGAACCGTCACCTGATTCCTGCATGGTACGCATCTGGGACAGGCTTGACAGAGTATGCTGATCGCAGTGTGGAGCATCTAGAGAAACTTCAAAAAATGTATCAGAATTGGCCGTTCTTCCGCTCCACCATCAACAACTTACAGATGGCTTTGACAAAAGCGGATATTCAAACAGCTAAAGAATACAAGGCTCTCGTTAATGACGAAAAGCTTGGCGAACGAATTTTCCAAAACGTCGTCGATGAGTATGACCGCACAAAGGATATTCTCCTCCGGATTACAGGAGATGCGGAACTGCTCGACCACCAGCCGACAATCAAAGAATCTGTCCGTCTGCGTAACCCTTACGTTGATCCACTCAACTTCTTGCAAGTGGAATTGATAAAAGAATTGCGCAACGTTGAAGATAAGAATGACAATATCCTGACAGAAGTATTGCTGACGATAAGTGGTATTGCGGCAGGACTGCGGAACACCGGTTGATTGTTAAAATGATAACTTATTAATAAGAGACTGTAACAAAAGAAATTTCCCTCTAGAAAACCCGAACGAATTTTTTCGTTCGGGTTTTCTTTATGAATGATATATCCGCTAAAGAATTTTCAATGATTTGGCAGTTTTGAAGAATCTTTACTGAAATAATGACCAGGAAGGTATTCCCTTACCTGTAAGATGGCAGAGTCAGGGGAAGTATTGATATATTAATATTTCCTGGATTACTGCAAAAGAACTCAGCCATGAAAATGGCTGAGTTCAAGTTATTAATATAGTTTACCCTGGCGATACATGATTGTAGAAAGTTTCATGACGGAATGGATATAACAATTTTGACGCAGCGGGAACGGATCCCCGAAAAATTGCGGTAAAATCGTATCCATCGTCACTTTCATTTTATCGTATAGGCGTTTGAACACTTCTTCTTCAGTCAGGAATTGGGCTTCTCTGCCCTGGACCCATTCATAATAGGAAACGATGACACCGCCGGCATTAGCTAGAATGTCCGGAATAATCAATACCCCTTTATCCGCTAAATAAGTGTCTGCTTTTTCTGTAATCGGGCCATTGGCACCTTCCACAATGATTTTTGCTTTGATATCCTCCATATTGTCTTCATGAATTTGGTCCTCAAGTGCTGCAAGAATAAGGACATCTACATCCATTTCCAATAGATCATCACGATTTTTTATTTCTGCTTTCGATTCACATTCTACTAACTCTTCTTCATTTTTAGGAAGTTCACCGTCATGATCTTCAGTGAACTTAACAAGCGCGGGGATATCAAGTCCATCCTCATTGTACAGCATCACATTCGCATCACTTACGGCTACCACTTTGTTTTGAAGATAATTGCACTGGTAGGCCTCTAAGGCTGCCACAGACCCAAGGTTACCGAAACCCTGCACTGCAATTTTAGATTTCTTTTCAACATGATCGAGAGCTGCATGAGCGAAAATATTTTCAGTATCACCTAACCATTTTTTATTTTCTTTCACAAAGTTATGCATCATATAGCGGAAAGTGAAATACACGCCTTTCCCAGTGGCTTCACGACGTCCGAGCGAACCACCATTTACAACACTCTTTCCTGTAAAACTGTTACGATACGGCTCTCCTGGGTGAATGTTTTTGAATTCCCCCATCATCCAGTCCATTTCTCTTTCACCTGTGCCCACATCCGGAGCCGGTATATCTTTATCCGGTCCGAGGATATCATTGAAATATTGTACATATTTTTTACAAATCAAGTTAAGCTCTTTGACGGTGTATTCTTTCGGATTGATGACTACACCGCCTTTTCCTCCACCAAAAGGAAGTTCATGCAATGCATTCTTCAACGTCATCAATTTGGCTAAATTAGCGACCTCCTCATCGTTTACCGAATGGTGAAAACGGATACCACCTTTATAAGGTCCCACTGTATCACTGTGTTGGACCCGGAATGCGGGAATACGGACAATGGTCCCGTTTTCTAAAGCTACCCTCAAAAAGGACTTATGTATGTGGTTAGGTGTTGAAAGAAGCGCAACTAAGGACTTATAAGCCTGATCGCGGGTCTGAGCCTTTAAATCAGGAAGAAACTCCTCATCTTCCATGACTGCTTTCAGTGATTCTTCAATAATCGATTGTTGCCTTTGCATATTCCGTCAGCCTCCGTTCTGATGATTTTGTCCTGTGATATTTCTCCTTGTCTAAAAACATCTTTCCCCATTTCAGCTTAATGAAACGTTTCCATCGGTTGAATTGACAAAAAACGCACTCACTCTAGTTCTCTGCAAATGAAAAACTCCCTAAAAGCAGGGAGTCTGAAAATGGTTATCCTAAAATGTTATAGCCTGAATCCACATATACGATTTCACCTGTTACGCCTCTGGAAAGGTGACTCATCATTGCAAGTGTCATGTCGCCCACTTCTTCTTGTGTAACATTCTTTTTAAGTGGCGAGGTTGCTTCAATTTTACGCAAAATCTCATTGAAGGACGGGACGCCTTTAGCTGCCAGAGTACGGACAGCTCCCGCAGAAATAGCATTTACACGAATGTTGTTTTTACCCAGGTCAGCGGCTAAGTATCTGACTGCAGCTTCCAGGGAGGCTTTTGCCACGCCCATGACGTTGTATCCTTCTACCACACGTTCAGCACCAAGATAACTCATCGCAATCAGTGAACCACCTTCTGTCATGTATGGTTGACTTGCTTTAGCGACGGCAACCAGCGAATAAGCGCTTGTATCTTGAGCAAAAGCGAAACCGTCTCTGGAGGTATCAAGAAAATCACCTTTCAAATCCTCTGCATGAGCAAAAGCAATGCTATGACAGATCCCATGAATGACCTCAACTTTTTCACCAATGAATCGAAAAGCTTCTTGGATACTTTCATCACTGTTCACATCACATTGGATGATTGCTTCCGCTTGCAAATTGTCTTCTTCTAAAAGCTTCTCCAACTTCGTCCGTGAGCGGTCTTTACGATATGTAAAAATCAGATTGGCTCCTGCCTGATAAAGGGATTTAGCCACACCCCACGCAAGGCTTCTTTTGTTAGCCACGCCCATGACGACGATATTTTTATCTTTCAATTTTAATAAGTCTTCCATAGTGACCTCCATCTAACACAAAGATTTCTTCTATCTTATCATAACGGCTCCCATACATCTTTAAGAAATGAGGAAGACAATTACAACCCGCTCTGTCTCCCCTTCAGTTCGACATGGGCAAACCTTCCTTCCATCGTTTCGAAGACTTCCCCACCCTTAACGGGAACAGAATTTTGAAAGATAGGACCAGCAAAGACAAATGTATGGAATTCTCCATGTTCTCCACACTGGTCGATCTCGGCTGATATGGATGTAAGAAAATGACGATCATAGTGATGGCCGAGCCATTTGTGATCAAGTACCTCTGTATCAACAGTTGTCAACAATGCCTCATACCCAAGCTGAATAATATCTTCTGTGACTTTTGCTGTACCCTTTCCCCACAAAGGGTAATGTCCCTTCATTCCACCCTTTGTTAACAGCTGGTCTCGATACTTCCTTATATCTTCTAAGAAAAGATCTGCGTAGACAATAGTGTCTATTCCCTCCTTCTTGAAAGTATGCCATTGTTCCTTTAGTTTGTTTTCATATATCACATTTGACGCATCGGGAGGCAATGGAACTTCATAGAGCGGAAGACCGACCGCATCCGCTTGTTTGCGCAACCATGTTGTCTTCACTTCATGGATAGGCAAGCGTCCCGTTGTTTCAGAGGTTGTTGAAATCAAACCTTTCACTTCGTACCTTCTATCTTCTATCATCCTATGCAGAGCAAGAGCGCTATCTTTTCCGCCACTCCAGGATACGATTACTTTTTCAGACATACGAAGGACTCCTTTCTATTAATCGAAAGCTCTGAGATCACTTTTTCCCTGTCCAGTAAGCTCCATCTTCCATATGTGCAAAAGGTAGATCTGTATCGACTTCGCCGTATATTTTCCGCTCACAGATGTCCTTGCCCTCCAACCAGTTCATAAAATCGAGTTCAACCGGTTGCTGGTCACCGCCAAGGGCGAACCAGCTCCTTAACTTTTGTGGTAAATAGCCGGATGTGTGGATCGTGCCCGCCCAGTTGCTGTACAGCTTGGAAAAAACACCCCGATTTGTATCGTTCATCAAACGGAACGCTTCGTAAGCGTCTTTCAACTGGTCACGATTTGAGTTGATCACATCCATTCTTTTCATCGAATCGACGAGATGGTTACGGTTTTCCTTAGTCATGATTTCAAAATGATTTGTACACACATCAGATTGGCGTACTTCCACACCTCTCGGAGAAGCTTCGACCACAAAAGACTGGTTGGTTGAATCGAATACTGTGTAACTGAAAGAATGACGATGGGGTATATTCCGGAGCATTTCCGTTGCTTCGTGAACATCAGCGCATGATTCCAGTACCAAACGACCGATCATACAGCAAATGAAGCCAGCACCCGGACGTTTACGGTGCATAAAGTTATATCCCATTACAAGTCCTTTTTCATTCATTCCATCCATCCGTCCTGTAATTCTCTGGGTCGGTCCGATAATTGCATAACCTTGATCCGTCGGTTGGAACAAACTATAACGCCCTTCATATGTTTTAGGCATATAGTCATAATTACGGATGAAATAACCCTCCCCCGTCATGATCGAGCACCCGGATCGTTTGTAGTCGATTCGGTACCCTCCAAATTCCATCATGACTCGTTCCATTGGCCACTCTAGCGCATCACGAAGTCCTAACAGCTCATCCCATACACCAGGAGCGAACCGGGTGATTGCATCCCTCACCTCTTCTTCCTGCACAGTAAAGCGCGGTTTGCGAACGCGCCATTGCTTTTCACGATTACTCACAGTTAAAGACTTTTTTAACAAATTCCCTTGGTAGACCCCAAAATCATAATGGGTGCCCCGGAATTGTAATAGGTCACTATGTATTTGTTTCATGCCAAGTTTCCTTTCTTCTGCAAGACTGTGACTTTAATTTACCACTTTTCATTTTCTTGGACAAAGCAATCAGAACCCCCTTTCATCTACACATTGTTCGTCCTGGTAATGACTAAAGCTGGCTAATTGCTTACTTCAGGCTTCCCTCGTCTTATTTTTTTCCTGTTCCACTTCTTTTTGAACTTCATGGATTAGTCCAGGGGAGTTCTTAATAACTTTTCCTATATAGAAAAACCCTCCTATGATAGCAAATGTAAGTCCCCAATTGATTACTTGCCTTATAATGATCCCCTTATCAAATGCTTCCACCCCAAATTCTGATATGAGCCAAACTTTAACGCTCGCAAGCACTACGTTTTGAAATATATAGGCAACAACAATCAAATTAAACCAGCGGAGCAATTCTTTTTTATAAAAGAGCTTTTTACTGAAGCCACGATCGTATCCTTGAAGCTCAACGAAGTCCAGAGCAAAATAAAGCGCAATCGGCCTTCTTATCAGTATAGTCAAAAGAAAGACCCCAGCCATAACATAAGCAAAGATGACATTATTCCAGAGCAATTGCAAAGCAGACCCCGCCAACACGTCAATCAATGTACCGGCCACGAGGGTGACAATCATATATATGCCAAAGAAGTTCACTTTCTTTAATGCTTTGAAACGATAAATGGTATAAATGATTCCCGGTATTGATGATAGTAACATCGCATAATAATCACCGATATAATCTCTGGTGATATTCCAAACAGCAAGTGGAAAAACGACATAACAAATCAAATCCAATAAAACAAACCGATTATTATTCAAACTCTTCCCTCCCTCTCTTTTTATTTCCTTTAAATACGAATATGAGATGATTTTGTTTCAATACTTTTACCTTGCTCCTCTTCTGGGTAAAGTAGTAAAAAGATGATCTTTTGAATAAACGTATGAATAAATACTTACTTCTTCTAGTTTTTCGACGCTTTTTTTGGTAGTCTTAAAAATGTAAGAAAACAGGAAGCGTTTTCGAATATAGGGGGAATCACCTGCTGCGACAGGGATTCATTTAGTAAAAGGGCGGTGAAACAAAGATGAGAGAAGTCGTTATTTTGGGGGGCGGCTATGGTGGTATGAATATTTTGCACGGACTGCTCGATGATTTATCAGAAGATGTACATATTACCGTAATCGACCGAAACCCATATCATTCATTAAAAACAGAATTCTACACCATAGCAGCTGGTACAGAATCCGACCGTCATGCACGAGTGGATTTTCCAGAGCACAAGCAAGTAGACTATGTTTTTTATGAAATTGAAAAAATCGATACAGAAAATGAAAAGGTACTGATTAAAGGTGGAGTAGAAGCTATTCCATATGATTACTTGCTCATCGGGCTTGGCTGTGAAGACAATTATCACGGTATCGAAGGTGCACGTGAATTTACAGAAAGTGTACAAACTTTCTCTAAGGCGAGAAGCGCTGGCTACGCTATTAACAATTTGAAAGCCTATGGAAAAGTAACCGTTGTCGGAGCAGGATTGAGCGGCATCGAAGTTGCTTCAGAAGTTCGTGAAAGCCGGCCTGATTTAAACATCCGTTTATTGGACCGTGGTGAAACTGTACTAAAAGCTTTCGATTCGAAGATTCAAAATTATGTTGAAAAATGGTTCAAAGAGAATGGCGTGGAAGTAATTCACGGCGCGAATGTCGAATATGTTGAAAAAGACGGCGTATGTAACAACGGCCTATGTTACATCAATGATGTGACTGTCTGGACAGCTGGTGTACGTCCGAACTACCTTGTACGTGAATTACCTTTTGAAAAAGATGACCAGGAAAAAGTGATTGTCAATGATTTTTACCAGGTCCCTTCCCATCAGAACGTTTACATTGTCGGAGATTGTGCTTCATCTGAACACTCTCCAAGTGCACAACTAGCAGGACAACAAGGTGAAAATGCAGCGGAAGTCCTCGCATCTGTTCTAAAAGGGCGAGTACCTGAACGTCCAAGTCATGTGAAGCTGAAAGGCGCACTCGGTTCTCTAGGAAAAAACGACGGTTTCGGCAATATGCTGCAAAAACCGATGACAGGTGTGCTCCCGAGGTTAGCTAAGTCAGGCGTCCTCTGGTTGAGCAAACGGCATTAAAAGTGCCTGCACATGTAATAGAAAGAAGAGGCTGGGACAAAAGAATTTTTCCGCTAGAAAACCCGAACGAATCCGTTCGGGTTTTCTTTATGAAACAATAAATGCATACGCCGCTCCGGCAACATACTTCGCTTCATTTGATCCATTGCACCCTATTGTTCGTCTTTTCCTATGACAGTTAGTGTTTTGTCCCAGACCCTTTTTCATCCCTCGGCCTTTTCGAGTAGTCCACCCAAATATTCAGCCAATTCCAACATGCCATAAATACCTGCTTTTTCTTCTGCATCAGAATTGTAGTTTGTATTCGTGTTCACATCATAAGTGTACAAATTGCCGTCCTTGTCTTTAATCGCCTCAATACCAGCAACCTGGATATTCTGCCTTTTCAAAAATTCTTTATACTGGTCCACAATGGACGGATGGTAGTTTTCTAAGACTTCGAATTTCGCTTTCGTTTTTTGTGATTCAGCGTCAGTCGGGCAGTAAAGGTCCTCAATCGAACAAGCATCAGCCGGGCACAGCTCGAAACCTTCCGAGGTGTCAACTTTAACTCCATAAACAAATTCCCCACCTATAAATTCATGACGCACAATATAAGGTTCAGGGGCTTCTATATATTGCTGAATCAGTGTAATCCCATCCACGGGCTCTTCAAACGAATCACCATCCAAATATTCACGCAAGGCTTCTTTGGAATGGAAAAGTTGAACCCCTTGCCCTTTCCCTGCACGGTTGTGTTTCGTTATAAACGAATTCACACCTAATTGGTGAGCGGCTTCCAGGATATTTTCTTTCCCTACTGCTGAAATGGTTCCCGGGGTTTGAATACCGGCCTGATTCAAAGCCATATACTGATTGACTTTACTAACCTCTAACCGCAGCGCGCGACTTCCATTGACGACCGTTCGATCATGACGTTCCAGCCATGCCAAGACAGCCTCTGTAAATTCCGGGGCATAGCGGTGATCTCTTGTATGTGAAGAGGCACTGATCCGATTATAAAAAATCCCTTCCGGCGGTACACTTGTCAGGTCAAGGGTGCCAGCATCCAAATGCCACAACTCAAACGGAAGATTCAATTCTTCTAATCGCTGTGTTAAATGATCGGTCCACTCATCGTTCTCATGGAGAATGTAAATTTTGCTCATCGAACCGGCTCCTTTCTAAATAATTCTCACATTCATTTTATCAATAAAACCTATAGGGTTACTAGGGATAAACCTCAAGAAAGTGAGAACCCGCTTTTCACTAAGGGAAAGCGGGTTCTTCTCTAAATAGTAATTATCCAGCTTTTGAAGTAATGATTTTCTCTTCTTTTCTTCCTTTATTCTTAAGGAGCTGCCTTACGAACCATAAAACGACAGCCAGCCAAATGATTGCACCAATCACCATTGAGGTAGAATAAGATAGGCCGAATCCTTCTGGAGCGTAAAAGATATACGAACTTACAACTGCTGTCATGAATAATGCAGGAACACTGCAAATCCAGTGGAACTTGTGATTTTTCAAAAGATACATAGCACCTGTCCAAAGCATGACTGTAGCGACCACCTGATTAGACCAGCCTACGTACCGCCAAAGAAAGCTGTAATCCATTTGTGTAAGCATAAACGTCGGTACTGCTACTGGGAGAGCGAATATGATAGGTATCCATTTACCATTCAAGCTCTTCTTACTCACTTGTCTTGCAAAATCGACAAGCATCATCCGTGAAGAACGTAAAGCGGTATCTCCAGTTGTGATCGGAAGAATGATAACTCCGAGTACAGCTAAAATGCCACCAAATGTTCCAAGTGTAGTTGTACTGATTTCGTTGACCACACCTGCCGGGCCTCCATTAGCAAGTGCAGATTGCAAGCCTCCCGTACTGCCGAAGAAGGTCATTCCAGCAGCAGCCCAAATCAGCGCAATAATTCCTTCAGCAATCATTGCACCGTAAAAGACTTTGCGTCCTTCACTCTCTTTTTTCAGCGTACGGGCAAGGATTGGACTTTGGGTACTATGGAAACCTGAAATGGCCCCGCAAGAGATTGTTACCATTAACATCGGCCAGACGGGTAATTCCTCTGGATGGAGATTACTCAACGTTAAATTCGGAAT
Source organism: Halobacillus litoralis (assembly GCF_004101865.1). Lineage (NCBI taxonomy): Bacteria > Bacillati > Bacillota > Bacilli > Caryophanales > Bacillaceae > Halobacillus > Halobacillus litoralis. The sequence continues at coordinate 1,370,195 of NZ_CP026118.1, forward strand.
AGGCTGATCGAAGAAAAACATGCCTACACCGATAGAAACAGCCATAAAAATCAAAACGGCACCAAAAATAGGATATACTTTTCCGATAATTTTATTGATTGGCAGCAATGTCGCTATTAAAAAATAAGCAAAAATGATCAGGATGGATGTGAAAAAACCGAGTGGTGTCACTTCTGCCATCAACTGGGCAGGTCCAGCTGTAAATGCAGCAGCTACTAATACCATCAAACCAATGGACAAAAGATTGATGATTGACTGGGCAGGTCTGCCTAAGTATTTCCCCACAAGACTCGGGTACTGCGCCCCATTGTGTCTAAGTGATAGCATCCCCGAAAAGTAATCATGCACGGCTCCAGCGAATATCGAGCCGACAACAATCCATATAAAAGCGACCGGTCCATACAAAGCTCCTAATACTGCTCCGAAAATAGGTCCCAGCCCAGCGATATTGAGTAATTGGATAAGACTCGCTTTCCACCAGCTCATTGGCATGTAGTCAAATCCGTCATTCTTCTTGTATGCAGGGGTTGTGTTCTGATCATTGATTCCAAAAATCCGTTCGACAACTTTTGCATATACAAGATATCCGACTATTAGTAGTACAATTGATGCGATAAATGTAATCATCGCTGAGCCTCCTCTCAAACATTAATGTAAGGATATTCTAGCGATAGCTTTGTCGAAAAACAACCCATTTTCTGAAAATTGATTTTTTTATCTTTTTTTTCTTAGAAATAAAGCGTTTGCACTTAATTAGGTATCAATATTTGAGTCCCCTCATAAGCAGGGCCTCTTCTCTCAGAATCAACTTCATATTGATCATTAAATGGTTTGTGAAAAAAGTTATAGTGTTAACAAGAAATTAATCCAGTCAATTTGTAGGAAAAGAATGTTCGTGTAGTACATAATATCGCAGGTCGAAATTAAAAATTCCACGAATTATAGAAAAAGACCCCCTGTGGATTCACAGAGGGTCATCATTTAAATTAAAAAACCTGCCACCCTTTTTAGAAATGGTTAAGTTTCCCGCAGTCGTTTCCGAATGCAAGAGTGGCATTAAATTTAAGTTACCATAGAAATTTAGGCATTTCAACTTTTGGCATATGATACTTCAACTATGTATCCTTAATTAACACGATTCATATCGATTTGCACATTGGCAGCTGTTCTTTTTCTGAATCGATTCAATAAATCATCTAATTCTTGTGAAATACGCACCAACTCTTCATCAGCAGGATTATTATTATATAACTCATACATACGAATTCGCAGTTCTTCAATTTGCTGTTCTAATTTCTCCTTGTACATAATTTTCACTCCTCTAAATTATAAAATACCCTCAATGGATGCGGTTAAACGATTATTTCCAAAACTTTTTCCGAGTTGATTTCTTTAATTATCGAATGGGAACCGCTCTTTTCTTTTATCGGTCTTAGGAAGAATAACGTAAGCCTTTTTCACTATTTGTTTCTGGATGTAAATGTCGTTTATTGCCCAGGAAATGAAAATAATTTCACTTCAAGTCGAAAAGTGTTAGGATTAATGAAAAATAATCATAGGAGTGAATGTCATGTTCAAATCTGTATCTACTGATCAAGCCCCGAGCGCTATTGGACCTTATTCACAGGCAACCGACCTGGGAAACCTTATATTCATTTCTGGTCAAATTCCTTTGAACGCAGAAACAATGGAATTTGTATCTGATGATGTAAAAGAACAAACAGCACAAGTAATGAAAAATATTGGTGCCATCCTGAAAGAAGCTGGACTTACTTATCAAAACCTTGTAAAAATGAACATTTACCTTGATTCCATGGACAATTTCGCTATTGTCAATGAAGTTTATGCCAGTTACTTAAATGAACCATATCCTGCACGCGCAGCTGTCGAGGTCAGTAAACTTCCTAAAGGGGCAAAAGTTGAAATCGAAGCGATTGCCGCACGAGGGTAACCGGTCTTTTAGTATATTTGAAAATATTGGTTTTACAAACGGTGGCTTTGAATCATACTACCTATATAAAAGGAAAGCAGAGCATACAATAAGGCTCTGCTTTTTTAATCCTCGTCTTTTACATCCGGGTCCTCCGGGATTGGTTCACTCAAATATTCTTGAATCATCATCCGGTACTTTTCCATTTGGTCGAGATGGTTATCAAATTGATTTTTATTGATTAAATAGCGATCTCCGTCATGTAAGGTTTTGATTTTATTGTGCCGGATAATATGCAAAATATAGTCTTCCGGTAATTCCAAGTACGCGGCGGTTTCTTTGACTGTCAAATACATCTATTCACCACCTTTACCACCTCAATAATACCATTTTTCCGTCCTCTATTCTATGACTAAAAAGCCCGGGGTTTGTTTCTTCCCCCTCAAGGGAAGGTTTATGATGAACAAACAAAATGATAAGTGGGTGTGAACATAATGGATGCATCAATGAACAACAGCAAGGAAATAAGAGAAGCCAAAGAAGAAATCAAACCATGGATACGTCGAGTAGGGCGAGTCGGGTTCATGGCCAAGGGGACTGTCTACTTTTTCATTGGCATCCTGACGATAATGGCCGTGCTGGGCTTAGGCGGGAAAAAAACCGGCACGAATGGTATGTTTCGTTCATTAGCCAGTATCCGGTTTGGGGAAATCCTTCTTTGGGCAATCGGAACCGGATTGATCGGGTACATCCTATGGATCTTCATCAAAGTATTCAAAGACCCTGAAAATTATGGAAATGATATAAAAGGTGTGATTACTCGCACCGGTTATTTAGTCGGCGGCATCATATATTCCGGCCTGGCTTACAATGCATTCAAAATTGCAATCAGCGTAGGAACTGGAAGTGGGAACACAGAACAGACCATGTCTGCCAGACTCCTTTCCCAACCCTTAGGTCAATGGATAGTCGGCCTCGTTGGAGTGATCATCATCGGTTATGGAGTCTATGAGTTTTATCAGGGAGCCTCATGCAGCTTCATGAAAAAATTCCATATTAGTGATATGGATAAAAAGAAACAGATGATCGCTAAAAATGCAGGACGCTTTGGTCTATCGGCTCGTGGCATAGTTCTTGTCCTCATAGGTTTCTTCTTCGTTCAAACGGCACTTTCCTCAAACCCCAACGAAGCTAAGGGGCTAGATGGAGCATTATCAGAGCTCTCTCAACAACCACACGGACAATGGCTCTTAGCTGTTGCTGCGGTAGGATTGATTCTTTATGGAATTTATCAAATGGTAAGAGGAAGATATACAAGAATGAACTTCGGAAAAAATGAATGATTCCAGATCAAAAGCGCAAGCGCCTTGTTCACCCCCGACAAGCTTAAGCAAACCTTTGAAGTGGCAGCGTTTTTTTGCCATTGCAAAGGGCTTGCTTAAGACCTCGAGGGGGTAGGCGCTGGAGCTGGATGTATCAAAAGCGCAGGCGCCTTGTTCTTCACCGACAAGCATAGGAACAATTGTTTTATCATTTTCCTTACAGCAAAAAAAGCCTCCCCTGATCAGGGAAGGCTTTTCGAATTTTGTCGCGAATGTACCGACGACCACATTCGTCGTTTAGCTTTATAAAAAGCATATACTTCGTCTTACACAAACAGCTCATCGCCCTAATACTATACCATCCTATAAAATAGAAAGCAATGATATTTTTGCAGGACACCCTTTGTGCTATACTTGGTCATAAACACGATAGGAAGCAACTTCGAAAACAAAGGGATGATATGAGAACGACTTCTGCAACTGGATTATGATAGACAAGATCTCGGGCTTAGTTTAATAAATCACACTTGGTCTATTTACGATAAAAGAACAAACCTCAGGAGGATTATATGCTTACATTTGAAGAAAAGCTCAGCATCATCGAAGAATTCCCAGAACTTGAAAAGAAAGAAATTTCCCTTGGTCGTGTTAACTTCCACTATGAGGAAAGTCTTTATGAAAAACAAATCGTTGTTTACCGCCTGCACCCGAATGGCAATGGATTTGTATTTGCAGGTGAGATTGAAGACCACCCCACAGATGACAAAGGAATGGTCAATATCAAAGATTTCAGTGCTGAAGGGCTTCGCGAACTTATCCGGGAGGCGATTGAATCCCTTTCCCTATCCCCTGCCGAAAAGAACCCCGTCATGGAAGAGTGGCTGAATACAAATGGCCAGGCTCTCATACTGATGAGAGAAGACGATGGCTTCAATGTGTATGCAGATGAGCAGTTGGAAGGTGCGTTCAATTCTTATGAAGAAGCTGTAAATTTCCTGGAGCAAGAAGGGTTCAGCCGCTTATAAAAAAACAGTCTGTCAGATGACATAGGATGAGTAACAGAGGAGATTTTTTTCCACTCTGTTGCTCTTTTTTTATGTCTTTTTGAGATTCACTTCTTTTCACAAACAGTGCCCCTTTCGTTTTTTCTTTCCCCGGCCCCCTACTGAATAACATTCAGCTATTCCCTTCTGTAAATAACCTGCCATGCAAGTCACACTTCCTTCTTCAGGCATATGCTATTGAAAAACGACGGAGGTTTCTATGTACACATATCCCTATAATTTTCGGCAGCAACCTGCTGGAACATCAAATATTTTTGCGTTTGCCCAAGGAGACGTGAATGGTGATTACATTCAAGATCAAGTTTATCTTGTAGGACAAAAAACGTCGGATAGTCCTTATATCACTGACATCACTTTAATCATTCAAGATGGCCGGTCTAATTTGTTCTATAATGTACCTCTGAAAACAAACATGGGGTATCAACCTCGTCTGTTCCTGGGAGACTTCACAGGGGATGGCACCGATGACATATTGATAAGTATGGATTCAGGGGGAAGCGGCGGGTTTGGTTACTATTACCTTTATTCTTTTGTTAACAACCAACCGATGGTGCTTTTCGATTACGAGACCTTTGACGAAACTTACAAATATGTGGTCAATTATCAAGATCAATACAAAGTTGAAGTGATAAATCAAACGTTGAATCTATCTTTCATCATTGATTTGAGCAACCGGGACCAGGAATATTTAGATGGAATTTATAATCAGGACGGAACTCTGAAAGCACCATTGCAAGGATGGGTTTCAGGATTGAACCAGCTTTATCCTGTCGACTTTGATGGTGACGGGGTATATGATTTATACGCTTTACAAAGAATCGTCGGTCAATATAATGCAGATGGACTTGGACTGGTCCAGACGCCATTAAGCTGGGATGGGCAGCGCTTCAGTTCATTTTTTGATAATCAATACGCAGCTGTCCTCGGAACGGCAGCAGACTCCTGATGGGGGCCTCCCTCTTCATAACAATCGCATTAAATACCTGGTACAAACATCCCTTTTTTGTACCAGGTGTTTTTATTGTGTTGTCATGTTAATTAGTTTCCTTGATTGTATCGACATCCAATACCTTCATCTCTCCTAATCTAAAAACTAGTTATAGTATTATGAAATAGGGAATAGGAAGAACAACGGATAGGATAGGAGAGGAGAACGATATGGAAAAATTGAACGCACGTTTAGCGAAATACTTTAAAAATAACCAGACTAAATTAGTAAATGAACTTTTACCGCAAACTCTCGATGAACTTGATATCGTCTATAATGATAATGACTTGAATTATCATTTTGAAATGTTGCGTCTACTTTTGGATCGGGTCGGGGAAAGTTTACTGCAGCCACCTGAAGAAATGAGTGCAGCTGAAATCGGTTATGATACAGACAATTATTTATACTCACAAGGAGTTCTTTTGAAACAAACCGTCGACGTGCTCAGCGTCTTCAGACTGTCTTTAATAAAACATATGCGAAGGTCCGATTTGATCCAAGAAGCAGAAGTGGAAGAGGGTTTCCTAGTAACGGAACAAGTCGTAACCGCATTTGATGCTGCCATCCGGGCCACGACGGATAGTTATAACCGCACGAAGGAGTCGGAACATGAAGAAATGGAAAAACACTTGAACACGGTTTCTTCTCCGGTAGTCTTGATTGATGAATTTCAAGCTGTCCTTCCTTTAGTCGGTGAGTTTTCACCTGAGCGTTTCGATGTCGTCAAAGATCACACCTTGCACAAGGTAAAAGAACACGGCCTCCGTCTCTTGTTTATCGATTTTTCAGGAATCGCCACCTTTGATGAAGTATTCATCAACGATTTATTCAATTTGACAAAAACGATTAAATTGTTGGGCACGCGCACTGTTTTGACAGGGATTCGCACTGAAATGGCCGTGGCAGCTATCCAATCAGAAATGAATTTCGAAGAATTAGAAACTTTTAGTGATTTGAAGCAGGCACTAATTACCATCAATGACTCAAAAGTATAAGGGGGGATAACAATGCTTCGTGTCGCCTTATTAAGCCGATGGCATGTCCACGCCGATGATTATGCTGCAGAAGCGTCCGCTCACCCGCTTGTCTCGATCGACAAAGTATGGGATGAAGATGCTGAAAGAGGAAAGTCATGGGCAGAGGAGCTGGGTGTTCCTTTCGAAGATGATGTTAGTTCCATTTTCCATGACCCGCACATTGACGCCATTATCCTCACAAGCTCTACTGCCCGTCATCACGATCTATTGGTGGAAGCGGCAAAATATGGAAAGCACATTTTTACAGAGAAGGTCTTAACTTTAACTAAAAACGATGATGAAAAAGTCTTGACTGCGGTTGCAAAAGCCCAGATCAAGTTCATGATTTCGATGCCAAGATTGACAGCTGATTATTATTTGTATGCGCAAAAAATGATGGATCAAGGTGTTCTCGGACAAGTGAACATGATCCGCTGCCGGGTGGCCCATAACGGTGCTGTTCCGAACGGGCAACATTCAACCGGGTGGCTTCCTGAACGTTTCTTCGATGCCGAACAATGTGGTGGAGGGTCGCTGGTTGATCTAGGTGCCCATCCCATTTATTTAGCAAACCGATTAGCAGGAAAACCACAATATGTAAGCGCAAGACTCCACTCACTGATGGGGCGAGGGGTCGATGACCACGCTGCTGTTACTGTTGAATATGATTCAGGGATACTTGCAGTCTTAGAAACGAGCTTCATATCTACAGGGAGTCCTTTTCAATTAGAATTGTATGGTACAGAAGGCACTCTATTAATTGAGAGCGACCAAATTCGTGTGAAAAGTGAAAAACATGGACTGGAAAAGTGGACGCCCCCTGCTGAGCTGCCGCAGCCCCTGGAAACTCCTTTTGAACAGTGGGTCAAGGAAATAATAGAGGGCACTCCTCCGTCCATTACAGTGAAAGATGCTCAGGATCTCACACTTGTGAATGAAGCAGCAGCTATTTCCCATCAAGAGGGATGTCGTGTGGAAATTCAACCATAAAAAAGAAGTTATAAAGAACGCCCGCCTTTCAATGAGGAAAGGCGGGCGTTCTTTTAATTTCTTTTTGAAGGGTAAGTAGGGTGCGGGGCATACCTCTGAATAATTCTTCGTTCTGCTCTCCATTCCATTCAAAACCGTTTTTTTGAAAAAAACGCAAACTTTCAAAATTATCTTCATACACTTCGGCAAATATATCTTTCACCCCAAAATCTCTATTGATTTCATCAAGGAACAGCTGCAACGCTTTTGTTCCAATGCCACTTCCTCGCTCTTCGGCGACTACGATACCCAGAAAGTCTCTCTTTTGGGTACGAAAAAGCTCTAACTTTCCAATGACCCGTCCTTCAGTTTCAATTGCTTTCAGTAGTAAATTAGGCTTTTCTCCACTGAAGTACGCACCATAAGAATGCCTGAATTGCTCAAAAGTCCTGGGAACATCCACACCCGTCTTTACTTGCAGTTCTTCATCCATCTCCCATTTATGTAATGTCTTTAAATGATGATGCTGTATATTGACTATTTTTACACTCATCGTTTGTTCACCTCTATAATATAAGCGAGTACCAGGGGCTCGCCCTGGTACTCGTTTTATTCCCTATTCACATGAATACCAACCATTTTCATCGAGTCGTAAACTTTGGAAAACGGATGAATATAGCGATGATCCCTGATAATGCAAGAAGGATTGGATACAAGCAGAAAGGAACGACCGAGACAGGTGAAATACTCGCCACTCCTGCCACAGAAAGTATTTGCGCACCATAAGGAAGCAACCCTTGGACAGAACTTGAGAAAATATCCAAAATACTGGCAGACCTTCTAGCATCAATATCAAACCTTGCAGATATCTGTTTGGCTAAAGGACCTGCCGTGATAATCGAAATTGTATTGTTCGCTGTAGATACGTTAACAGCGCTCACAAGACCAGCGATGCCGAACTCGCCTCCTCGCTTGGAGTTGGCACCACGACTTATTTTATGCAACAAATACTCGATTCCGCCGTTTTGACGAATTAGTTCTACAAGTCCGCCTAAAAGTATAACGACTAAGGCCAACTCCTGCATACTGGAGAAGCCGTCACCCACAAGCGTGACGAATTCCATTAAGGTGAAGTCTCCCATCATCAGACCCACGATCCCAGCAAAACCGATACCTCCCATCAACACATAAATCACGTTCACACCGATGAGCGCAAAGATGAGGACCCCTAAATAAGGAAGAACTTTCACCAATTCAAAAGGATGCTCGCCTTGAAGTGTTGTAGAAGCATCTGCCGTCAATACACCAAAAATGATTGCCGTTCCGATGGCGGCAGGCAAAACAATAAAGAAATTCGCCCGGAACTTATCTTTCATTTCTGTGCCCTGGGTTCGCACAGCAGCAATAGTCGTATCAGAAATGATGGAAAGATTATCCCCGAACATCGCACCACTGACCACCGCCCCCATAGTGAGAGCGACGGCTACATCTGTCTGATCAGCAATCCCCATCCCGATTGGAGCCAGGGCTACAATCGTTCCAACAGATGTACCCATCGAAATGGAGATGAAGCAAGCGATAATGAAAAGACCGACAACCAAAAGATTACCTGGCAATATGCTCAATCCTAAATTGACAGTCGAATCGACAGCTTTCATCCCTTCAGCAACAGTGGAAAATGCCCCAGCCAAGAGAAAGATGATCACCATCAAAATGATATTCGAATGGCCCCCTCCTTCCGTCAACTGCTGCAGCTTTGATTGAAAGTCTGTGCGCCTGTTCATGAACAGGGCGACGAGAATGGCGACAAACAAAGCCACCAAGACCGGCATTTGATAGAAATCCCCGGTGAGGATTCCCGAACCGATGAAGAGTAATATAAATACACCAAAGGGAAGTAAACTCCATCCATTCCCTTGTTTGTTTTGAATATCTTCCATAAAAATTCCCTCTTTCTTATATACCAAGCTCTTTCATACACTACAATACACCAATCCATAATAGCAAGGAGCTCTATCAGTTGCAAAACAAGCTGATGTAAAACATTTCGCTTAGCGATAATTTTTTCAGGAATAAATTAAAAAGACCCCCCCAAAAAAATATGCAGATCCGAAACCTCTGAATGTAATGACCTCCCCTATTGATAAATATTAAGGCGCAGCTGGAATTCAGCTGCGCCTTTTTGCGTTTCAATTATTCAGATTGAACTCCAACAGGCAGAGTCGGTGTACACCAATGTAAGCTGATTTATATCCCTGCCCTTTCTACTTGAAAAACTCCCCGATTCTCTTAATCCATTATCATAGGCTAAGAAAACCAACACTCATAGTACTCATTACTATGTTCAAAAGAATAAAAGATGGGCAAGGAGTGCTGCAATCGGCAAGGTAATCACCGTACGTTGCAAGAAAATGACAAACAGCTCGAAAAAGTTGATCGGGATCTTCGATTTAATTAAAAGAATACCGATTTCAGACATATAAATGAGTTGTGTCAGAGACATGACCCCAATGACAAAACGCGTCAACTCAGATTCGATGCCGCTCCCGATGACCGCCGGCAGGAACATATCCGCAAATCCGACAATCATTGCCGGGGCTGCTTCTGCTGCTTCAGGTATTTGGAGAAGATTCATGAAAGGAATAAACGGATAAGACAAGTAGGTGAAAACTGGTGTGAACTCCGCGATGACAAGGGCGACCGTTCCAAGTGCCATGACAAGTGGAATCAAACCGAACCAGATATCCACTACATTATAGACACCTTTTTTCACGACGGATCCTGGGCTCTTCACTTGATCAGCTTTTTCAATAGCTTTATCAATCCCCCACCTTAAAGTGGAAACACCTTCTGGTACAACTTCATCAATTTTCTTACCCACTGGCTCATGATAGGTTTCTTTTTTCTTGGATAGTGGCGGGATTCTCGGGCAGATGACCGCTGCCACCACTCCACACACAACAACTGTGAAATAAAACGAAATGAACATGTGATCGATTGAAAGGAATTTAGCTATCACTAAGCTGAAAGCAATCGATGCAATGGAAAAGTTACTTGCAACTACAGCAGCTTCCCTTTTTGAATAATATCCACCTTCATACTGCTGTGTTGTGAGCAAGACCCCAACCGTTCCGCTCCCCATCCAAGATGCCATTGCATCAACGGATGAACGACCAGGCAGTTTGAATAATGGATGCATAACCTTTCGAACAACCGTTCCGATGAAGTCCATCAACCCGAATTCTAATAGTAATGGCATGAATAAACTAGCAAACAAGAACCACACCATCAATACAGGGATTAAATCATATAGCACAACTCCACCCGTAATATCTGAGGAAACAAACTCAGGTCCAAATCCTGTTAACGTCATAATCGCAAAGGCTGCCCCCAGAAAGCGCAAGCTGATCCAAAGCGGACCAATATCAAATACATTAGATATGAATGAATTCTTTCTTATTCTTCCTTTTGGTAAAGCTTTAATAACGATACTTCCCACAGCTGACGCTCCGATAATACTCGTCATGAATAAAGGAATATAATCAGCGATAGCAGCCTGGAGGCCATCTGCAAGGACTCCTAACCCAATGGTCACTCGACCATCAATGGAAATTGGGACTAGGAATAAAAGGACACCGATAAACGAAGGGATGAGAAATTTCATCCATTGCTTCATTGTAAAGGATGAGGATTGCTGAATTGGTTCTGTAACTTTCGTCTGTTCAATTGCCATGATGTTTCTTCCCCCTCTATCATTTTCATACAAATCAATGCATAAATAAACATTATTCGATAGTTAGTAACTATACAATTTATCGCATAAAAATTCAATAGTATTTTAAAAGATTCTAATATCGGTTTATCTTCTTCCAGAAGGAGGAATCTAGAACAATAAGAGACTGATATTTAGGAGGAGTACATATGGCCGTCAAAGTACCGAAAGATAATACGATTGACAACACATTGGCTATTTTCAAGGATGGTTACAATTTCATCCCCAACCGTGTACAGAACCATCATTTGGATGTATATGAAACGAGAGTATTGGGAGAAAAAGTCGCCCTCCTCAGTGGAATCGAAGGGGCGGAACTTTTTTATGACAGAAATCGGATGAACCGGTCAGGAGCACTGCCGACAAGGGTTTTGAAAACACTATTCGGCGAAGGTGGGATTCAGACGATGGACGGCGACCCTCATACCCACCGTAAGCTTTTGTTCATGTCCTTGATGACTCCTGAATCTTTGCAACACTTATACGAAATCACGACCAAAAACTGGGCTCAATTCACGAAAAAGTGGAGCAAGATGAAAAAGGTCAACCTCTATGATGAGTCACGAGAACTCCTCTGCCGGACAGCGTGTGATTGGGCTGGTATTCCTTTAAATGAAAAAGAAGTGAATAAACGCACACGTGACCTGAGCAACATGATTGATGGCTTCAGTGCCATCGGGCCGAAACATATTGAAAGCCGACGTGCACGGAAACGGTCGGAAGCGTGGATCGAGGACTTGATCATAAAAGTCAGAAATGGAGAAATGGAAGCTGAAAAAGGAAAAGCTGTATATGAGATGGCTATGCACCGAAATGTAGAGGGCGAGTCATTAGATGCACGTATGGCAGCTGTTGAAACGCTTAACGTAATTAGGCCACTCGTCGCCATCTCGAAGTTTCTGACTTTCGGTGCTGTTGCGCTGGAGGAATATCCCGAAACACGAACTCGCGTTTCTTTAGATGATGAATATTTGTTCATGTTCACTCAAGAAATCCGACGCTTCTATCCATTCGTCCCATTTCTTGGGGCGAGAGTCGACCATGACTTCACATGGCAGGAGTACCCTTTCAAAAAAAATCAGCTAGTTTTGATTGATGTTTATGGAATCAATCACGATCCACGGATATGGGAGAAGCCGGACGAATTCAATCCAGAAAGGTTTTTGAATTGGGACGGAGGATTGTTTGATCTCATTCCGCAAGGGGGCGGCGGTTATTATAATGGACACCGCTGTCCAGGCGAATGGGCGACTATCGAAGTGCTTCAGGCGAGTTTTCGTTATATGACAAAACACCTCGGTTATGAGGTGCCGAAACAGGATTATAGCTACAGCTTAAAAAAAATGCCCGCCCTTCCGAAAAGCGGGTTCATTATGAAGAATGTCCATTATAAATGAATGGGGTTACAACGAGGCGCTCAGGGCAAAGGCTCTGAGCGTTATTCATTACTCACATACCAATAGAGGAGAGAATAAAATGTTTTTTGATAGTTGGATAAGTGTTTTCAAAATAATTATGATGGCGCTGCTCATTTATCCTGCCGTTATTTTGCTATTAAGAATTTCAGGAAAGCGAACATTATCAAAAATGAACATGTTTGATTTGGTTATTACTGTAGCTATAGGATCGACCGTTGCTACCATCCTTTTATCAAGTCAAGTCAAATGGCTGGATGGGATTGCTGCGTTATCCTCCCTTATCTTTCTTCAATACGCTGTAACATGGCTGGAGGTGCGTTCAAAAACATTCACTTCTTTTGTAAAAGGCGAACCGCAATTGCTAATGTACCAGGGGGAGATGGTGGAAACAGCTATGAAAAAGGAGCGTGTGAAAGCAGATGAGATCAGGCAGGCGATCCGATCACAAGGAGTGTATTCGCTAGGGCGAGTAAAAGCGGTAGTACTTGAAACAGATGGGTCGTTTTCAGTAATCACGAAAGAGACCGATCCCGGAGATAGTTCTTTAAAGGACGTAGATGGAATGCAAGCACCAAAAAAATGAGGTGAACCCAATGGGTTCACCTCACGTTGGATGGTACAATCGATAAAACTGATATATATGCTTTGCCAGCACCTTCAGTACGGAGTAGGTAGGTACAGCAACAATCATTCCTACCACCCCATATAAAGGGGCGGCTACAACGAGCAAAAGAATGACAGTCAAAGGATGAATATCTAAACGCTCTCCAAATACAAACGGAGCGACAAGGTTGCTTTCCAATTGTTGAACGACGATAAAGATAATGATTACGTAAATCGCCATGGATGGTGCCTGCATCAGCGCGATTACTATGGCTGGAATCGCACCAATCACGGGGCCGACAAATGGAATGACACAAGTGAAAAGCACTAATATACCTAACAGTAAAGCATAGTCCAGTCCAATCAATACATAACCGATATACGTCAGCACCCCATCCACCGCTGCAATAGTCACTTGACCGACGATGTAGGAGGATACCATATAATCCAGATCCTGCAACAGCTTTTCGCCTCTAGGCTTATGCTTACTAGGTAAGGCCCGTTTCAAGAAAGGGATCAACTTATGGCCATCTTTCAGGAGGAAAAATAAAACAAAGGGGACGATGACCAAAACCGTCGTAGCCCCGGCGATCGTAGAAAATACTTCTGTCATATGTTCACCGATTTTCGTAGTGAGGTTCCCGAAGTATTCCGTCAATCGTTGCCGGATAGATACCCCGGAAACTACCCCCATATCGTTTTCCTCGATTTTTTTACTCGCTTCTTCAGCCGTTTGTTTTAATTTATCAGGGAGTTGAGAAATATTGCTTACTTGCTTTTGAATTGTTCCTGCCAACAGCCGGAATGCACCGTAAAGAATCCCCCCTATAGCCGCATATACTGCTAAAATCGCAACAGGCAAAGGAACCACCTTAGCGATCCAATGAACAACAGGCCTTAATATATAGAAAAGAAATCCCGCGATCAAAAATGGATAGAACAGCGTACCAGTAATCGTTTTAACCGGTTGCAGCAGTTCCAATTTTTCCAGGAAATAATATAGAATCAAGATGAGGATTGCCGCTGTTATGTATTTGAAGAATGAGTGTTTGATCCACATTTAATTTCACCACCTATACCCCATTCATTCACTTTTTCACCAAGGATTAAACCGGAATAACAAAAGCCACCAGTCCTATCCGGCCACGACACACTTATTTAATCCAGCGAAGGGGTTTAATTACTACAATGGAGAGGATGCAGTTGGAGGCACAGGTTATTGACAAACCGTTTCCCAGACAGAAAAATCTGCGGTTCGATAATTATGTCGTACTGCATAACGGAGTGCATGTTATTCTCTACTTTCTGCCACACCAAAATGTGAAACGAGATTCTTCTTTTCCTTATTCAACCTCAACCACGCAAAATTATAACCGCCAACGAAATGTCATCCAATGGAGCTGTCATTCTCAAGCTCGCTACTTTTCCGGCCCCTTTTTCCAAAAAACCAACTCCCTTATTTCTCTATATACTCTAACATATAGTCAGAAAATAACAGTATACAAGCAATGGAACAAGACCAGCTTTATGTAAGGAATTATGACATGTTAAAACATTTATGTTAGATTTCCTTACATAAATGGTGACATTATGCTTCAATTCCATTATTCTATAGTCAATACATCAAATAGGAGGTAAACACCAGTCGTGCTATTCACCGAATTCACAACAATAAAACGGGAGTGAAATACCATGAAAAACCACTTAAGAATCGCTGTAGAAAGTATGAAAGAACATTATATTAAAAAACTCATCGATTCAGGAATGTATCACCATTCCGACAAGGCGCTCCACTCCCTTACATTGACTGAATTAGAGACCTTAGTTGAACGGATTCACCGCCCTTAAGACTCAAGTATCTTTAAGGAGGAGAAGTGATGTCATCATATAAGAACAAAAAGGTTATCTCTATAGGAACCGTCAACGAATTAACCGGTTTGTCCCTCAGACAGATCCGCTATTACGAAGAAAGACAATTGATTTATCCAGAGAGGACGAAAAGAGGAACACGGAAGTATTCATTTTCCGATGTGGAAATGCTTATGCAAATTGCAGATAAACGGGAAGAAGGCGTCCAGACGTATGAAATAAGGAAAGATCTTTTAGGATCTAACAAAGGAAAAGTAATGGAAAGAATGTTGCGCGGTCAATTGAACGCCCACTTCAAATTGAATAAATAAATTCTGTATCGGTTCAGGCAGCCCTCAGGCACCCCTAGGTCTAGGGCTTTTTTTATATCTCCTATTCCCTGCCATAACACAATCATCAGGACCAATCGGAAATTCGGAAGTACTTGGTAGGTGTCCGCTAAATACTTTTAATTAATATATCTTGACTTCGAAATAAATAGAGAGTATTATATTATTTAGAATCCAAAATAAATATATACAGGGGGAGTTTTTTTTATGACTAAATTAGTATTAGACCAAGTTCACAGCAGTCTTAATTTTCAAATCAAACACATGATGGTTTCCAAGGCAAAAGGTGAATTTCAGGAGTTTGATGTTCAGTTCGCCGGCGACATAAATGACCTTACTTCTGCCCAGGTTACAGTATCCATCCCAGTCACTTCTATCAATACAAGGAACGAACAACGCGACGGGCATCTCCGTTCAGGTGACTTTTTTGAAGCAGAGAAACACCCGCATCTCGTCTTCGAAAGTAAATCCATTAAAAAAATCTCTGACGAAGAATACGAAGTGACAGGAGATTTTACAATCAAAGGTGTAACGAACGAAGAGACTTTCACCGTCGAGTACAACGGAACTTCCAAAAGCCCGATGGACGGCAGCACAATAGCCGGTTTTGATGTCACCGGAAAAATCAACCGTGAAGCGTACGGTATGACATACAATGCAGCCATCGAAACAGGCGGTATGTTGTTAGGAAAAGATGTTAAATTCGAAGGAAACTTTGAATTCGTCGTAGAGCAGTAAAGGAAAAAATCCATCCCTTAAGAAAACAGCTGAGCTCATATTACATGAGCTCAGCTGTTTTTCTTCTGGTGGCAGATTCCCTGGTTCATATTTGGTAAACAATCAATTTCATAACGTCATGCCAATCCCACGATAAATTCACATTATTATTTTGTGGATGAAAAACGTCCAATTCCAACATAATCGGACGCTTAAATATTGAAATAAAGCGGGTGATGCAGGCTGCATCTTTCATTGAATGTGTGATGGCATTCCGGACAACCTCTCACTTCCATATACTCCTCAATCGTTAATTCATGCTGACAATTTCCACATAAAATCCCTTGTTGATTCCACTTTTCCTGAGGCCACTTTGTAGGAGGATGATCAGCATGATCCTGATGGCAATAGTAGCAGGCGTAATACTCCTGACAGCAGTGGAATTTGATCGCTATGATGTCCACTTCGGTATTGTAATGAGCACATCGGGATCGTGGGTCAACTGCTGTACCTTTGACGTGAAGATTCATAAGAACTCCCCCCATAATTTAAAGAGCTTTCACTCACATTCTTATCTATCCTATTTCCTTCCTATTAGACTCTCTTTTTAATTAAGGTTAAACGACTAAGATGAATCCACTTACATAATTTCTACTATTATAACACTTCATCCCCTTCCAAAAATAGACTCCTCAGGTCATCCAGAATCTGGATGACCTGAGGAAAACGGAGGGAAAGGAACTTAAGAAAATGGTTCATTCACCTTTGTACAAGGGGTGTAAGAGGAACAGAATGATTAACAAGAAAGTTACACTGATTACTCCGTTCCATTGAAATTGTTCCCATAAGGTGCCTACGGCTGTACTGCCGATGGCGACACCGATATAGTAACTGATTAAATAGAATCCTGACGCTCCGCTCCGGTGGTGTGTCGCAGATTTGCTTACAAGCGCTGCTGCCATTGAGTGAGCGACAAAGAACCCCATGCAGATTAAAGATAACCCGGACAGAACCAGTATCCCGGATGAGATAGACGTCAACATTACTCCGATGATCAGCAAAATGACGCCTGTAAACATAACTTTTTTCAAACCGAAAGCATCCGAGAATCTCCCGGCTATAGGCGGAGCCAAAACACCGAAGATGTAGGCAGAGTAAGTGAGCGCTATCCATTTCAAGGACCATGTGAATGGCTCTTCTTGTAAGTAGAAAGGTACATAAGTCCAGATAGCTGTAAATACAATTTGCAGCAAAACTCCCAGCAAAAACAACACGAGCATGTGGGCGTTTTTCAAGTGCACAAGCATTCCTTGCAGATCCTCCACTATACGCTGATCTGTTTCCCTGAAAAATCGCTCCTCAGGAAGCATGAACATAAATGAGAAGGTGGCAATTAAGCTGAATCCAGCAAATGACCATAGGGTGATTCTCCAGTCGAAAAAATCGGTCATATAACCACCGACAATTCGCCCTCCCATCCCTCCAAGAGCATTGCTTGAGATATACAAAGTCATGGCAAGACCTAAGTGTTTATGCGCCATTTCCTCTCCCAAATAACCCATGGCAGCAGCCGGAATCCCAGCTAGAAAGAAACCTTGTATCACTCTGAAGGTCACCATCCACTCAAAGGAAGGTGTGAAAGGAATGACAAGTAAGGACAAGGCTGTGACAATCAGGGACCCTTTCATGACAAGGGAACGTCCATAACGATCGGCAACGAAGCCTAACACGAAAAGACCCGCCACCATGGCCAGTACGCAAGCGGACATAAGAAAGCTTGCTTCTGTTGCTGAAATGTTCAGCTGACTCGTAAAAACAGGGAGCAGTGGCTGGAAAACATAAAGTGTTGAGAAAACGGATAAGGAAGCGAGCATCAATGCAATGGTTACACGCCAAAAACTCATTTCATCCGGTGTGTAGGGTGTAACGTTTTCGCAATTCGCTTCCATTATGATCATCCTTTATTTATTGATTGAACCTTTCTGGGAACGACGTTAAATCGATATCCCATACTAGAGGTAAATAAAAATAGATGGCAAGCGTAACGAGAATAACAGCGAATACATTCAGTAGAAATCCGGCTTTTGCCATGTCTGGAATTCTTAAGTAACCGGATCCGAAAACAACAGCGTTGGGCGGCGTCGCAACGGGAAGCATGAAAGCACAACTAGCTGCTACTCCTGCAGCAATCATCAGACTATATGGATGTACAGAGAGGGCGCTTGCAAGAGAGGCCATAATCGGGAACATCATAGTCGCTGTCGCTGTATTGGATGTAATCTCTGTTAAGAAAATGACAAGTGCTGCCACTATTATGACAATGAGAATCAGATTGACCCCTTCTAATATCGTAAGCTGCTTCCCTATCCATTCAGCAAGCCCAGTTTCCTGGAAGCCGGTGGCAATCGCTAATCCAGCACCAAAAAGAAGTAAAATCCCCCAGGGTAGTCCCTTGGCGGTGTCCCAGTCGAGAAGGAAATCCCCTTTTTTGTTTTTGGAAGGAATCAGAAATAAAAGCACGGCAGCAGTCATGGCAATCATCGTGTCATTAATATTTTCATTGATTTCCACTAAAATGAATGACCTTGAAATCCACGCAAGTGCAGTAATAGAGAACACAGTCATGACGATTTTTTCTTCTGAGGACATCATCCCTAAAGATTGACGTTCTTCTCTGATGACCTTACGCCCACCTGGAAGCTCTTTAATTCTCATAGGGTAGGCCATTTTCACTAGATAAAACCAGGCTATTGCTAAGAAGATAACTGCCAGAGGGACTCCGAATGCCATCCAGCCGGCAAACGTTACTTCTATGCCATATGTCTGCTCAACCACCCCTTTGAAAATCGTATTAGGAGGCGTACCAATCAATGTGGCTAAACCACCGATGGAGGCACTGTAGGCGATCCCGAGCATGACGGCCTTGCCAAAGTGGAAGTCAGAATGATCAACAGTTTCCCCCTTTTTCTTCAACTGTTCAGATGCTTGATATATGACCGCCATCCCGATCGGGACCATCATCATCGCTGTCGCAGTATTGGAAATCCACATGGAAAGCGACCCGGTGGCTACCATGAAACCGAGCACGATTTGCTCGGTACTCGTTCCTACAGAGGCAATAATGAACAATGCCATCCTTTTGTGCAGGTTCCACTTTTGCATCGCTAATGCGATCAGGAAACCGCCCATAAATAAAAAGATCGTATTATCTCCGTATGAAGAAGCGGTCGCTCCCCCTTCAAGACCTCCGGTAACAGGAAAGAGAATAAGCGGAAGCAATGAAGTAGCAGGAATGGGCACTGCTTCAGTAATCCACCAGGTAGCTATCCAAAGCGTGCTTGCTAATATCGCTACAGCACTATCAGAGAGCCCGTCCGCTTCTAAAAAAATCAGCGTTAGCACAAATAAAAGCGGCCCTAAAAGCAGTCCGATTTTTTGCCTCATGTCGAATGATGGGCCACCATTTCCCTCCTCGACGGATTGTTCTTTAGAATTCGATGGTTTGGACCTTTCCGAATCACCAGTAGCCATGAATTTCATCAGGTCTTTCGCCTGGTGATGCATATCCCAGAGACGCTGCCAAAAAGTCTTTAAAGTTGATTGATCATTCATAGGTTCACCCACACTTTCTTTGTATTGAAATAGTCGAATTTGTATGAATATTTACAAATTTTATCATAATTCATCATTCTTTGTAATAGAAACGCTTTCATATAAGAGATAAGACTTACAAGATTCCTCTATATGGAAAATAAAAACCACCTCAGGTCATCCAGAATCTGGATGACCTGAGGTGGGAGAAGATGGAAGATAGTTTACTTGTAAAGGAGGTATTGTCTTCTTACTTTTTTGAAGTCTTTAAGTTCATGTTTCCATTCTTTTTGAATTTCTTCGACAGGGGTTCCTTTTTCTATGGCTTCACGCACCCATCCGTTCCCGATCAAATAATCGAAAAAGGAAATTCCTGCACTGTTTTCAGAACGGAAAGCGAAATTTTCCGGATACAGGTCATGGATCGTTTTCACGAGATAGAGGCCTGTCTCCACAGGATTGAATTCCTTCCGATCAATAATGTGCAGTTGAACACCATGAGCCAGTTCGCCTGCATGTTTGGAAAATGAAGGAGTGAATGAAGCGGCACGGAACTTCACACCTGGCAAGTTCCGATCGTTCAATTCCGCTGCCAGTTCTGTACTATCAATAAATGGAGCACCTATCAATTCAAATGGTTTGGTCGTCCCCCGCCCTTCAGATACATTCGTACCTTCGATCAATGCTGCGCCTGGGTAAACGAACGCCGTTTCTACTGTCGGCATGTTCGGGGATGGAGCGACAAAGGACATACCTGTATCATCATAGTCCATATTCCGCTCCCAACCTTGCATTTCAACAACTGTTAAATCCGCCCCTATATCAAATTCCTTGTTGAACAACTTCGCCAGCTCTCCCACTGTCATTCCATGACGGAGAGGAATCGGGTAATTCCCAACAAAAGATTTGTATTCAGGGTCCAGGACAGGCCCTTCTACTTTCTCCCCACCAATCGGGTTCGGACGGTCCAGGACGATGAAAGGAATATCATTTTCTTCAGCAGCTTCCATCGCGTAAGCCATCGTGTAGATGTACGTATAGAAACGAGTCCCGACATCTTGAATATCAAATAAAAGAACCTCAATATCTTCCAGCATCTCCGGCGTAGGCTTTCGAGTCTCACCATACAAGCTGTATACAGGAAGGCCTGTCTTTTCATCAGTATAAAATTCCACATAATCTCCTGCCTGAGCACTTCCGCGCACCCCATGCTCCGGACCATATAATGCTGTTAAATCAACGTCGTCATCTTCATGAAGCACATCGACAATACTGTTAAAATCCTGATCGATTCCTGTTGGATTCGTGATTAAACCGACTTTCTTGCCTTCAATCAGCTCTTTCTCTTCATCCAAAAGAACCTCTACCCCAAGCTTGAAAGGCTGTTCCTTTTTCTTGTCATGCCCTTTATGCTTGCCCGGGTTGCCATTATGATCGGCAAAAACGACTGAGAAGGTGGACCATGTCATCATGAGTACAAGAGCGAACACTAACCATTTTTTCAAAAAAACCTCTCCCTTTTTAAATTCTGGTTAATCTGAGTGACTAATTATGCCTTTTGGAAGAACTTGTACAGGGGCTAAATACGCTTGTACGGTAAATGCACAGCTTTCTCCACCACCCCTGAACTCGTGTACAATATTTCGATATGAATTTTTCCACACCTCTGTCCGTTCATTTAATAGCTTAAGCCTGTTCCATACTCATACAGAAGTTCCCCATTTCCCCCTGGAATCGTGACAGGAAGTTGTCCAGTAGGGTTGTTATCCCCGAATATCGTCGCAGCAGTCGCTTCAAAACTCGAGTCTCTGAAACCATACTGTGCCAAGTACGCATCGACTTCCGGATAGGCCATGATGTCATAAGGATTACGGATACCGACACCGATGATCGGTGTATCCGTCTCTTGCATGATTCGGCCCATCATCCTCATTTGGGGATGATCCACAGAGCGTGTCCATACGTTATATGTGTAGGTGCTGTAAATGATCTGATCCGCCTCACCTATCTCTTGCATTTGATCTTCTGATAATTGGTCATAGGAAGAAGCTTCGATGACCGTTGTATTAGGGTGTTCATTGATGATGGCATTACCGAGCGAACCCACAAAGGAACTGCCGATCACAACCACTTTCTCTTCCTCGATGCGATCAAGTGGCAATACGCCATCATTTTTCACCATTGTAATCGATTGTTCAGAGGCTTCTTTTTCCACTTGCTGATGAGCTTCAGACCCGACGATTTGCTGTGCCTGTTCAATTTTTTCATTAACTGGTAATGGTTGTTCCGATTGTATGATACCGCGATTCAACTTCAGAGTCAGAATACGATTGACAGAATCGTTGATTGTCTCGATCGCCACTTCACCTTCGTCAACCGCATCATACAGGCCAGTCGCAACTTCTTCTAAACCAACAGGCATGAGAACAATGTCTGTGCCTGCGTTAACAGCGCGAATAGCTGCATCGACAGCCCCAAAGTGGTCGGCTATAGCGTTCATATTCATAGCATCCGTAATGACCACTCCATCATATCCCATATCCTCGCGCATCAATCCTGTAAGTACTTTTTCAGACAAAGTCGCAGGCAAGGCGATTTGCGATCCGTCTTTCTGAGAAGTGACTTGTGTATCATCAATTTCAGGGAATGTGATGTGAGCGGTCATGATAGCATCGATTCCTGCATCCATCGCTTGTTGGAACGGATATAATTCTACTTCTTTTAAGCGCTCCAGATCATAAGGGACTTCTGGCAATCCGAGGTGGGAGTCGACCGCTGTATCCCCATGTCCTGGGAAATGTTTAGCCGTTGCTGCCACACCTGTTTCCTGGAGCCCTGTCGTATAAGCGACGCCCATTTCTCCTACCAGCTCGGGGTTCCCACCGAAAGAGCGGACCCCAATGACAGGATTGTCCGGATTATTGTTCACATCCATCACAGGCGCAAGGTTCATGTTGATGCCAAGAGCTGAGAGTTCTTCCCCGATCGCTCGTCCTACATTCCGGGTGATTTCCTCGGATCTTGTAGCGCCTAAGGCCATGTTACCAGGCATATCCGTCCCTGATTGCAAGCGCGTGACGATGCCGCCTTCCTGGTCAATTGTCATTAAAAGACCAAATTTTTCAGCTGCCGCTTGGTAGTCTGAAACCAGTTCAGCGGTCTGCTCTGTCGTCACGACGTTTTCCCGGAACAAAATAACTCCGCCGAGATGATACTCTTCTACCTGTTCTTCGATTTCAGGAAGCATACTCGTTACGTCTTCTCCATCCCACGTACGGAAGTCCGGCATCAGCATTTGTCCGACTTTTTCTTCAACTGTCATGTTTTCAAGAGCATGGGAAATAATATCGTACCGTTCCCCCTTCCCTTTTTTGATCGTCGGTTTAAATTCCGGTTTCCCCTTGCCTTTGTCCGAACGAACCGGCTTATAATCTAAGGCAATCCTATCTTTATGAACACCGTCACTTACAGAAATCCATGTTCTCCCTGGTTGCCCGGTGAACGTAACTTCGCCGCCTTTGTCCACTGTGGCAACATTTTGATTTTTAGACAACCACTGGATCCCTTCCTCCACTTTTTTGAAATGACCTTCCTCATACACGTTCAAGGCACTAAGTGTGAACGTATCTCCTTCTACCGTCACGTCCGACTCCGGGACATTTTGCAAAATGATCATGTCCGAAACCCCCGATGTTTCAGCCGCGGCTACTCGCGACTCTTGCACCATATGAGGCAGCATTAAACAAAGGGCGAGCATCAAAATGAGCAACCATCTCCCACTCCTGTACATTCAACATTCCTCCTTGTCATATCTATTTGTAAAAGACGGGCGCTTACCCACACGGAAAACGTCCCTTCTTTTCCAAACTCTTTTCACTTAGATGACCTTGGCGAAAAACAGTGGATAGTGGACATTGTACTCTGAATACCACCGCCCATGTGTAAGCGTTTACACATTGTAATAACAAGCGTAACTGATTTACATTCTAGTCGTCTATACCACTTATGACCCTATATACACAAAAACCCTTCATTTCCAAAACTTTACTCCTAATACAATGGAATCATTTTGAAATAAAATATCAAAATTTACATATTATTCTGTAAAAAAAGCACAAAATCCACTCCTCTGAAGAAGTGGATTTTCAGCCTCATTGAGGTTCATTCATCTCTATTTTTCGTAACGACCGATTATTTCTAACACTTTCTCGGTCATCGACGTATCCACGGCATCATTAAAGTCAATGTCTCCGCTGATCGCTCCGTTCGCATCATACATTTCAAACTGCTTCTTAATATCATCCACGAACATTTCCCCATTCGGGTCGAGCCCTGTCACACCGACTTTTTTCCAAATCTCAGGATCCTTCAAAGCTGTGTGTTTAGTCATGATGTCAATAACCTCGTCAAGTCCATCATCATGAAGGAAAGCATCGTTGTAATCACGTACACCTTTCAAGTAAGCGGCCATGAAACGTAAGGAAACATCCGTTTCTTTTTCAACGAACGAAGGTGAACCTAAGACCATAGCGATTTGTGCATCTGGCGCATAATCGGTCGCATCCCCAAAACGCACATGCAGCCCTTCCGATTCCCCTTGGGTGATCAATGGTTCAATTTGGAGAGCGGCATCGATTGATTTGTTCCCCATAGCTGCGAGCATGTTGCCGAAGTCAGACATGAGAACGAGCTCAACGTCATCTTCCGTCAATCCTGCGTGGTCTAGCATACGATGATAAATATAGTCATCCACTGCGTTTTTAGAAGAAACAGCGATTCGTTTCCCTTTCAAATCCGCGTAATCCTTAATTTCACCTTGTAAATCTTCACGGATAACAAAACTGAAGTATGAGTTACCGTCATAATAGTGACCTTTATCAGCAATGATTTTTACGTCAATGCCTTGTGCAATCGCATTGAAAAAGGAAGCGGTTGATACGCCACCCGCAATATCCACTTCCCCAGCTGCTAATGCTGGGAGCATGTCGTCACTGTTAGCGAATGTCGTGAACTTGATATCGATGTTGTAATCATCAAAGTACCCTTTTTCTTCGGCAATATAAAAACCTGCCCCTGAGGCAGCGCCATCTTCAGCTATGACGACGGTGGCTTCTTCTTCAAGGGGTGCCAGGTCACCGGATGGGGCTTTTTGCGACTCTTTCTGCTCCTCTTTTTGCTCATTAGCTCCACATCCCGCTAAAACAAAAACAACAAATAAAAAAGACAATAAAGCTAAAGTTTTCTTTATCATGGGAGTTCGTTCCCCTTTCTAATTTCTTGATCGTTGCACTTCGTCTTGAAGGTGATTCCAAATCTCCACAAATTGTTCTGCCATAACAGGATCTGCACGAACTTGTTCCATGTTCCTTGGCCGTGGCAGGTTGATGCGTTTTTCATCAATGATTTTCCCTGGTTGGGAGCTCATTAACAGGATACGATCACTAAGTAGGAGGGCTTCATCTATGCTATGAGTAATGAATAACACAGTTTTCTTCGTTTCTGACCAAATATTGAGCAGTTCTTCCTGCAAAATGAATTTATTCTGTTCATCAAGAGCAGCGAATGGTTCATCCATCAGCAAGATTTCCGGATCGTTGGCAAAAGCGCGCGCGATACTGACTCGCTGTTTCATCCCACCGGACAACTCTTTCGGATACAATTCAGCAAAGCGATCGAGGCCGACTTTTTCCAAATAATAAGACGTACGCTGCTTGATTTCATTATGTGGCAAATGCCTCATCTTCAAGCCAAAGCTCACATTCCCTTCAACAGTCAACCATGGAATGACTCCACGTTCTTGGAAGACCATTGATTGGAGCGGGCGGTCTGCTTGGCTGCGGGCTATCTCGAATGTTCCAGAACTCGGTTTCTCTAATTCTGCTAGTATGCGGAGCAATGTCGTCTTCCCGCATCCACTCGGTCCAACGAGACAAACGAACTCTCCATCGGCAATATCAAGCGAGATCCCTTCAAGCGCTGTGACTCGACTTTCTTTTTTATAAAAAACTTTCGTCAAATCATTGATTGATATTTTCGGATCCATACCATCCTCTCCTTCCATCCTTTACCGCCACGGCAGTAACTTAGCTTGCAAACCTCTCAGCATCAAGGAAAACAGGTACCCAAAGAAAGATATGAGCACAAGGCCGACGTACATCTCTTTCAATAAGAAGGCTTTGTAGGAGGTCCAAATCAAGTATCCTATTCCTGAGTTCGCCCCCATCATTTCTGCTGCGACAATAGTGAGTAAGGCAATTGCCTGCCCCATTTGAATCCCTTCCAACATGACAGGGAGTGAGCCCGGCAGAGCTATCTTGAAAAAGAATTGCTTAGAATCGGCGCCGTAATTTTTGGCAACATCCAAATAAATCCGGTCGATATTGATTACTCCTGCAACGGTGTTGATGATAACGGGAAAAAATACACTTCCTGCAATGGTGACAATTTTGGAAACTTCTCCGACACCAAATAAAATGATGATGATTGGCAATAAGGCAAGCGTCGGAATTGGCATCAAGGCCATAACAAGAGGCGATAAGAAGTGTCGTACTGGTGAGTAGAGCCCCATCAGTAATCCGAGGACAATCGCCGGAATCACACCAAGCAAAAACCCTGCAAAAATACGGTAAAGCGAAATGCCGATATGACCGAACAACTCGCCGCTCATTCCCATCGCCCAGAAGGTACCGACAATCTCTGACGGTGGCGGGAAGAAACGCGCGTCAATCAACCCCGTGCGTGATAAAAATTCCCACAGCAATAAAATGAAGATTGGCGATGAAATGGTCAACACTTGTTTGAACCGGTGTTGAAGCTGCCTTTTTTTCCATTCCTTTTTTTCAATTAGTAAAGGATCGTGAACAAGTTCCCTTTCACGCTCTTTCATGTTTCACCACCTCTTTGCTAATTTATGTACATCTGCCTATTTGTGTGAAAGAGACTTAACCCTTGTAATACGATGTGCATCGTATTACAATGTCATTAGAATAATTTGGTAAAGGTGTGAAACTATGGACCGGGAAATCATGAAAGGAAGCATTGATATCCTTATGCTCAATCTTGTCAACAGACACGATATGTACGGTTACGAAATCGTGAAGCATTTGAGAGAAGAAAGTGACCAATTGTATAACATGAGCGAAGGGACGCTTTATCCCGCACTTAAACGTTTGGAAAAAAAAGAATGGCTTACTTCTTATTGGACAGAAACTACACATGGGCGGAGAAAATATTACAAAATCACAGATGAAGGACGTAAAATCCTACTCCAAAAACTGGAGGAATGGAAGAGTGTGAACGATCTGATCACAAAAACGACAGGTGATTTCACATGAAAAAATTTGAAAAGCATGTTAATCAGATTTTAAACCAGATGCAAAGCCCACCTGAAGAGCGCGAAGAAATCAAAGAAGAACTGTTAACCCATCTTGAAGCAGCCAAACAAAACTACATAACCCATGGAGAGAAAGAGAAAACTGCTGAAAAGCTCGCAATCCAAGATTTCGGGGCTCCTGCTATGGTCGGCGATGGATTACAGGAGACTCTTTATCCTTTTCAGCGGGGACTTCTTTATGGCATCGGGGTTGCAACCCTTTTATTAGGGGTGTTCCTGCATCTGAACATGGCCTTTTCATTCGGTGAACCTGAACCGATTTGGCTATTTACCCAACTCGTCTTTGGGAGTCTGGTCACTTTAGCTGCAATGAATATATCCTGGATGGGGAGACACTTCTGGTCTGTTAATGTCATCGTCTTCTTAACAGCGATATGGAATGGCTTTAACCTTGTAATCGTTACACAGTTCTTTTCCCTACAAGTCATCTTGTTCATGACTTATATATTTATCCTTGTACTTTTGTGCTTAATTTTCATCGGTCGTAACTCCTACTTCGCATCAGAAAAGACAAACGCCGCTCCAAAGGAAAAAACAATAACGAAGATCAGTCATATTCTCAATATTATTTTTGGCGTAATAATCTGTATCGCAGCACTATTAATGGTGTGGGGGATGTTAGTATTCACAGGTTTTACATGGAGAAGCTTGCTTCCGATTAGTGTGATCATCGCCTGGCTCATTTTCTATAAATTTCAAATGGTACTGATCGGCAAACGTCCGATTTTGGCTATTTTTACCGGGTTGTTGTTCATGGGCGCTGTAGCCATCTCTCCATTTACCATCTTAAAAGTATTTATGTAAAGGAGGAGTTTATGTATGGAAGAAATCCTTGAAATTATCGGATGGCCGGTCTTGCTCGGCTTCTTGGTTATCCATGTCGCTCTACTCCTATTCAAATGCACAAAAGCTGTTCTTCTTACAAGTAAAGTAATGGCAGGAACTGGAGTACTTCTAATGTGCCTCGGACTTATCCAACATCTGCTTTTGGGTGTTTATGGGGTGATTATCATGCTCTGTGGTATTGTCTTCAACTTCCTGACTAAAGATCACATGGAAAGTAGGTGAATCAATCGATGGCACTAAAAAAGAAAAATCTTCTATTTATAAGCGGCGTGGTTATTCTTTTCATTACCCTATACTGGACAGGGACTTTCGCGGATCCTCAAACCGGTCATACAGGGATTGGACATAATCCAGCGCTTTCCCCGGACGATCAGGAAATTGCTTTTACTTATTTCAAAAATGACCATGGTTCTCTTTACACGGCGCCTGCGGAGGGGGAGAAGCAGAACGTCTCCTGGATCCGGAAGATGGGAAAGATGACCTTCGACCAACTTATTCTCCAGACGGAGAGTCGTTGATTTTCCTGCGCGAATGGGACGGGGAAGAGCATTTATATAAACAACTGATGCTTTATGAAGACGGTAAAGCTCGCTCTCTCCTTGATAAAAATGAATATGTACCTTTCGCAGAATTCGCTCCTGATGGAGAACACTTGTATTTTGTAAAAAACAGCAAGTATACCGAAACTTCCAACAATCGAACACAACCAAACGGTTTCGATATTTATAAAATGAACCTGGGTACAGAGGATATAGAACAAATTACGAACATGAATACCGTGTCGATTTCTTCTCTGCAAGTCATCGAAGACGGAGAAAAACTAATGTACAGCACTAGCTACGAAACTTCCAGCATTGAAATTCTCGACCTGAGCACAGGTGAAACAAAAACTATTCTTCCTGAGTCCACAGACTATTCAAAAGCTCAAAGCCCGTCGTTGTCGGCACCAAGATTATCTCCAAATGGAGAAATGATTGCCTTTGCAGATGTCGCATCAAAATCAAAGAATGGAACGTTTCAATATGAAATTTTCACTATGGATACAGAAGGGGAAAATATTTCACAAGTAACCAATTTCTCTGACTATGCCGGCAAGCCGCTTTTCTTTCAAGAGTCCAATAAACTATTCATAACCGTCGATCGCAACTTCGCTGGTAGACAACCAGATTACGAGTATTGGGTGGTTGAGCGTGATGGAACAAATAGAAAGCAGGTCATAATAGAAATTCCTGACCATGAGGAAGAAACTTCCTGACCTTTTCGCTCTCTTAATTAGTCCAAGCTACCGATTACAACCACACAGCGATATCCTTCCTCCAAACGAAGTTATTCAATAAAACAGTAAAAAGATCAGCCTCTCATATAGAAGAGACTGATCTTTTTCATCGTGGACTAACAGTTTCGAATGTATTAGGGTCCGCTTCAATTTCAATATTTTCCGGAACCTTTATATATAAAGCGGACATACTCCAGCCACTAACGATATCCCCGGAGTTTTTTTCATCTGAGAACTGCTTATACGGGAATTCCTTTTCATACAATTTATATTCAATTTGGACCGTTTCAGACGGGAACACGTTAAGCTTACCCTCTGATAAGTCTACCCTGGGTTTGTAGCGTCGCTTGATTGCAATGCCGTTGATACTCATTGGCGTTTGGTAGTATGTCGCTTCGACAGCGTTTTCTACCGACTCTGTATGTTCGACAAAAATGTTCACCCCATTCACATCGTTACTGGGTGTTGATAAAAACAGTTCATCGCTCTCGTAATCCAACGTCCACTGTTCCATAATGAGTCCTTCATCAATCTGCTCCGTTTTTCCTTCTTGCAAATGAGTATAGAGCTGTTCAGATTGTGTGTCAGGTACACTTCCCTCTTCTTGAGAATCGATTCGATCGACCGGCAGCAAAAGAAAAATGCTGGTCGAGACTAACAATAAGACAACGTATCCTATCATCATCCACCATCCAGTCTTTCCACGTGATAAACCGACTTTTGCGCTTTTACTCGTAGTAATAGTAAGCATAAGTACCACCACTAGAATAATCAGGATAGGTAAAAAGCTGAGTATCATTGTTTCACCTCCAACCGGTTAGATATAAGGGTGGCAAGCGCGTAAAAAATAGTTGTAGCTGCAATTGTCTTTATGACAAACAAAATAAAATTGGATTCTTGAAAAATGAATTTCAAAACGAATGAATCTACGGACATCCCGCTTCTGCTTAGTAAAATCAAGGTTCCAAACACGATAACGGGAAGTAAGATGACAAACATTTTATTCCATTGGATAATCATGCCGGACAAATATCCAATACTGCTGAACAGAAAGATGCTCAAGGTGGTGGCAAGGAAACCAATGATGAACACACCCGGACCTACTGCTCCACCAGCAAGGAAGATTTCCTCACCAGGAAGGAAAAAGTAAGTGATCACTTTCAGCAAGTATCCTGACAGGATTGCTGTAATGGCCCCGATTCCACAAATGGTGAACAAGAAAGCAATAGTTGAAAAAGTACTGCTCGCCCGATTGGTTACAAAGGCAAAATCATCCTCACGGTAAGCTTTAGTCGTTAAGAGGAAGGCGGTTATGAATCCCCAGAAAATCGTAAATATCAGCACCATATCAGCGTTGAAATAATCTATACGAATATCATAACCTGTGGTCCCTCTCCCTCTCGAGCCCGTTCCATTCAGTGAAAACAACACGCCAAGCAGTTGTATGATGACCAGTGAGGTAAACACACCAATATACGCCCGCCACTTGTAACTAAATTGTTTTTTTACGATATCAGCGGTCTGGACTTCGATCAAAGACATCGTCCACACCTCCTTTTCTCCCTTTTTCATCAGTCACATAGACACACAAATCACTTGCTGATACGGCTGACAAACCGATGCCCGCCAGCTGCATTTGCTGCCGTTCATATTCATTAAACGTATTCTCAACAACCATATACCGATCATCCACGCCTGTTTCCCGAGTATAAAAAACTTCCTGATTCTGAACCCAAGGCTCCAGTACATCCCTCTTGCCTGCAAGACCAATACTGTACTCTTTCAGCTCATCCATCGACATTTGCCAATAGAGTTCCCCTTTATCGATAAGTACGATTTCTTCCAGAACATCTTCCATTTCTTCTAAATGATGAGTCGATAAGAGGATTGTACGTGGGTGTGCCAAATAATCCTTCAACAAGGCACGGTAAAAATCTTTCCTCACCGCAGCGTCCATACCGGTCGTAGGCTCATCGAAGATTGTCAATGGCGAACGTGAGGCCAGCCCAATAATCATGTTAAACGTGCTTTCATACCCTTTAGACAATTCATTATGACGCTGCTTCGGATGAAACCCGAAGTATTTGAATAAGCGTCCGGCAAGTTCGTGATCCCAATTGTGGTAAAAGCGCCGCCCCTCTTCTAGTATTTCTTTCAAGGTGAGTGGGGCAGGGAAATTCATCTCATCATCAATATAGATCGTGTTGGCTGAGACAAACAAATCGTTGAACGGTCTCCTTCCATACACCTCTACACTACCGGACTGTTCTTTCAATAGCCCTGCTAAAATTTTCATGAAAGTCGTCTTTCCTGCCCCATTGCGTCCGACCAGGCCGACAATTTTATTTTCGTCGATCGAAACAGTAAAGTCGCTGAGCGCTTTTTTCCTCCGATAAGTTTTCGTTAAACTCTTACATTCGATTGCCTTCATCACTCTTCTCCCTTCCAAGCTTCCCGAACGAGCCCGACAACCTCTTCTTCGGACATCTCAAGGTGACCCGCTTCAGTAATGAGATCATTAATCTTTTTTTTCAAGGTTTGATTTTTCCGTTTATCCAAGATGATAGATTTCGCAGCGTGAGAAACGAACTTACCAATCCCGCGCTTGTCATAAAGGATGCCCTCTTCTGCAAGCTTAGTCAGACCCTTGGCCGCTGTCGCTGGATTAATGTTGTACATATCGGCGAGCTTGTATTGGGAATGAACTTTCTCATCCTGCCTGAAATTATCGTGCAGAATCTCACTCTCCATCCATTCTGCTATTTGGATATAGATCGGTTTCATGCCATCTGTATCGAGGATCACTGTATCGCCTTCTCTCTGAATTGGTGCATTAGTGTTGTAATGTAGTATATTACTTCAACCAGGATTTGACAAGGAATATTCCTATTTAAGTTTTAATTCAGACTGGGCATATTCGCTTGAAATCTCATGAAATCCCCCATACTCCAAATATTGAATATTCCTCTTCGGCGTATCAGTATCCTCCGTGATCCAAAAACACGTTTCAAATAACCAACAAAAGGAAAATGTCTCATACAAGTAAAAAAAGGAGGATACAGCATGAAAGGTGTTACTTATCAGGGAAAAGAGCAAATGACGGTTAAAGAAGTCGAAACTCCAACAATCCAGGAAAATGGAGATATGATTGTCCGTATTACTGCTTCTGGAATTTGCGGGTCCGATCTGCATCTTTATAAAGGCGGTATGGAGCCTTCTCAAGACTATGTCGTCGGACACGAACCGATGGGCATCGTTGAGGAAGTCGGTCCAGATGTAAAGAGTCTGAAAAAAGGTGACCGTGTCGTCATCCCTTTCAATATCGGTTGTGGCGAATGCTTCTTCTGTAAGAACCAAATGGAAAGCCAATGCGACGAATCCAACCCGCACGGAGAACCAGGCGGACTCTTCGGATTCACGGAAATGTTCGGTAATTTCCCGGGGGGCCAAGCGGAATACTTACGTGTTCCTTACGCAGACTTCACATCCTTTAAAGTACCTGAACAAAGTGAATTAGATGACGAAAGTGTAATGTTTTTATCTGATGTTATACCTACTGCTTACTGGAGTGTCGAGCACAGCGGCGTCAAACAAGGAGACACGGTGGTCATTCTAGGTAGCGGGCCGATCGGATTAATGGCGCAGAAATTCGCTAAACTGAAAGGTGCTGAACGTGTCATCGGCGTTGACCAGATTGACCACCGCCTTGAACATGGTAAACGGACCAACAACGTCGAGACATTCAACTTCAAAAAAGAAAAAGACATCGGTGCGCTTTTACATGAAGAGACGAAAGGTGGCGCAGATGTTGTCATAGATTGTGTCGGTATGGATGGAACAGTACCAGAAGAGGAAGAATTCGGTTCTGAATTCGATAACCAGTTCGGGACCATCAGTCCGATCAAAACCGCTTCCCAGGCTGTACGTAAATTCGGGACAGTACAACTGACCGGCGTCTATGGCACTGAAGCGAACGGTTTCCCACTCGGTGACTTTTTCTCCCGAAACGTATCACTGAAAATGGGGCAAGCGCCTGTCATTCACCTGATGCCGAAGCTCTATGACATGGTTGAAAACAATGAGTTCGACCCTACCGATATCATTACACACAGCATGCCACTTGAGGAAGCAGCCAAAGGGTATGACATTTTTGATAAAAAAGAAGATGGAAACATCAAAGTTATCTTGAAACCATAAAGCAATAAAAAGAACCAAGTCGTTTTATCCACGTCTTGGTTCTTTTTATTGTTCAAAATGTCGTATTTTATCAGCTGTACATCTCATCAATAGCATTAAACCGTAGTCTATATTTTTGAAAAGCAAATCCCACTCTCTCAACTTCGGATATACAGGAAGCCCCCCTCATTCGTCTTTCACCTTGCAATTTTCATGTATTTAATACACACTGATCATAGTCAGAATATTCCTTATACATAAAAAATGAAACCAAAATTTATCCAAAGTTTTTTGAAAGCGATTACATATTGAGGAGGATCTGTATGCTTCGAGGAATTACCAGTTTTTTTGATCGTTTAATTCAGCGTTATCTGCCAGATGCTTTTTTGTTTGCTGTCATCCTGACGTTAGTTGTATTCGGATTAGGTGTATTTTTCACAGGAAGCTCGCCCGTACAAATGGTACAGTTCTGGGGTGATGGATTTTGGGATCTTTTAGCTTTTGCTATGCAAATGTCATTGATTGTCGTCACAGGCTACATATTGGCTAACACTCCCTTTGTGAAATCAATTCTACAGAAGTTAAGTACGTTGGCAAGAACACCTCGGCAGGCTATTTTATTAGTTTCTTTTGTTGCTGCAATCGCTTGTTTAATCAACTATGGGTTTGGCCTGGTGGTTGGCGCTTTGCTAGCTATCCATGTAGCGAGGCGTGTGCCTAACGTAGATTATCGATTGCTGATGGCAAGTGCTTACAGTGGTTTTTTACTTTGGCATGGCGGTTTTTCAGGTTCCATACCATTAACAATCGCATCAGAGGATCATTTTCTTTCTGAATCTATCGGTTCTATTCCTATCACAGACACACTTTTCAGTGGAATGAATCTATTTATTGTTCTAGTCTTACTATTGACCCTTCCATTACTTAACCTGTGGTTATTAAAGTCTAATGGAGATTTAAGTAAAAACAATCTTGATTTCATAAAAGACGATTCTGATGAAGAGCAGCTTGCCGCTACCACAAGTGATTTGACCCCTGCTGAACGATTGGAAAACAGTAAGATCATCTCATTATTCATAGGACTATTAGGTTTATCTTTCATTGTCTACCATTTTGTTCAAAGTGGGTTTGATCTGAATATTAATATTGTGAACTTCATCTTCCTGTTTCTAGGTATCGTCTTCCATAAAACACCTAGAAATTTCTTGAATAGTGTGAATGATGCGGTTAAAAATGCGGGTGGAATTATCATTCAATTTCCGTTTTATGCAGGAATCATGGGAATGATGGTCGCTTCAGGTTTATCCGAACAAATGTCTACCTGGTTCGTCAATGTTTCCACTGAATTCACTTTTCCATTATTCGCTTTCATCAGTGCTGGAATTGTGAACTTCTTCGTCCCTTCCGGCGGTGGTCAATGGGCGGTACAAGCTCCTATTATGATTCCTGCAGCAATGGATCTTGGAGTAAGTACAGCAAAAACAGCTATGGCGGTAGCATGGGGAGATGCCTGGACCAATATGATTCAGCCTTTCTGGGCATTACCTCTGCTCGCAATTGCTGGTTTAAAAGTGAAGGACATCATGGGCTTTTGTGTCATTATCTTAATTTGGAGTTTCATACCGATTTCCTTCGCCCTTTTATTTTTGAACTAGAGTACCTCAAACGATAACTGCCACTGGAAAAGACGGACAATAGAGAAGAATGGATCAACTGGAGCGTAGGCAACATACGTAAACTCCTGCTGGAACAGCACGAGGCGAAGTCTTCGGATGAAAACGGTCTTTGCTTTCAGAGGATGAGACCGTGTCCGCGTAAAGCGAAGTATGTTGCCGAAAGCGGATTATGCTATTATTACTTCATAAAGAAAACCCGGACGAAAAAAATTCGTCCGGGTTCTCTAGTGGGAAAATTCTTTTATCCCACCCTCTTTTCATTCATTAATTCTGTTTCAGTTTCTCGACCTCGCCCCGTTTACTGTTCTTTTTCCTTAATCAATTGTTTCAATTCATCCAATTCGTCCATGATTTTTTGCATATCTTCACTCTCTTCCTTCGCGTGCTCGGAAAGTTTCTGGGCATTGTTGACAATTTCACCGACAATTAAATTCAAAATTATAAACGTTGAAACTACAATAAATGAAACGAAGTACAACCATGACCAGGCTATTTCCGCAAAGATAGGCCGGAAAACTCCACTCGCCCAGCTTTCAAGGGTGAAAACCTGGAACAGAGTCAAAGCACTTAACCCGACATTTCCAAAATACTCCGGCGTAAGCTTCCCAAAAAAACTCGTACCGATGATAGCGTAAACATAAAATATGATCCCCATCAGTATGGTCACGGAACCGATAGCTGGTATCGCCATGAACAATGCAGAGGTCAACCTTTTTAAAGACGGGACTACAGAAATCGTCCGTAGCACCCGTAACACTCTCAAAATCCTTAAAACACCTACAAAATGAGTGTTATATAATACCAAACTTCCAAACACGATAACAAAATCGAAGACATTCCAACCATCTTTAAAAAAGTTTTGCCGATACACGGCCAGCTTTACAAGGATTTCAATGGTGAAAATGGCTAATATCAACACATCTAAGAAGACAAACACAGATTGATAGTTTTCGTAGAGAGAGTTATTTGTTGCTAGTCCGATCAGGACAGCATTTACTAAAATGACCCCTAATATAAAACGTGAAAAAAGCTTATGTTCAACAAAACAGTGTAGACTAATTCCCATTTCCCCACTTTCCCTCAGCCAAGAGTTGCAGCATTCAATATTCTCCCGTCTTTTATAATGAATTTCCTCTAATTATCATTAAATGATTTTAAATATCGGTCTTCCATGGTTAAGCCCACTTCTGTACATCAATGCATAACTGTTGGTATGCTTTCGATTCATGTACCATTTTCTTATCCTGGTACACTTGAGCGAGCCAACGGAGTGGTTTAGGATCACTCGGTTTCATTTCCATTTCCAGCTGGAAGCATTCTAATGCTTTGTCCAATTGTTCCAATTCATAATACCATTCGCCCAACTGCTGCATTTGATCAAGGTCGTCGCGGATACCATTCATTCTATCTACTTTTTCGATAATACTGAAGTGCCGTGGAAATCCAGACAAGCGTTCGGAAATGTCTTCCAGATCAAGAGTTTCCATCAATGCCTTTACGTATTTTTCCAAAAGAGGCTCTGCATTTTCCGGATGAGCGGCGACAATTCGCTCCATAAGTGCATTCATGGATTCTGGATGTTCGGTAAAGTCGAATGTTTCCAGGGTGGTAGATAAAGCTTGAAGCTGACTGTTATCGAGCTCGACGCCTTGTTCTGTCACCAACTTTGAAAGTTTATGAAGTTGTCTTGTATGCATGTATTTTTGGAAAAGATCTTCCGACAGCCGATCGAAGGAAGGGAGCGATCGGGACAATTCCTCTAGAAGGCAGGTATGGCTATTTTCATCAAAGTGATGATTCACTACATTGATAAACGTTTGGTAACCCTCGTTCGTTGGATGTACTGAAATTTCTTTCATATGGATGGAAACAGCTTCAATCCAGCGATTTTCATTCTCGAGAATCGATATTTTCAGGTGATTGCTTGCATTCTCTTCCGCGAAAAGAGGGTCACGATTTTTGAGTTTCTGTGATTCCTCTTCATACATCGTGTGGAACTTACTGAAGGAAAGGTCATTACCGACTTGTTTGACGAAGCTGTTTTTCGGCGCAAAATCCCTCAGTTCGCGGACAATCGTATAAGCAGCGAACATTTTCCCTTCACGACGGTATTGATAGAAAAGTGATTTTATCTCTTTGAACAGTTGCTTTTTCGGAATAAATGATTCAAAAAATGTGAGGATATGAGCTTGCTCTTGTTTGGTATGATTGTGGTCTATTTTTTTAATCAGTTGAGGGTAACTGAGCTTTTGGAGGGGCTGATTCTCTGTGACAAGCGCTTCTATAAATGGGTGTGGGGCTTCATAAATGGCCCCTTCACTGAAGGCTTGAGCAATATAAGAATATCTTTTGAGGCTTTTCGTTTTGACAGCCGTAAGGAATTGTTGTTTATAGAAGAAAAGATAATACATCTCATTGTGTTCATTTATGGCTTCCATCACTTGTCCTTGCTTGAAAAAAGTGACGCGTTCAGGATGCACACATTCGGGGTTCTTCTGCTTGTTGCTCACTAATTGAATTGATTTCACAATACCGTCCTCCCTCTTTCCTCCACTATATCACACCTCTTCATCTACTCCTAAACAAGAAGTAATCGATTTTGCATCAGAATTCTTCCGCAAAACGGGAGTTCGCTTTTATAAGTCTGCAAACTTTGTCACTTTGATGTTACATTTGTAAAAAACATACCATTGAAAAAAGTCTGTCAACCCTTCCATTCTAGTAAATTTTCTATTTGATGGATGATACTTCCACCCAGACAAACTAATAAGAGATTTCCACAAAAGGGGTCAAATCTAGAGGTGATGCTGAGTTTCCTTTCTAAATCTTCAAAAGTAAGAGAATCCATCCTTTCAATACCAAAAATATCCTCCTATATTACAAGATTCTGATGGTACGATAGAGTCGTTCCAAAAATACAAATTTTCTAGGAGGAGTTTTCAGTATGATCAAGAAATCATTAATCGTATCAGGAGCTCTCGCTCTATCCTTACTTGCATCTCCAGCTACATCTCTAGCATCTTCAGGAGATGTGCAACAAAACTATGAAGTGGATACAAAAACCATTCAAATAGATTCTGAACAAATCCTTAACTGGGTAAATGAAAACCAGGATTCAATTCAGAATAACAAGCTTCAACAGGCTGATATTCAATCTCTATTGGAACAATTCCAAATGAAGCAGCAGCCTCCAGAAGCTCCAGTTGAACAAGAAGAACCAGCTGAACAAGAAGCACCTGCTGAAGAGCAGTCTAAAGAAGAAACTCCAGCTGAAAAGCCTGAAGCACAGCAAGCTCCAGAGGCAGCTCCACAAGAGTCAACTGAAGAAGCACAACCAGAAGAAAACACGCAAGAAGAAGCAGCAGCTTCAGAGGTTTCTGAATTTGAAAAACAAGTTGTTGAATTGACGAATCAAGAACGTGAGAAACAAGGTCTGGCTCCACTAGAGTTGGATACAGAATTAAGTGCCGTAGCGAAAGACAAGTCTCTGGACATGCAGCAAAATAATTATTTCTCTCACAATAGCCCTACTCACGGATCTCCGTTTGACATGATGAAAGCTTACGGAATCGATTACCGTACGGCTGGTGAGAACATTGCGATGGGGCAAACGTCTCCTGAACAAGTAGTAGAAGGCTGGATGAATAGTGAAGGGCACCGTAAAAACATCATGAACCCTAACTTCACCCACATCGGAGTCGGCCATGCAGAGAACGGCAACTATTGGACACAAATGTTCATAGGAAAATAATAGATATTGAAGTTCAGATGCCACCGGAATTTCCGGTGGCATCTTTTTATTCAAAAAAACAAAATCCAGATGCTGATTGATGGTCCTTCCAAATCATCATTTTAGATGCTCAAACTCTACTAAAATCAACCGTATGACTTTTTTTCTTTTTTATATGTAGAAAACCTATTGCAATTCGTCTGAATATTCACTAAAATCAATCATACTTTATCTATATTAAAACAAAAGGAAGTGTTCTTTTTGAATACACAAACCGTAAGCCATCTTTATAACGTCTGCCACCTCTGCCACGGAACCGGAACGTATGAAGAGTACGATGATAGCAAGGCGAATATGATCATGGACCACTATCAGCGTACGAACCACGCAAAGGACACAATAGCCTGGAAACTAGCCATTGAAGAAACAAGCTATGAAAAAGAATGCATCCGCTGCCACGGAAACGGCCATGTGCTGAATGATGAAGGAAAGCAGGTGTACCGTGAATTACAGCAGTTCGCATAAATATTGAAAAAGGGGAGCGTCTCATTCCATTGAGTCGCTCCCCTTTTCATTGCAGTGCATTCTGTTATTGTAGACCGGTCACTATTTGTCCTTAGATCTCCGGCGATTTCAGTGGGGTTGCGCTTATTAAGCTTTCGTCCGGTAAGCCGTGTTGTGGCCTTTCAACGTCTCATCTGTTCCGAAAAGGAAGTGTTTCTTCATGTCCGGGGAATAAACAGAGTTCACAGTCTCTCTTCCTACCGTTTCAGCGACTTCACGCAGCATGCTTGGCGAAGCACCACAACACAAACCAATATAGTTAACACCAGATTGTTGCGCTTCCGCTGCCCAGTCAGCAAGTTCGTAGCGGTTGCAGTAAAGCGGATCAAGCGATGTCGGGAAAGTCGTTTCAGTCGGCAGTGAACATGAACAACCCCCGTCAGGTAAGTTGAAGAACGTCGGGTGATCTTCTGTGGTGCGGTATGGAATCGGCAAAGCCCCTACATACCCCTCCACTTC
Source organism: Halobacillus litoralis (assembly GCF_004101865.1). Taxonomy (NCBI): domain Bacteria; kingdom Bacillati; phylum Bacillota; class Bacilli; order Caryophanales; family Bacillaceae; genus Halobacillus; species Halobacillus litoralis. The sequence continues at coordinate 1,409,903 of NZ_CP026118.1, forward strand.
TTGACGAATCTTTTCAATATACGGCTGCATTGTTGCCGGGCCGCGGAAGCAATTCATTCCTACAACTAGAGCCCCTTGCTTCTCTAATAAACGACAGGCCTCTTCAACCGTGTAGCCATCGCGCAAAATATTTTCACTCATCAGCCCCAGTGTGATGACTGCCGGTAAGTTTTGCCTCTGTATTTCCTCTAAAGCGATTTTTGCTTCTTCATAGTAATAGAACGTTTCTCCATTTACAAAATCGACACCTTCCTCTTTGCACCAGCCTATCATTTCAGCAAAAATCCCTCGGACATTCGCTTTCGATTCCTCATCGTCCGGGTCGAACAGGTTCGTGTTGGAAACGTTCCCAGCTACAAGGGCTTCCTCTTCTGGATGCTCCGCTGCTACTTCTTTAGCTAACCGGATCGCCTGACGGTTCAGCGGTTCCAACAAATCTTCTTTTCCGATGATGCGCATTTTCTCCCTGTGACCATTATAAGTGAAAGCCAATACGACATCGGACCCTGCAAGCATATAATCACGATATGTCTGCTTCAGTGCTTGCGGATTGTCAAGCGCCACTTCCGGGACAAACGAACCAGCTTGCAGATATCCGCGCCTTTCCAGTTCAAATAAATATCCTTCACCACACACGACTGGCCCTTCCTGTAAACGCTGCTCTAAACTTCTCTTCATCAATAACCCACCTTTTTTAAAATTAAAAAAACCCTTCTTCCTGGCAAGAGGAAGAAGGGTTTTAGTTGCTTATGTCCTTCTCTTATCTGCCAGACATTGTAGTCTGTAGGAATTGGCACCATCATCAAGTATCAACTTGAAAGGTTGCCGGGCATCACAGGGCCTAGTCCCTCCGCCACTCTGGATAAGAGTAATCATTCAGTTTTTTTAGCTTGTTGGAAATTATAAAGGGGGTCACAGGTAAATGTCAATCATTTTTCTGATAAGTCTGAAAAGAGGGTCAAAGGTCTGACATTATGTATTTGCATCCCAGTAATGGATTGGTTTAGGAAATTTGGATGAAATGGACTCATCCACGTTTATCACCTAGCCTCCTTGTGAAAGTATGTTAGTAACATTATATATTAGAAAGGAAGAGATGAAATTGAAACGTTGGTCGATTGTATTCTTTCTTGTATTAACAGCTATAGTGTCCAGCGCTTGTGGTACCAATACTGAAGAAGATTCTTCTCCGTCAGAAAATGGAGAAGAAAATACGACGAATGAAGAAAACCAAGAAAAATCAGAAACCCCAGAAAACATTACGGTAACCTTAAACGATCGAGATGGAAATGAAGTAGGTTCTGCAGAATTGGAACAAAAAAATGGAGGCGTGAACATCAAACTCTCAGCCTCTGCTTTGCCTGAAGGAACACATGGTTTCCACATCCATGAAAAAGGGGTTTGTGAAGCACCTGATTATAAATCTGCCGGTGGTCATTTTAACCCGACTGACGTCAGCCATGGCAGCGATTCTGAAGATGGTCCACATGCGGGTGATTTAAATAACATTGACATCCATGAGGAGGGAAATGCCGAAGAAGAAGTGATGGCAGACATGGTGACACTTAAAGAGGGGCAAGACAACTCGCTTCTAGGCGGTGACGGGACTTCCCTTGTCATCCACGCCGGAGCTGATGATCAAAAGTCCCAGCCATCCGGGGATGCAGGCGAACGAATCGCTTGTGGTGTCATTGAAAATTAATCCATTTCCGAGCGGTCAACCATGAGTTGACCGCTCTTTTTCAGTAAGCTTATGAAACCTTTTCACACACACCGCCGTATAAAAGTTAGAAAGCAGGTGACATTGATGAAAAAATTCATAAGCCTTTTCATTCTCATCACTCTCCTCCTTCTTCCTACACGCGTGTTTGCAGTCGAGTTCACGATTGATGAGACCGACATCCATGCTTCTCTAAAAACTGACGGGAAAGTGGAAGTGAAGGAAACACATACGTATAACTTCGAAGGAGAATTCAATGGTATTACGAGGACGCTCATACCAAAAGAAAAAGCAGCCATCACTGATGTGCGCGCCGCAGAAAATGGAACAGATTTAAAGATTGAAAAAGAAGATGAATTATACAAAATCTATCGCGGAGGGTCAGATGAAACGGTCACCATCGATCTTTTTTACACAATAGAAGATGGTATGGAAGTCTATGAAGACATCGCCCAGTTTTACTGGCCTTTTTTTGACAAAAATAATGAATCCACTTATGAGGATTTAATGATTACAATCAAGCCTCCTCAATCATCAGATGTGAAAGCAGCATACGGTTACGATGAAGCGTATGATACGGTCACAATCTCAGACAACGGAACAGTCACATTTAAACTTGGCAAGGTTCTAAATGGAAAAAACGGTGACATCCGTGTCGCATATCCTGCAAGCCTCTTTCCTGAGGCAGCAGTGACAAGCTTTGAGCCAATGCTCGATGAAGTCATTGCGGAAAAGCGAGCCGTGGACGAAGAGGCAGCCGCCCGTGCAGAAGCAACTGCTCAATGGGGAATTCTAGGACCGTACATTATCCTCCCCCTCACTCTAGTTGCCCTAGGGCTGGCTGTTCATGGCCTTAGAAAAAGAAAAGAGACTATGCGTGAAGTTAGACGCCAACGCAGTGGGTTCGGACGATTTCCTAAAGAGAAAATGAGCTTACCTGCAATGATGAAGTTCACGAACTATGGACACTTGCCGACAACAGCTTTGACTTCAGCCTTGCTCGACCTCGTACACAAAGGAAACATCGAACAAATCTCGGAAAAAGAATTCCGAGTCAGCAACAGAGACACCGTGTATGCCCACGAACGCCTTCTTATCGACTGGCTGTTTGATGAAATCGCTCAACAAGAAATGTTCCATGTAGATGATATAGAGCGCTATGCTGAAAAAGAAGAAAACCAGGAAAAATATAGCCAGAGGTTCGACGCCTGGAAGGAAATGGTTAATCAAGAATACCGGCAATATGATTTGCATGAGACTGCAGCAACACCTCGATGGATTTCCGGTTTTGGAGCACTTGTAACTTTGCCGTTTGTCGTCCTTTTCCCTTTTTACGGTCAGTTCATTTGGATGGCAGCCTCTATTGTTCTGCTGGTTTTTTTCATCACCTATAGCATCGCTTACCGCCCATTGAACATCAAAGGTCAGAAAATCAAACAGGAGTTGCAACCTTTAAAAACCGGTGATCAGTGGAAAACATGGGCCAAAGAAGACCAGGTGCCTGCCTTGCTATATCAAATCGGAATTGGCAAACGCGACCTTTTGGCAACGCCTGCGCCCCTCCACACTTCCACTACTGATGACTGGGTGATTTTCTTGATCCTTGGGGCGTCTTTGCAAAACTGCTTCCATTCCGCTGAGCAACATACATCTGTTTCTGCCTCTACAGGAAGTGGCGGCGCGGGTGTTGGTGGCGGTGGTGGAGGTTCTGGAGCCTTTTAAAAAGCCTCAATATCTTTGAAAGGATGTCAATCAGATAAAGAAGGGTCAACCCTGTCAGAAAATAAACATGAAGCAAGGAAGCCCGGGTGACTGTAAGAGTCATCCCGGGCTTCTATTATGTTCAGCGAATCGTATTTAAGTTTAATATGAACCAGGTGAAATAACTGGCTACGGCGAACATCAATATTTTCACAAACATCAGAGGAACAACGAAAATTGCAGAATAGAGAATAGAAATCCACAATACACTCACACCGACCCACTTTGCACGGAGCGGAACACCCCGGTGCTCGCGGTAATCACGGATGTATTTCCCGAAATATTTGTTTGTTAGCAGCCAATCATACATCCGATCTGAGCTACGGACAAAACAGGCTGCTGCCAACAAAAGAAGTGGTGTAGTCGGAATTAAGGGCAGTACGATTCCCAACACTCCAATAATTAAAGAAATCCAACCGAATATGAGGAGCAATACTTTTTTTATCGTTTTCATTATGGTCCTCCACTAAGAAATGGTCACTTGATAATCTGGACCTTCCGGATCATCCTGCCTTCAATTTCCAACACCTTGAAAGTCAAATTGCTCTGCTCAAGAACATCTCCTTCTCCAGGGAAGTCATTGAACTCTTTCAGTAAATATCCGGCTAAGACGTCTTCTTCTTCAGGAATTTCCGTGTCAAAAAAGGAATTGAGCCTGCGAAGAGTAATTTTACCATCACAGATCATTTCAGTTTCTGAAACTTTTTCAATAATCGAATCACTCTCCAGATCCATTTCATCCTCTATTTCAAGACCGATCATCGCCTCGATGACGTCTTCATGAGTAAGGACCCCTTCTGTTCCTCCGTATTCATCTAAAACGATAGCCATGTGTTTTTTCTCTTTCGTCATCTTGCGGAATACCCATTCGATCTTGTGAAACTCATAGACTACTAATGGGTCTTTATACGTATATTCTACAAATGGCTTCCCCGTCTCCATCGCCCACGAAATCAAATACTTTGAGTGGAAAACAGCAACGATATCATCGATGTCCTCCCCATAGACTGGATACCTTGTAAAAGGATGCTGGATGACCATATCACGGACTTCTTCAAAAGAAGCAGCCTCAGAAATGGCAATCATATCAACACGTGGTGTCTTCAATACATCCTTAACGTTTAGATTATAAAAATCCAGCACACCTTTAATACGGTGGGATTCCGCTTCATTAAAAGTCCCTTCGGAATCAGCGATATCAACCATCGTGCGCAGCTCTTCTTTAGAGATGGATACATCGGTGGTTTGTCCTTTAGCTAGTGCTCGGGTAATGAATCCTGTCAACCAGTTCAGGACAATGGTGATCGGCTTGAAAATGACTACAAAAAAACGAATCACAGGCGAAACAGTCATAGCAATCCGATCGGGAAATGCAGCAGCAATGGATTTTGGGAGAACTTCAGAAAAAATAATGATGGTTATTGTCAAAATAGCTGAAGCAAGCCCGACACTGAACCCATACTCGATAGCTAACGTTGTCACAAGTGTCGGTAGCAATATGTTAGCAATGTTATTCCCAATAAGTATAGTCGTTATGAATTCACTCGGCCGTGAAAGTAGACTTAAAAGTTTTCCGGCTTTTTTATTATTTTTATTAGCTCTGGATTGCAGCCTCATTTTATTGGCAGCTGTAAGTGCTGTTTCACTTCCTGAAAAGAAAAGCGAAACAAATAATAATAGGATGATCGCAATGACCACTAGCAAATTCCCCCCTGGATATGTACATTCGTCACTAGACTTTGATTATATAATATTTCTTTTATTACAGTAAAAAATTATCGCTCACAAACCATCTTACCCTGCCTGTCCATTTCTTTAACATCCATATCAGCTCTTCATCTGGAAGATTTGATTTCGGGATATTTGATGAGTGAAGCGAACTATTCCCCGCCGCCATTTGCTATATTGTTTCTCACCCACCAGCGTTCATTAATGATTCATAAATCTCTTTGGTCCTCGAACTCTCATCCCTGCTCAATATCAGATGATCATCTTTGCCTTTGCTGGAAACGTAGAGAAATGGCCCCTCGTTCTTTTGGACAAATAGTAATATACCATTGTATGGGTCTTCCAAACGAAACCGGCCTTTCAGTTGACCGGCGGCTGCAAATCCGTTTGTCTTAATGATGATTTCGGGCATAGTATCAAGCAATTCAACCGAAGTGATTTCTTCCATCGGCCATTCGACACCATACATCCCTGAGACCTCAAAACTCTCTTCTGTAATGATGACTTCATTCTCCATTAATCCGAGCGCCATCAATCCGCCGATAAACATGAAAGTGGCAGCTGAAATAATTCCGGTAATCCACACCATCTTCTTCCTTTTTCGAGGAACTTCATAACGCTGGATCCAGACTATCCCAACCATCAGCACTATTGAAAAAATTCCTATGCTGACCTCAAAGCCAAAGGGAACTGATGAAAGTCCTAACAAAAAAGAGAGGACAAGCAAGTAGAACGTGTACTTTAATAGTATACCGAGAGCATTGATATACCCATTGTATATTAATATTTCTTTTTCTTCCTCAGGTCGACTGCCGAATCCTGATAACAGTCCATATTCTTTTTTCTTCACTACTAAATACGTCAATCCGCCATAGATAATTAACGACCATACCATAACGATAATGAAAACGATTCTTCCTGTATCAATCAAGAGGATTCATCCTCCTTTTCAACTACTGCTGTTCCTGCCAACCAGTCATAGATATTCCTCCTTTTCTTATTTGTAAATGGGACGATTAAGTAAAGTAAAATAGCGACGTTCACTGTGTTCAGGACTATATAAAGGGTCTTTTCAGAGTAACTTGTCGGAAGCATCAACCGCCAAATTGCGAAATGTGCCACTTCCCAGGGCAGAAATTTAATGGCAGTCCGTATAAGAGACCGACTCAACCCTAGTCGATCTCCTTGATCATTCACCACTTGTAAACTCATCTTCCTTTTTCCCCAGGTTCCTTTCCATTTTGAACATTCACTCAAAATAAAGTAAAGAGAGACAGGTGCTGTCATCATCACAAAACCCGTGATCTGAGCTATAACAGGAGAATTGGAAAATAAAAAATTCAAGGGCTGCCTGAACAACAAAGAAACACTCCCCACCACAAAAATCCCATAAGACAAAATGAGGAGATAGTCCAGCAAAAAAGCCAAAACGCGCATTTTAAAAGGGGCATAGTTCATAACCTTCCGACACTCCTCTAAAAGGATTCATTTCTTCTATTATAGTTTTGTCCTGTATTAACTGACAATGGAGAGGTGTTCACCTCAAGTTGTTTTGGTATTCTTTTTTGTCTCAAGGGGCTTACACACTTATCTCACGCTATCAATAACAGGGTAAGATTAAGAAAACTCCGCCATTTATTTTCATTGATTCTTCTATTGACCTTGTTCTTCACTGCTAATAGAATAGCCGAAAGAAAAATGAAACGCTTTTTCTTCGAGGATTTTTCATTAGAAAGAAGAGGGTCATGAATGTTTTACCGCATGACGGTATATGTACTTGGTATGTTTGTCAATTACTTCGGCGTCGCGCTTTTGATCAAAGCTACCTTAGGAGCAGGATTTTGGACAGCCTTGTTTGTCGGAATCTCTGATAAGCTCGGCCTGACTGTTGGTATATGGTATGGAATTTTCCAGTTTGTCTTCATTTTTATCAACGGATGGTTGATGAAACAAAAGCCGGAAATCAGAGCGTTGCTGCCACTTGTTTTAGAAAGCTTGATTTTAGACTTTTGGCTGGAGATGGTCTTTAAAAATATGAGCCTGGCCTCCGCTCCGTTTATCGTGCAGCTCATCACGTTAGGAATAGGAGTTGTCTTCAGCGCTCTCGGGGTATCGATATACATTCTCCCGCAATTGCCAAGAGCCCCTGTCGATCAATTGTTTTTAGTAATCTCAAAAAAATTCAAACTCACTTTACGAATGAGTCAGACTGCTGTTGCGCTCACAACTTCTACATCGGCCCTCTTGATCGGCGGCCCAGTGGGTCTGGGCACAGCTGTTGGAGTCGCATTCGCCGGCGTACTCATTCAATACTTTTATACGTATGGTTATCCTTTGTATTATTTGTATCATCCCCACTATCGACAAAGGTTTCAACCTGTTCTATGACAAAATGCTTTTCCCTCAGGGAGGCCAATGTTGATTTCACGATGATCGTTTGATGGACGCCTGCGGGGCACTTTGGAAATTGGATGAAATTAAAGCAAAAAAAGCTCTTGAAGGGTTTCCCCACCAAGAGCTTCATTCAGCAAATCGATAATGCTTTTTCATATTCAGCGACAGCCTCTTCAAATACTTCCAAACCACGATCAATCTGCTCCTGTGTTACAATCAACGGTGGAATCATACGAATCACTTCTTGATGTTTGCCGCACAGGTAGAATAAAACCCCTTTCTCAAGAGATGAATCCAAGACACGCATCATTCCTTCCCCGTCTGGTTCTCCTGTCACAGGGTCAACGATTTCGATACCGATCATTAATCCGATCCCACGGATATCGCCGATGACATTATGGTTTTCACGAATACTTTCAAGACGTTCCAAGGCATATGCCCCAAGCCTTTTCGAGTTATCGAGCAACTTCTCTTCTTCAATGACATCCAAAGTGGCGAGCGCAGCGGAACAAGCGATCGGGTTACCGCCAAATGTCGTACCATGCGTTCCCATCGGCCATTTACTCATCAGTTCTTTGGAAGCGACTGTAGCACTCAACGGCATCCCTGAAGCAATTCCTTTGGCAATGGCCATAATATCAGGTGTCACCCCGAAGGTTTGAGCAGCAAACCATTCCCCGGTCCTGCCAAAACCCGTTTGCACTTCATCAAAAATCAACAGTATTCCGTGGCGATCACAGATTTCACGCACTTTTTGCAGCCATTCTTTCGGAGGAATGATATAGCCACCTTCCCCCAGGACCGGTTCAACGATGACGCTTGCGACTTCTTCAGGAGTCACCTGGTGATCAAATAAAAGTTCAAAATCCTTTTCCAGCTTATCAACACAGTATTCAGCTGCATCTTCCCCCGCTGGACAACCTTCCATATCCGCATAAGGAAGCTGGTAAGTCAGTCCATTCGGTTGTAAAAACTTCCGATACTTACTTTTTGATGTACTGACACCCAGTGCGCCAATGGAACGACCATGGAAACAGCCGGTGAACGACACAACATACGGACGTTGAGTCGCGTATTTGGCAAGCTTCAGAGCACCTTCAATCGCCTCTGTTCCACTATTTGCAAAAAAGAAACAGTCAAGGTTCCCCGGCAGAATACCTTGCAATCGGTCCGCTACTCTTAGAATCGAATCATACATAATCACTCCAGAGGGGCCATGCATCAACTCGTCAGCGCCTTCTTTGATCGCTTTGACAACTTTCGGATGGCGATGTCCTGTATTAGCTACCGCGATTCCTGATGTGAAGTCCAAATATTGCTTACCATCCGTTCCATAATAGTAGCACCCTTCCTCTTTTTCGACAGGCAGGTTAGGGTGGTCTTTGGCCATACTTGGTGCAAGCAGGTCGGGCAAACGCGTATATAGTTCATCAAAAGTCGGCTTCATTTATCAATTCCCCCTAAAAAATAAAATGTGCGATCACTACGATGATCGGAAGAGTAATGATGGTTCTTTGCAAGAAAATAATAGCCAGTTCCAGGACGGAAATAGGAATCTTGGATTTAACGAGTAAAATTCCGATTTCAGACATATAAATAAGCTGGGTCAGAGAAATAGCAGCGATGACGAACCTGGTCAATTCGCTTTCGATCCCTGAACCGATGACGGCAGGAAGGAACATGTCCGCAAAGCCAACGAGCATGGCTGGGGATGCCTGAGCTGCTTCAGGAATTTGCATCCATTGAAGAACTGGAACGATCGGCAGCGATAAATAAGTGAAAAACGGCGTGAACTCGGCGATAATCAAGGCCACCGTTCCGAGTGCCATCACTAATGGAATTAAAGCAAAATAAATATCCAGGACCGTTTGTATGCCTTGTTTACTAACTTCCTTTATCCCTTTGACCTCTGATGCTTTATGAAGCGCTTTTTCTACACCCCATTGGAAGTTGGAGATCCCTTCAGGCGTGTCTTCAGAAATCTGCTTGCCTGTCCCTTCATAGTACGTATCCGCTTTTCTTGATAACGGAGGGATACGTGGGCAAACAAAGGCAGCAATCAAGCCTGCGACAACTACAGTCAAATAGAATGGAACGAAGTATTCCTCCAAACCGATGAAACTGATGACTACTAAACTGAAAGCGATACTATTTATGGAAAAGTTCGTAGCGATTATCGACGCTTCCCGCTTCGTATAATATCCTTCTTCATATTGTTTCGTCGTGATCAGTACCCCTACTGTACCCGCTCCCATCCAGGATGCCAGAGCATCAATCGAGGAACGTCCCGGCAGTTTAAATACCGGTCTCATGACGTTACGCAAAATAGTACCGATAAAATCCATCAAACCGAATTGCATGAGGAGCGGCATCAAGACTCCCGCAAAAAGGAACCATGCAGCAAGTACGGGGACAAGGGCATTCAGCATGGTTCCACCTGTTAAATCAGAGGTGATGATTGCCGGCCCTATCCCGAATATAGTCATGAGTGCAAACAAAGCACCAACCATTCTCGTAATCATCCAAAACGTATGAATGTAAAAAAGCTGTTTCATAAAAGGACTATCCATGATTAACTTCGGCTTGAGCGCTTTTGCAAAAACCGGAACTATGGCTGAGAGTACTAGAATACCCGTCATTAAGCCCGGCAGGATCGGCTCGAGTGACGCCTGAATGGTTTCTGCCATTACTCCCACACCGATGGTGATTTTTCCTCCGTAAGGGATTGGGAATAAAAATAGCAATACCCCTAATAGAGATGGAACTATGAACCAAAAATAGTTCCGTCTGGTCCTGTAGTTCATTGCTTCCTGCTCCCCTCTATCCACACTCTTTTTCTGTTTAGCCTCCATCTACCCCACTCCTTAAATAAGTAATAAAAAAGGCAAAAGATTTTCATCCCTTACCCTCTTACTTGCAAGAATCATGCCAACTTTTTAATTTATTCTGTGTTTTTTGAGTTTTCTGACTACACTAGGCTGACTGATCCCCAATGCTTCCGCCATTTTCGTTGTTGTTTTAAATTTCTGTTTCGCTCGTGCCAGCCTTTCTTTTTCCACTCTTTCTAAAGTTCTGTTCAATGATTCTTCAAAATTATTCACTTCTGAATAAGAATTAATATTCTTCCTGTACCCATCGGGCAAATCGTCAGGCTCGATGATCGAATTATGTGAAGTGACTATCAGTCGTTCCACGAGATTAATCAACTCTCTTACATTCCCCCTCCATTCCAATCCGTTCAAATCATGGAGTACTTCCCTGCTTAACACTCTTTTTCTGTTATAACGGCTTGTGAAATGATCCAAAAAGGAATGGATAAGAGGTGTGATATCCTCTTTCCTTTCTCTTAAAGGCGGGATTATTATCGGCACGACATTCAAACGAAAGTAAAGATCTTCGCGGAACTGTTTCTGCTCGACTGACTTGTCAAGCTGTCTATTAGTAGCACTGATCAACCTGAAATCAGATTGGAGTTCTTTACGACCTCCGACAGGATAGAAGGATTTTTTCTGAATCAGCTTCAACACCTTCACTTGATTTTGTAAAGAAAGCTCTCCAACTTCATCGAGAAACAACGTACCACCACTTGCCATTTCTGCAAAGCCTTTTCTTCCGCCTTTTGTCGCTCCAGTAAAAGAACCTCCTTCATATCCGAAGAGTTCTGCTTCGAACAAAGCCTCTGGAATTGCGCCGCAGTTGACCTCTATAAAAGGTCCCTCCCGCCGTTCACTTTTATCATGGATCATGTTGGCCAGCTGTGTTTTCCCGACACCAGACTCACCGAGAAGCAAAACATTCGCATCGACACCGGCCACTTGATCAGCGATTGCGAGAACTTTACGCATCCCATCACTTTTTCCGATGAATTTTTCTTCACTCTGGTTTTTTAAGCGGTTCAATTCCTTACGGACGCGTTCCATTTCCACTGTCATTTCTTCCATACCTGATTTGATTTCCATCAGCTCAGTCACATCATGGGAATAACTGACCACACGAAACAGCTCTCCCTCTTCATCAAACACAGGTAAACCAGTGACAAGCAATTTCTTACCATCTGCAACGGTCTGCACAAACGTTACTCTTTCTTTCGATTCGATAACCATCGGTGTGGCCAGTGGTGTGAACAGCCCCTCTTTTTCCAAATCATAGACAGACCTCCCCATCAGGTCATCTACATCCACATCGTAAACCTTGCCGGTCGCTTCACTCACTTTGACGATCGTTCCATCTGTATTCGTAACAAGAATATCTTCCTGAAGAGAATGTAAAAGCGTTTTGTATTCATCCCACTCTGTCATCGAATCCCCCACATTATTCATGTTTGAATAATTTTCTGTACCACTTACCAAATGTCTATATATACAATGAAAAATTATTCATTTCTGAATAGTTCTACAATTAATCATAACATACCTCTACGAAGAACTTCAGAATCATTTAATTTCATTGTTGATATTCACTTCCATAAAAGCTCCCTTATCTGGAAGACTTGATTTCGAGATGTTTAGTGAGTGGGTCGAGTCGGCGGGGAATGACTCGCTTTCCGCGGGAGCGCGGTGAGCTTCCTCAGGCTTTCGCCTTCCGGGATCTCACCAAGCACTCTCTTCCCGCAGGAGTCTCACCATTCCCCGCCGACTCCTTGCTATAATTGTTTCTCGAAATCGCTTTTTCAGTATAGAAAACTTTCAGTACATGAGGAGAGGTTAACATATCCCACCCACCATCCACTTCCACAAGTATCTCGTAGGGAGCTTTTGCGAATTAAATATGCTCCCATCCCAGCTCTTAAGTGTGGTTTTTTTCCACCAAGTGAAGGGCAGTTTCTCCCCCAAGGGATTTCGAGAACCTTATATCACAAACAACGGAGGGCGGAAACATCATCGGATGCTCTGTTTCAAGTGAACAGCACGCATCATGCATGAAAACCGTACTGGAGTATTCTTTCTTCTATAGTTTAAGACTCATTCTCCTATGGCGGGGTTCGTTCATTCCACGTTGGGAGGGGGGGGGGCTTGGAAACGACGAGACTCCAGTGGGAGAAGGGGATAGGCGAGATCCCACAGGGCGGTAGCCCGAGGAAGCTCGCCAGGTCCCCCACAGGAAAGTGTTCAAATGCAGAATCGTCCTGGTAGACACGACTGGCATAAGCAGAATAGCAACGGAATGTGTCTTTTCATTCCATTGCTATTCTGCTTATGACGCGAGTGTCTGGACGATGGAGCTAGACGAGTTGTTTCCAAGCCACCCTATCCCTCATTCGGTAACGAACCCCTAGTATCTCGAAACCGTGTCTTCAAGAATCCTGCCATTTAACTGAAGAAACACTCGCAGGAAGATCAACCTCAACGGTTAACAAAATCACTTAAATGAAAGGTGGATGTTCAGCTTATGGAAATTCCGCATACAAAAAACACTTGAATCTCCAGTCGATCCAAGCGTAAGTGATAATTGTTCTATTTACGAAACAGTGAAAGAATCTTTTCTAATTTCCCTTGAGGTGGTTTCACTTTCATTTGCAGCTGCTCATTGAATTCATTTTGGGCTCGCCATTCTTTTTTCTGCTCTTCCCGCATCTCTAAAATTTCTTTTTGCAGGAATTCACTTTTTTCTTTTTCCTGTTCCAGCAATGTTTCGTATTGAGACTTTTGTTGTTCGGTCAATTTGTCGATTTTTGAATTGGTTTTATGGGCGAAGTTTCCAACTCCCGAACTGATGACGTGGTGATCTTGTTGAAGACGGGAAACTGTTGTTTGAAGATGGGCCATATCGTTTTTCAGTTGGACGTTCATTTCACGACTGGCAGCCAGTTCATTAGCTAGCAGTGATAATACATCTTTTAATTGACCGGGGTCTTGGAGCGATTGGTCATATGTATTGGACAATGCAATTTGAGTTTCCGTATATCCTTCCAATCTTTTTTCTTGTTGATCGACAAGGATTTTCGCTTCATCGTCCTGGGATTTATCCGTATCACGAATCGCCATAAGTGCTTCGATATCGGATCTGACAAAAATACGGCGATCGCCATCCTTAAAGAACTCATAACCATTCCGCTCTAAGATCTGCCCATACCGTCTTACAGTTGTTGTTGCAATCTCCATTTCTTCTGCCACTTCTTTGGTAGAGAATGCTCTTTCATTCGGTTGTATATCGTGTCGCATCATGGGCCTCCTTTTCTAATAATATGAAGGTTTTGCGAGGAATTTGCAAGGTGCTTCCGTCATCGATAGGAAGGGATGAAATAAGTCGTTCCGCCTATTCTTCCAATGCAATGATCGTGTGTTTTAAAACGAGGTCAAAATCCACCTCTCTCCATTTTATCAAGTGTTCCCCAATCTGTATAACTTTGGCTCCACAAAAATTAAATTGCCTGTTCAGGGTGGGAAAGCCCCCTCCGTTCATAATCAAGAAAGCCCTTCAATGATAAAGAGCTTTACACATATCAGGTGTTATGCAATTCTTCTTTCGAAATGACTTGCCAGCCATTTGCCTGGAGATGATCGATATATATTGCTATTTCAATATCTTCTTTTTCAATTGCAAGGGGAGATAAAGATACCCAGCATTCATCAGAAGAATAGTTCATAGTAACTTTTACCACTTCATAGCCATTATGATATTCCGGGTGGAAGCCTGGATCTTCAATGATATCTCCTTCTACAGGACGGACGGTGGAATCAAAAGCTTTCATCATGGTCACTTGTCTATTCTTTTCTTTTACAGAAGATATAAAAAGGATAAACTTAATTTTCATATTAGTCCCATCCTTCTTGGAGGAGTAAAATTCAGTGATAAAAAACCTGAATCGTCCCGATACCGTAACATGCATGAAGGTTCAGGTAAACGGGCCGCTTTCACTTTTCAATTTTATATAAAACATGACGGCATAGATCGCTTGATAAATCGATCTTCGGGTGATTAAACTCCTTCACGAAATGCAGCCCGATTTTGTTCATGACTGCTTTCGAAGGGTGGTTGATTTTAGCGGTGAAACTGAAGACTTCATCAAATCCAAGCTTTCCGAAGCCATAGTCCAGACATGCTCTGGCACCTTCTGTCGCGTATCCCTTCCCCCACGCAGGCCTTTTCAACCGATAACCGATTTCCACACAAGGGGTGAAATCCTCCTCGAAAGTAGCACGGTGAAAACCTATAAAGCCGATAAATTCGTTCTTTTCCTTTGTTTCAACCGCAAACAAGCCATAACCATGATGCTCGAACTCTTGTTGAATACGATCGTAAAATTTGTCTGTTTCATCACAAGATAGAGTCTGTGGAAAGTAAGACATTACATGTTCATCTGCATTCATTTTCCTGAAACTATCCAGATCCCCACTTTCCCAATCACGAAATATCAGTCGAGCTGATTCGAAATAAACCATCTTCTCACTCCAAAATATGTCACACGTCTAAAATAAACGTTTTTTGTGCAGTTCATCTTTTCTTAACTCTAACATAATGCATTTACTAAAACTCCCGTTTTCAATGGCAGGAAAAAACATTCGCTCTTTTCTTGAACCAAGTCCATCCAAGTTGTATACGTGTTATAACTGCTTACAAGACGATTGAAGGATTACCCATTTATTATTCGGGTATGGGATATTAGATAGAAGTTAATGCACAAGGAGGATGAATTTATGAATAACAAAATAATAGGCGGCGTTTTTTCTAGTGTAGGTAATGCAGAAAGAGCCATATCTGAATTACAACGTCACGGTTATGGACACGATGACATCTCTGTTTTTGCTAAAGAAAAAAGTAAAGTGAATGTCTTAGAAGATGAAATGGATACTTCCGTCACCTCTAATAAAGGCAGTCGTGGGAAAAACGCTGGAAAAGGAGCTGGATTAGGGGCTTTATCCGGTGGGGCGTTAGGTGGGATCGGTGGTTTAATTACAGGACTTGGTCTTCTCGCCATACCTGGCATCGGACAAATTGCTGCCGCGGGTCCGATCGTCGCCTCTCTTACTGGTGCAGGAGTAGGCGCAGGGGGTGGCGGGATCATCGGCGCACTTGTTGGAGCAGGGATGCCAGAAAAAGAAGCTAAGCAATATGAAAATCACTTGAAAGATGGAAAAATAATCGTAATCGTAGAGGCAACAGATACAATGCAGGATAAAGTATATCGCACATTCCTATCGAGTAAAACTGAAAATAAGTCGATGTATCCTGACAATTATCGCAATCAAAACAACCCTTCATCCCATCGTATTCCTACTAACAATCATGACAGTGAAAAAACAAACCCGATTAAAAATGAAGGGGATCATGAGAACCAGAACACAATCCCTTCTGATAAAACGAAAAAAACACGCTCAAGAACGTCAGAGCGCCATCAATAGTAGTTCCATGTTTATTGTACACTAAGGGAACTTCCCTCTTGGGGGAGTTCCTCTTTTTTCATTCCGTTCAAGCGCTGATGAGTCGAGAATAATACCGTTTATACCAAGTGGGGCGGAGGGCCAGAAATTTTATATTACATGGTTCGATCGGGATTCAACCTGGCCATCAGTAAAGTATTATAGTAAATTCCATCAGAAAGCCATCGATCTTCTTTTAATGTACCTTCGACTTCAAAACCATATTCTTTATAAAGACTTATAGCTTTTTTATTTGTTTCAAGTACACGTAACGTCATTTTCCTGATATCGTTTGAATCTGACCAAATAATCGATTCTTTCAATAAACTTCTTCCAATACCATTACCCCAAAATGCCCTTAACACCCCAACACCAAACTCCACTTTATGGGAAAATCTTTTTAAGTGATCACATTCGCACCTTGAATAGCCGACAATTTCCCTATCAATCTCTGCTATTAAAAAAAGATGATTAAGACTCTCTGTATCTCCTCTTATGAGGTCTTTAAATCCTTCTTCATTTATGTAGGCTTCTCCTTGTTCTCTATCCAGGTTTTCCGTTTCGCCATCTATTTCTAACCTTAACTCAGATAAGGGGCCAGCATCGTTCTCTACTGCAGACCTAATCGTATAACGTAGATTACGATGGTAATAATCTCGATCATTTATTTTCATCTGAATGTTTCCCCTCCGCACTCTATACATCCGCCCTTCTAATATCAGAGATATAGAAGGTGATTGAGGCTCTGGACCTGCGTTATAGTAATCATTAATCTTATTCATCAATGATCATTCTTGTTGTCTTTCATTTCAGCTTTATCCTTAATCCAATCTAATTTTCTGTCCCACTCTGTTGCTATATTTCTCATCCACTCTGCTGTTGAAAATAATTGCCCGGGACACACCCTGTGTCTCATTTCTCGACCAATTCGGGTCGAAAACACTAGGCCAGCATCATTTAGGACTGTAAGGTGTTTGACCACTGCCTGGCGAGATACAGGCACCTTTTTGGCTAATGTGGTTGCTGTTGCCTCACCTGTTAAAGCGATTTGGTCAAGCAGCTGACGGCGGATCGGATCGGCTAAAGCATTGAAAACCATGTCATTTTTATGATTATCTTCTGACAACATATTACTGCTCAGCACGCTTTCGTATTACTTCAAGTTGGTATTTCCATCCTTCAATATTCCCATTGAAGAACTTTTCCTGCTCTTCTTCAGAGACCGTAAGACTGGAAAAACCACTTTCAACCACACGCAGCCAAGTCCCTCCGTCATCAGTTTTCAATATAAATTCAACCAATGTGGAGTTCCCTTCTTTTGGTTCCACACCAGGGAAAGAACTTGCCCATCGACATGCCAGATAACTAGGTGGATCTTCTTTTTCAATTTTGACAGGAAATTCCCCATACTTCGTATCAGCCACTACAAATGATCCATCAACTTTCACTTTGTCAGGGCCTGGAGCATCTCCGACCCACCATGCGGGTTGACTGATCAAATCCCATACTGTTTGGATAGATGCATTAATAAAAACCTCTCGTTCAATCGAATCCATATTCATTTTTGAGCACCACCTTTTTTATATGTGCAACCTTAGAGTAGCACATATAAACTATTTACTGCAACATAAAGGTTGCACATAATGTGTTTTTATCTATTTCTTCTTCATCTCTTTGAAAATCACCCCATAATGAATGACAAGTAATTAATGAATAAGAACCACCCTAATGATGCTAAACTCAATGAAAGTACAGATACAGATAGATATGGGTGAGAACCTAGTCTCCTTCTGGACTGAAATAAGAAGACACTCGCTAATAATATACTAAGAGCAAAAAACACGCCGAACATGATATTCCAGGCAGCGCTGAATCTGATATCAAAATCAATCAACACTATTCCTATGTAACAAGTATTGATTATTAATGAAAGGACCAATAGGAACTTTTTCACCTCATCACCTCCCTGAATAATCACTCGCCTGAATCATAATGATTTCTACGGACCATTAACGTGAAGATAGATATAATCATTCCAAAGAAAACAATTGTAATCAACTGCCCCACCCCCGAATTTCAGAAGAAGAAAATTCACTCAGTATTATGAGGCCAAAAATAAATAAGGATGTGAAAATATAAAAGTAACCACTCTTTTTTTCACTATCTCCGACTTTCTCTAAACCAAACAGAAAAACATCACAACATTAAACAAGTAAATGCTCACCGCAGGGATATGAAGACGATCAATGAACAAATGATAAAATACTGCACTTAATCCAACGACCGCTACCCCCAGGTTCAGTTTTCTTAAGAGTTTCACTTGTCCTTCCTCCAAACCCTACAATTACGGACTAAAATTCCAGCAGTAAATAAAGCTCTTCGAAATGATAGAACCAAAGCCAAGTCTGGTTATTCATTAAAAACAGTAAAAGGCATCAATCTAAAGCAGGGCTCTCCCCTCTATATGACTAGGTCACCTCCAGCCATGTCTGCTTTCTCAAGCAACCAATCACCAAAATTCATAACATATTCAATTCAGAAATATGCCCCCTATTATACTAAGTAACCCCATTAAAACAACGCTCCCAATGACAAAATACTTTATAAGCCTGATTGGCAATGGAAGTCGCCCACCACCTGAACTGATTTGCCCCTCTATTTTTTGCTGATGGGCAATCGCATCGTTGAAGGGTTTATTTGGACCTTCATTATAATTAGCCATAGTTCCTCCTATTCGGAATCTTTTTTTCTTTTCCTATATATACTGGATACTGCTAATAATATCAACCCGACAATCATCAATGGGATTACGAATAATGAGAATGGTTCTGGAGCATCCGTAATATTAATTCCGAAGCCTGCGACAAAAAGAAATAACCCTATGTAGTACAGTGTTTTCCCATTGTAGTTAGAACGCCCCATTTTCACCTCTCCTTAGAAAATATCTGACTCCGACACTCAACTGAATTGGTTCTTCAATTCTTTGATATTACACACAACTATTGTTTTATCCCTGTATTTTCCGAAGCTCTTAAAAAAAATTCGGTTTACCTCTTTCTTCAAATTGCTTATTCCATTTGAACATTTTCAAAAAAATTTTCAGAGTCGGTTGATAATTCGCATGTTCCATCCCGGCCTTCTGAAAAATGTATCTCTTGATGATACGGTACGTTCTCGTAGAATAATTGATATCCAAAAATATAATTAAGTCTGCATGTTGAAAGCTTCCCGAAACCCACTCCTCATTATGAACGCCCTCTATTATCCAACTTTCAGAACGGACAATTGTATTCAAGTAATTACGTTTCTCTAAGTCTGTTCTTCTTCTATCCGCTCCTGGATTCCGTTCCCAAGCGACATTATCCAACTCGTAATATGGAACCCCCAATTTAGTAGACAGTTCTTTTGCTAAGGTTGTTTTCCCGCTTGCTACCGAGCCGATGATATGGATTTTCCTTGGAATATTCCTCTGCACTTTTTGGTCACCATCCGACTATTCAGATACTTTAGAAAATTTCACACTCTAAACGTATCACATGTGGAAATATTTGAGAACACCAAATAACTCTTACGCACAGAACAAGAAGCGAAATCCCATCAAATAATAAGTAAAGTGGTTCTCACGTCGAAACGCCACCTTTCTGCAGAAAAAAACCAGACCTATTTGGCCTGGTTTCTCAAGTTTAAATATTTACTGTCACATCTGCTTCTTCACGTAGATTTTTGACAAGTTTTTGAGTAGCTTCTGACTCTTTCTGTTGTTTCAATTGATCTTTAAGACGATCCTTCACTTCTTCATAAGCAGGAACTTCCTGTCCATTCTCCGCTTTTTCCTGTTGAGCTTTCATTTGATCGTACGCTTTTTTCACTTCTTCTTCAGTCGGTTCTGTATCGCCAGCTTCTTCAGCGATCAGCTTGTCCAACTTGATTTGTGTCCCCACTTGCGTCATGACTTCTTCTTTACTCATGCCTTGCTCTTCTAATTTTTTCAAGAATTCATCTGTGGATTTTACTTGTCGTTCCTTAGCCAGCTCTTCAAGCTTTTTATCTTTTTCTTCTTGCGGAGCCTTGTAGTCACGGCTGTCAGCTTCCTGGATCAATAACTCTTGACCAACGAGACTGTCAGCTACTTGCTTTTTCAATTTATCCTGGTCGACCTTTTGACCTGACATTTGAGATTGCATAGCCATTTGTTGGAATTGACCTTTATACACATTCTCAAACTCAGCTTTCTTGATTTCTTCACCATTGACCTTTGCTACTACATCAGGTACACCTTCTAAGTCAGGCTTTGGCATTTCCTGTTGCTGGGAATCTTCGCTTGCCTGCTCTTCTTGTTTTTGTTCATCTTTATTATTATCACCTTCAGCAGACTCTCCTTCATCACTACCGCAGGCTGCAAGTAGGGAAACAAAAGCTGCAAAAATTAAAGTCAGTAACCATTTTTTATTCAATGTCATTTCTCCTTTATTATCAACGTTGATTGCTATTGTAACATTTACTATAGAAGTGTAAATACATCAACCAAGCTAGATGATCATGTTTTCAAGTGTCTACGTTCCTCCATCCCCTGTTATGAGCACTTTCAAGGTCCAAGAAGGAACAAATGTGGAAAATCTGTGTAAAAGCCTTCCACTTATTGAGAAATAGTTACTTGATAATGGGAGGCTCCTTTCCTTCAAGCCAATCAGTAATAAATGGCGCCTGATGTGAATTAATATGCCCAGGAATGGTAGTTTTATGAAAAAAATCCAACTCCCTGCTTTCATGATTCCCAAGCAGTACGCCATCAAATTTTCTTGAAATGAAAATAATCTGTACACTGAAGACCTGGTCACCATTTTCGTATTGAGCGTATCCCTTTTCCCCTGAATAAACACCAAACAACTCAAGCTCATGAATAGTCAAGCCTGTCTCTTCAAAAACCTCCCGCTTCACTGTCGCTTCAAAGGTTTCCCCGATTTCGAGCAGACCACCAGGGATCCCCCACACGCCATAGTCCGACCGCTTTTGCAGTAGGATCCGGCCTGAGCCGTCTTCGATAATCGCGCCACAACCGACAGTCAACAAAGTTTCATGACCAATCATCGCACGCATTGTTTTTATATAATCATTCATAGCTCAATCCCCCTGTACACTATGGAAAACCAATCACTCTTCCAAAAAGGGGTGATTTTTCTGAATAGCACTTAGGATAATTTCTTTTCACTATAAAACCCCGCTGTAAAAGAGAATAACACAGCGAGGGGAGGTAGGCTATATTCAAGGTTCTGATTATGAGAGCGACCTTTCTCTATTTTTCTGCATATAAAAGGTGCAGAATTCTGTTGAATTGGTGTGTTTTCACGTTGTAACCTTCTTTCTCCAGCCAGTTAACAAGTTTTGAAAGATCAGCATAGAATTCATCATGGATAGCATCCACTGCTTCTCCATTTCCTTCCTGTTCAAATTGAGCGAGGATGCGCTGTTTCTCTTTTTCATTTTCAAACATTAAATCTGCAATGGCTATTCTTCCATCATCGTTCAAAATACGGTCCATCTCAGCCAGGGCTAGTTCTTTTTCGGCATCTGGCAAGTGATGAAGAGCATAGCTTGATACCACAAAATCTGTACTGTGATCCATAATAGGAAGTGATAAAAAATGACCAGGACGTGTCTCCAATTCAGGATACTTTTTCAAACAAACTTTCAGCATTTCTTCCGATTGATCCACTCCGATCATTGTTGTGCCATCATCCATAAATAGAGCAGCCAAATTACCTGTGCCAGTGCCGATATCGACCCCCAGCTCCTCCGGTTTCGGTTCCACCCAATCTTTAACCTTAGACAGTGCTACATGATAATGTTCATGAACATTGAATCGATAGCCAGTGGTTTTTATAGTTTGATCATATTCTTCTGCTTGCTCATCAAAATTCCAACGATCTTTCCAACTCTTTCTCATTTTTTTAACCTCTTTCAATTGTTGGGATAGATTTAACAGGTCTTCGTGTCCTGGCGATTCTCCTATCATTTGGTCCAACGTCGTAATCATATCTTTGATTTGGATCCATTCTCCATATAACGCAGACCGCTGCAGATCCAAGTAAGACTGGATATTATCTCCTTCCAAACTGGCTTTTATTTGAGCTGTGGACATTCCCACTTCGCGAAGAGCCAGAATTGTCTGGAGTTTCCACAAATCTTCTTCCTGAAAATAACGGTAATCGTTCTCTCCTTTTTCAGGAGTGATCAATCCTTTTTCTTCATAAAAGCGAATGGTGCGAGGTGTCGTATGTAACATCTTTGCAGTTTCTGTAATTTTCATGGTATTCCTCCTTTACTGTCTTTAATATAAAGGTTGACGCCAGGTTAAGGTAAAGGCTTATTTTAAAGTTTTAGAAAGCGGACTGCCAAAGGTTAGAATGTTTCTCGATAAAGTGAATACCACCTATCATTGGATAATTATGTTAAACTAGTAAACGTATACATAACGAGAGAACAGGTAAGTGCTCGCTTCTTTATCAGTCATTCCCTCACAATTCCTCCAGATTAAACGATATCTTCTACAGAAAAAATATAATATATCAGTCAAACATTCAGGAGGCGATCGTGCCTATGCTTGAAACGAACCGATGTGTAGTTAGAAAGATTTCCAATGACGACTATGATGATGTAAAAGAGATCTACCTTAATGAAGAAGTCAGAAAATACCTTGGCGGGACCCGTGAAATAGACTCTATATCAACAATTCTCGCGCAGATGGTGATGCCCCCGGATCACTCATTCTACTGGAAGATTAAAGATAAACGCACCGATAGTTTTGTAGGGTTAATTTCTTTGGACCCTCATCATTCAGGCGATCAATTAGAAATTTCCTATCAGCTCTTACCCCAATGGTGGGGAAAAGGGTATGCAGGCGAAGTTCTTTCATCCGTCCTCCATTACGGCTTCACTGTATTAAAACTACCAAGAGTGGTCGCAGAAACACAAACGGCTAATATGCGATCTCGACGACTCTTAGAAAAGTCTGGAATGAAATTGGTCACTATCCGCCAAAGGTTCGGTGCAGAACAATCGATTTATCAAATAGAGAGGGACGACTTAAAATAATGGGGGGTGGGCTTGGTTCTCTATTTTAACAGCGCTTTTCAGTGGTGTTTGGCAAGTACCAGTAAACCGAAAAAGACGAGGAGGTAGATACATGCTAGTTTATATCATTGCGCTCGCTATCTGTGCTGGGGGTTGGTACTTCTATACATATCAATTAAAAAGTGGAGGCTCAACCATTCTTCTCAGCTTATTTTCTCTAGGTATCTCTGTAATGTTTCTTGTGGCAGGATTACTTTTTTCAGGAGCTGTAGGGAGCCAGGGAGCAACAATGACCGTCGCTTTTTTAGCAATTTTACTATTCTTCAACGGTATTTGCATGTTGATTACAGCACTGATCCAAACAGCAATCAGGAATGTGAACGAACAATAGCCTCAATAAACCTTCCCTCTAGCATAAAAGAGACTGAACCCCATATGGATTCAGTCCTCTCCCTCACTTAACTGTTTTGTTGGCATAAACAGTCGGTGAGGTCTCAGCTTGTGCAACGAGTACCGGCCACCAGAACGGTGCTCCGCGCCAACCATGTTCTTTTTTCCCTTCTTGCCGAAGCATGATCAATGCTGGAAATTCTCTGGCAACTTTCCTTGCTGCGGCCAATTCTCCACTTCCCTTACCTGGCGTATCAGGAGAGTTTTCAAACTTACCATCTTGTTTGTAGCGTCGGATCTGCCTCTGCGTCCTTGTCAGCAACCAGATATAAGCTCCGGACTCTGCTTCTTTACTCAGATAATCCAGCACACCTTCATATTCGTCAAGGTGAAAGTCACGACCTTCCTCCATTTCAAGAGTTTCATAAACGAGCCTCAGCATCTCTTTCGCTTGGGCGACAGGAATTAAATGAGCATTGTCCTCTGAATAGTGGGCTGATGTTTTCGCTTTTGCAATCAGGCGGTCGAGCTCAAGGATCGTTTTCTGTATATGAGTTTTGTAGCCGGTTTGGAAACCGATCGGCAACATCCGTTTATGCGGGTTGATCATCGTCAATTCAGAGAGCAGAATTTTGTTCGGGTTACATGGTAGAATGCCTTCACTTAAATCACGTTGGACAAAAACCACACCACGCCGATGCCCGCCTTGCTCGAAAGCGCGACGCAGTTCAGTATCAAATTCGTGAATCTTCTTCATGACAGCATAGATTCTCTGAGTCGTATAAAAACGGGTTACAGCAAGGTCGGCAACCGGCCGCGCACCGTACATCCTTGAATGCTGCAACACGGTATCCTGCTGAAATGATTTCGGGTTCCTTCCATAGAAGAAGCCGATCAGATTATGGATGGTAACACCACGGTCCAATATCTGCCCGCCAATAAAAATATTCATCGGAGATCGCAACTGCAGTTGCCCTGTATGGTCGAGAAGTTCATTGACGTCTTTTTCCGAATTGACAATGTTGCTCACAATGTATTCTTCATCCAGCGAGCGTCGCACTTCTTCATACACAGCAGAAAAAGCAGGCCTAGTGGTTTTTTCCAATGTTTGGACGGTACGCATCAAATCATCGTAAGATTCGCGGATGAGCCGCTGAAAAAGCTCTGATTCCTCCCGGGCCGATTCAATTAATAACTGTTCGAATCCCTGAATCAATTCGGCTTGCCAAGCATGCGCCGTTTTCCCCCGTTCCGTATGTATGATGAACGAGTATTTCTGTTCGCGCTGACCTTTTTCTCGTTGCTGCCAACGGCGTATGCCAGCCCCGACGATGAAATTGACAATCGCCTGTCGAATATTGCTAATATTTTTCTGTGTAAGCAAATGTTCCATTTTAACGCGGCGTCCGTCCATCTTTTTCATCACTTCAAGTTCTTTTTCCTCTACAGGATGGAACAGATAAGAAGATAAATGACCATCTTTCTCACTCCACTCGAAATACACCTTCCCACCAATGTAATGTTCGTGGATCGGAACTAGTTCTGTAAACGCAGGTCGAATCGGTTCAAACACTTTCCCTTTATGAATAGTCATATCCTCCGGTTGCAGGTAGAGTGAATACGGAGTTGCTGTCACTTGAAGGAACGCGGGCTTCCTCAGTGTTTCACGCAAGGTATTTATTTTTGTGGCAATGACACGCATATGCTTCACGTTCTGATCACGTTTATATTCATAAGCCACACTCGCAAAGTCCGCTTCATCATCAATAAAAAGTACCCGTTTGTCTGTTAGCTGAGGGTATCTTTCCGTGAGAGCATCATGGAGGTGATCGAGGTTACGAGTCTCTTTTTTCACGATTACGGCTAATTTCTGTGATAATTCATATTTTCTAAGATTGTCAGGCATCGCCATGATGTCATAGACACGCATCTCATCTTCCTCAATCGCCTTCGAAAACTCCTCGTTCAGGCGTGCGTAGGTCTGTTTAACAAGCGCATTGGTACCCTTTGTCAAAAGAATGACCATATCATAGCCGTTGTCATAAGCAAGAGCCATCACCCCGATAAATGTCCTCGTTTTCCCTGATTGAATTTTTCCAAGCAGCATCCCAGGATGATGCTCGGTCGTCGAGGTATCGAGAAGTTGAGCCATGGTCCGGATCATACACTCACGTGAATCCTGCTTATATTGATTTTTTCTACTTAATTGCTGAAAAAATGCTCCATTCGTTTGGAGCAGATGTGTGTTTATCGACATGTTGATGAACTCCTTTTTTCAAAACACGCCTATTATACCGCAATTACCCCACCGAATAAAAGAGTGCAGGCTGTTACTTACGCAGCACATGACTCACAGGCTGGTATTTTATAGTTTGCTAGATAAATAAAAAAGACAGCCTCTTCTGCACGGAAGAGGCTGTCAATCGAAGTTTTTCATGTTTTCGTGAAATTCACGTCGAATTTTTTAAGTGAATCGTGGTGGGCATTCTACCAACTACTTATTTCTTATCTTTTTCCTCTAACGGATCTTGCAAATTTTCCAAATCGACAGAGTCACCAAAAATCTTTTCCATTCTAGTTTTTGCGTTCCCTTTCACTTCCTCATCGATATGCGACAGAACCTGATAGACAGCATAAATTATTACCGCACTATCATCAGCAAAACCGACAGCTGGAATGAAATCCGGAATCACATCGAGTGGCAAGATGAGGTAGCCAAGTGCACCTGCAATGGTAAGCTTCGCCTTCTTCGGAGTTTCAGGACTTTTAAAAGCATAGTAAAGCAAAAGACTGTAATAGACGATTTTCGTTCCGATTTGACCACTATATTTACGCAGCTTTTCCCCAAACTCCTTCTCTGAAAAATATTTGCGTCCACGCGCAATCGCTTTTTTCGGGTTCAGGTTATCAAGCTTTTCTTGATATGTTTTTTCTTTTGTCATACAAGCACCATCCTCTTACGATACTTTTAACAAAAACGACAATGTTTAAACTCCTTTATATATCGGCTTTTTCCATTTATTAAGAAGGACAGCAAAATCGTGCCTTCCATTTTAGCTTTATAATTAACATCTCGCAAAACAGATGACGACACCATACAGTTCAATAGCCCAAGTCAACCTTCCAAACTATCATTTTTACAACCAGTATGAAGTTATCAGCTTCTTTCTTGGTGAGTTCATTGTAGAACGAACACTAGTTTTGTCGACACAGCCAAAAACACTTACAGTTCTTGGCTGCTTCTGGTACTTTTAGAGTAACAATGTCAAAGTTTCATATATTTTTGTTTTCACTTAAAAAGGAGAGGGATCGAAATGGAACTGGATCAACTTGAATTGAATGCGACTGTGGAGGAAACTGAGAAAACGAAACCGTATTATACGGCACTGATAGGTTGGAGTGTGCAAGCGATTGAGGCAGCAGCAAGGATGAATCGTCCCTTTGTCGTTGTAGGTCCGTCAGATTTCCAAATGTATGCGGAGAAACATGATATCCCGTTTGTCGGTTGGGATTTTAACAAAATCAACGAAAGCTCTGATCATTTGTACATGCAGTTAAAGGAAATGGGCGTAGAAGTCGCAGTCCCATTATATGAAGAATGTGTGGAATGGGCAGGTGCTTTAAACGCACGTTTCCGTGAAGATCCTCGTGTATTCAACCGTTCCCTGTTACTTCGTGATAAAGGGATGATGAAGCGTAAAGCACAGATTTCAGGCATTAAAGTCGGTGTGTTTGAAGAAGCACGAGACAAAGAGGATGTTGAACGATTCTTGAAACGTGTCAATGAAGCGCTGTTGAAGCTCGAAGGTGACCACCTCGACCCGATCCATGTGAAGCCGCTCGATAAAGCAGGATCTGTCGGTCATTTGGCTATTTATAATAAAGATGATATCGACCGCATTGTAGACACTGATTTTCCATTACTGATGGAGAGCCACTTGGATGGACAGGAATTTTCAGTGGAAGCTTTCATTCACAAAGGCAAAGTCCGTTTTCTCAACATCACCGAATATGTCAAATTGGGGTACTCCAACTTCGTACCGGCTTCACCTGCACTGGAGGAAAAAAGACCTCTGATCGAACGTGCGGTCCAGCAGCTCGTCGACGCTTTTGAAATCGAGTATGGAGTCATCCATCCGGAATATTTCATTACGCAAGATGGCACACTTCACTTTGGCGAAGTCGCAGCACGTGTACCGGGCGGTCATATTTTCGATTTAATCGAGCGCGCCTATGGATTCAGTGCTTATGAAGCGCAAATTTTGTGCAGTGATCCGAATACGACCGAAGAGGAAATTCGTGAATTTTTTCCGGACCCTTACTCCTACGAAAAGTACGCCGGATGTCTGATGGTGCACCCGAATGTTGATTATGTGGAAGACTTGAAGATTCCGGATGAGCTTGAAGAGCATCCATACTTCGAGAAGCATGACATGTTCACACCTCCACAAGGAAAAGTGGCAGAACGTGTCGGTTTCGGAAATCATTATGGAACAATCTTTTTCTATGGCAGAGATAGTGAAGAAATGACAGAGCTGCTCAAAGCCTACGAACAGTATAATTTCTACGTATAAGCGGTCACTGATAGAGAAAGGAGAGGTCCGATGCCTCAAACGACTGATGTCCTTGCGGAGCGATTCACTCATGCCTTAGACGGGTTAGCAAATGCTCATTCTTTTGCAAAAATGAAATACCAAACAGACGTCTATCAGGAGGCAAACCGCCTGATAGAAGCAGAGGATGGGCTTGAAAAGCTATATCAACATGCTTACCGCTTTGAAGAATCAGGTGTATTTCAAGACGGGCCCTGGGAAGCAGCAGAAAAATTGCAACCTCCCCTCGTCGCTGGTTCATTGAAAGCTAAAGGCCTGCCGATGATTATCGAAGTGTTAAGTGAGTTGCGCATGCTTGCTATTGCTGAAGGAAAAACAGCTAATTCAAACGTTTCAGCGAAAATGGCAGAAGAGTTCTTAAATGAAGTAATGGTCCTGAACCTGAACCTATTGTTTCCAGATGCAAGTGAAAGTGCCCGAATAGAGAACCATGAGAATGATGAAAAAGCGGAGAAGCTATTCCAATTCCTCTCTAATCATTTGTCGTCCACCGCACTTGTCCAGACGCTGATTGATGAAATCAAACGCCTGACCTCCCAGCGCCCGATCATGATCAAACGGATCGTTTCGATGATCAAAATGGCGAAGAAAATGGTAGAACAGGAATCTGAAGAAAAAGACAAAGCGGAGCTGAAACAGTTCATCGCTGCGATTGAAGGGCCGTCAACATTGAGCGCTCAGTTCAACGACGTGCATGCCTATCGTTCACAGTTGAAGCTGCTCACAAGGACCGATTTGATTTCAGAGAGCGTCGCTTTAGCACAATCCATGCGTGAAACCGGGCTTGTCGCACCACACCATGCTACACTGATTCGTTTTTTAAGTAAAAAGAATCCCGGTCTGCTAGCATATACACTCAATTTAAACAGCAAAGGCAGTGCCAACCTGGAAGAAAACCGGGAACTTGTCATTCAACTGATTCGCGCCTCTATTTTTCCGGCCACTCGCCAGGCGATATACGGATTAGCAATGATGCTTGAACGTGGTATCTTATCACACTCCCCCGTTGCACCGGGATTACGGAGATTGGTTGAACTCGACATTCGCCCAGACGTACGCAACGCTTTGTATTCTACAACTGCTCAAGGAGAAGGTGTGACAGCCAACAGCATCCTTGTCGCTGGAGCCATCCAAATTCTTGGCCAGCCATTGGGCGTCGGTCAAGGGTTCAATCCGACCTGCCAAGCTGCACGGGGCATTAGCTTATGGGCTCAGCACGCTCCTGGATTTTTGCTTGAAATCATACCGCGGGCTGCCCGTGACGGCGATCTCGATTTCACATTCGAGGGGACACCCATTCATTCGAAAGACCTGAAGGGCGGCCTTGCACCAGACCTGGATAAAGAGCTCGACCCTGTTTCTTTAGTCTTAGTGCCACACCTCGACCGGATTTATAGTGAAATGATGACCCGAGTCGCTTTGCGTGGCGATGACGGTCACCGCTGGGTCAATCCAGCTTTCTATGGGAACTGGGTTCAAAAAGGCTTCAGTTCTGTATTCGATCCTATTACAGGGTATGTGCTCGATTATTCCGGCTTCGTCAAGCTGTTCTACGCGACGCACCACCCTGAATATAACGATGACTATGAATTGATTTACCCTAACCCTGTCGGGATTTTCATTACGAACGTCCACGGCAAACTCCTAGGCCTGCACGCCGTATCCATTACAAAAATCGGCAAGGATCCAAACGGCGTAGAACGGATTTATTTTTACAATCCGAACAATGACGGCTCGCAAAACTGGGGACAGAACATCGAACCAAGCGTAGGCGGATATGGCGAAGCAGAAGGCGAAAGTTCCCTCCCCTTCCACGAATTCGTCTCTCGCCTCTACGCCTTCCACTACAATCCTTACGAACAGGGAGAGGCTTATGCAGTGGAACACTCGATCGTAGAGAACATCCGCCAGCTAGCGCAGGAAAGCTGGGGGAAAGATTACACTTGGGTGTGAAATTAAAAGAGGAAGCGTCCGGGGAGATACGATAAGCACAAGACAAACAACATAAGTGGAATTTTCTTCACATCGTTGATTGTCTTGTGTAAGTGTCTGAGCTCTGTAAGCACAAGCAGATTTTACGATTTCCTAAGACAACAAAAAAAGACTTCCGGAATACCGGAAGTCTTTTTTATGTTACTTATTTTTGAACGTTAGCGGCTTGTGGGCCACGGCTGCCTTCTTCGATTTCGAAAGAAACAGTTTCGTTCTCTTCTAGAGTTTTGAAACCTTCACCTTGAATAGCAGAGAAATGAACGAATACATCGTCTTGACCTTCTACTTCAATAAAACCGAAACCTTTTTCTGCGTTGAACCATTTAACTGTACCTTGTACCATATGTGTTGCCTCCTGCGTGGAACTATTCCACAATGTATTACTATTTTTGCTCTGCATATTCATTCAAGACGAAAGTGACTTTCTAGTTACTTTAGCTTTCACTCGTAAACGAACAAGAATAATTAATTTTAATTATAACCCGATCTGCCCAATCCGTCAAGCGGTCCCCGAATTTTTTTTATGAATACGTTTCTTTTCTTTCTTGAGTGCTGCAGGAAGTGGAATCTGATCAAAAGAAAAACGTATGATCTAACTGATCGGGAACAAGAGCGACCAAGCAACATGGTTTTTTCCTCCAGTTTTAAACTTGGCAGTGCTTACTTACCTAGAAAGGAACAGATGAAGTTAGCTATACAAAAATTAAAAGAACGCTCCTACTTGGAGTGAGCCAAAGCAGCCCAATATATTCAATGGATGTAATTTTATATTTTTTCAGATTGCAAAAAAGAGGCTTCCGATTAATCGGAAGCCTCTTATCTCTTACTTATCTTTGGACGTTAGCAGCTTGTGGGCCACGGTCGCCTTCAACAATTTCAAAAGAAACTGTTTCGTTTTCTTCTAGAGTCTTGAAGCCTTCGCCTTGAATAGCAGAGAAATGAACGAATACATCGTCTTGACCTTCTACTTCAATAAAACCGAAACCTTTTTCTGCGTTGAACCATTTAACTGTACCTTGTAACATGTTGTTACCTCCTGCGTGGATGTGTCATCCACATTGTATTACTATTATTGCTCTGCGAATTCATTCAGACGAAAGTGACTTTCAAGTTACTTTAGCTTTCATTCGTAAACGAACAAGAATAATTAACTCCCATTATATCTGCCTGATCATCATCTGTCAACATCATTCAGTATTTTTTGCAGTCCTATTGAAAAAGTAAGCAGTAAATAAGCGCGAAATTAACATTCGAATAGTCAACTTACACTTATTATTCGTCGTCTTCAGGATACGGCGTTAATTCTTCCGAAGCCTCCGTGCGCAGCTGCGCTACATTTGTATCCACTTCATTTGCACCTGTGTCTTCCTCTAACTCGCTTCTTACATATTTGTGGAACATATACTCGAAAACCGCTAAACCTACTGAAGAAATTAAGGACGCCGTAAACAAGTCCCCTCCAACAGTCAATGCATCACTCATGAAGTAAATGATGACAAAAGCCAGAACAAAATCTGAAATTGTTGCAATCGTATTGTTCGTTCTCGGCAAGATGATCATATCCCCCACCACATATGAGAGGAGACTGACAACCATTGTAATCAAAAAGACGTTTCCGAACGCCATATCATACCCGGCACCTAAGACAATATAAAGGAAGGCCAATGTCACAAAAAATTTGATGGCCAACAGTTTGATGTGCTCCATAATAATCACACCTCCTTCCAACGCTTATCTTTTACGATAACCATCACTCTATACAACAGAGTTTCATCAATAATGGAAATCTGGAAAATGTTTCTTTTCTTCAAAAACAAATCCTCAACCCAAATCTAAAAAATAAGAGCAAAAACACTTTGACCTCAAATAGTCTCTCCAGAGTTTGGTCAGATCAATTTCAGCTGTCCATTATTTATTTCTTAAACTGCAAAAAAGCTTGACCGAAAATACTTCAGTCAAGCTTTGTGATTATTTTTTTAATGTAAGTGATTAAAAAAACGTCCAACACTGCGGCGTTTGAAGGCCTTGAAAAAGGTTCAGCACCTTTTCCTCCTCCCCCTCAACACTTGCCGACCCGCTGTTCAACAAACTTTCCAATGTGACACAACCCATCATTAGAGATGAGAAGTTTCCAATGTCAATCGTCACCGTAACTTCAGCAGGATCGTCTGTCAAAGAAGCCTCTCCTTTTGTAAACTGCCACACTCTGTCATAAGTTTCTTCTAATAAAGTGTCCGCCACTTTCCAACCCACCCGTACAGTCTCCTCCCCAAAACGATTAGGGTTGGTCTTTTCGATAAACCCGTCCATATCTAAAACCCGATACATGAGTCCCTTTCCTTGTACACTCGTCTTATGATAGATCCCAAAAATCAAATTCTCATCTGTATGAACTGGGTCATTCAGTAAATATGAGAAATCCTTATCAAACGTCGGAAAGTGGATGGTACGTACTTGGTCCTTTTGATTATGTAGAAATTGGATCAAAGCTTGATACGCTTCTCGTGAAGTATAAAAAAAGTTCTTTATATATAAATCGTTTTCCAGAAAGTGTTTTCCTCCCTTGAATTCACATGTTACATAACCTTCAAGATCGCCCTCCTTCCTCACCCCAAATGTATGCAAATTTTCTCTTTCCAAAAAGGAAAATCCGTATTCCTCGATATCTGTCGCTCCATGAGTCCTTCCAGCCCACTTTTGATAACAATTCCGGACCTCTATTATATCTGCACTATTCAAAGTCTCCACCGGAAGTGCCCCCTCAAAGATTGGAAGCTGCACTGGCCGGAACTGATACGTTGCTAAACTGGAGCCTAATCCGAATCCCATCTTTTTGTAAAAGGTTGGTTGAAAAGGGTATAGATGTGCAATCACACATCCATTTTTTCTCGCATCCTGTAAAAACTGCTTCACAATCCGCTTTGCATGGCCCTGTTTTTTATAAGGTAAGTCGACTGCCACGGTACCTATACCAGCTGCTTGGACAGATGCACCATGTACGTTCATCTGATGGTCATACTCGATAAACGCACCAATTAAATTCTCTTCGTCATATAACCCGATGTGACGAATCGTATGTTCTTGGGCCATTTTTTCGCGATGCTTCATATAGCGATCTTTTTCTTCCTTCGTATCCAAAGCCATTCCTGGATAGCAGCGTTGGGACAACTCCGTAAACGCCGTGAAGTTTTCAATTTCTTTAAAATACATATCCAGCCCCTCCTTTAATAAAGTGTCACGTTTATTTACTTGGCTGTACCTCTTTCTATTCATCCTACCATGTCGACTTATGAAAAGGTGAAAATATAAAAAGGCGTCATGCCCACTTATCGGCTAATGTCAAGTCTAGAATTACATAATACATTTAACTATTATTTTACATATAGTCCTGCCCGAAGAGGGAGGATTATAGGACTATAAAAGAATCAATCATAGGAGGTGATTTTATGAAACAAGCCGATTCTTGGCGGGACTTGAAAAATGCATTTTCATCGAATCTTCGCGCAACGATCCCCGTGGTGATTGATGACCACCTTGAAGAAATGAAAGGCATAAAGGAATTTAATTCCTATATTGAACATTTCCCTGATTACGCAAATAACTTATCCTTAACCTTAAACCAGTCATGCCATGCCCTTTTCATGTCTGAAGATGATTATCAGGCGTTCATTAACTTATATGATAAAGAAGCAATTGAAGTAGGAATTGCATTTGCGAAAAGTAATTATTTCACCATCGAATTGATGTTACATCTAACGCATAGTACCCGGATGTGCAGCATTCGAAGGGTACTGGAGGCTCTGAGCAAGGTGGAGACGAACCTTGACCACTCCCTCCTGGTCGAGCGCTTTTTCGATATTACAAACAAAAGACAAAATGCCTTTTTCCAGGGCTACATAGCAGAACAAAACAAAATGCTCAAAAATCAAAGCATCACAGACCCTTTGACAACGTTATATAACCGGAGGTACTTTTATCCATACATAGAAAAGAAGTTGGCTCACCAAAAGAATCGGCCGATTACACTCCTCCTTATTGATTTCAATAATTTCAAAGACATCAATGATCAACTTGGTCACCGGGAAGGCGATCGTCTGCTGAAGAATTTTTCTGAACTGCTCTGGAACATCCGCCCTAGCTTCGACGGTGCTTTCCGTTTTGGCGGAGACGAATTCGTGCTTGCGATAACTGATTGCACAGAGGCGATGGCTGAAAAAGTGGCTCTTGATTTGGATCATGCCATCAAGCGTTTCCACCCAGAAACCTCCATCTCCTTTGGGGTAATCCAACTTCCCGCGGAAAGAGTGAATGTCGATGAATACCTGAACATGGCCGATAAACGAATGTATGAAAACAAAACAAAGCGTCATCATCACCAATGATAAGAGGGAAATGATACGATGAAGACGAGCGAAATAAGCCGATCAACCGAAAGAAAAAATGACCCAATCAACTAAAAAAAGACTCCCGAATTTTACAGACCACTGAAAAAACCTTTTCAATCTAGTGGAGTTGTTAACGTTAGGTGTTGCTTCTCACGAATCGCTTGTTGGTGGGTGCTTGACGCGGGCACGCTCATCGTGGAAACAACAGTGGTCTATATGAAAATAGTGATTTACTTGTACATTAAAAAGAAGCCAGGTTTATCGATAAAATCGGCCAACCCGGCTTCTTTATTTGATGAATAACTCAAAAAGTTGCAGTTCTTCAGTAACTTCGAATTTTAAGGAGTCTTTCTCATTGGTCTATTTATAACGCCGGCGGGCCAAACTTCCCGCTGCGAAAATCATCATATGCCTGCTTGATCTCTTCCATCGAATTCATTACAAACGGACCATGTGGCACGATCTCTTCTCTGATCGGCGCACCAGAATACACCAACACTTTCGTGCGCCGTTTGTGGGACTTAAGCTGAAGTTCGCTCTTCCCTTTTCCTTCTTCATTAAAAGTCAGAGTCCCAACGCCATGCTTTTTCAGATTGACTTTATTCGCCCCGGCATCTACATCTCCTGCCAATACATATAAAAAGGCGTTATGATTTTCGGGCAAATCAAGTGTGCACTCGGCCCCTTCAGATAAAGTGACTTCGCTTAATGTAATGGGAACGATTGAATCCAGCGGCCCTTCTGCGCCAGCCACTTTTCCAGAGAAAACTTTCACAGATCCACCTTCGAAAGGTACAACAGGAGCATCTTCCCCATATACATTCTGATAAATCGTTTCGGATTTTTTCTTATCTTCAGGAAGATTCAACCACAATTGCAACGTATGAGCAACGTCGTTCTCTACCCCATCTTCAGCATGACGGGCAGCCCATCCGGCGTTCATGTACTGGACATCACCTGGCTCGAGAATATCGCGCCCGCCACCATTATCAATGTGTTCCAAGCGCCCATCGACCACGTAAGTGACTGTCTGAAAACCACGGTGAGGGTGGTCCGGGAACGTTCCTTTTTTAAACCAGTCCTCCGCCATCAAGATGAATGGATCGAATTCTTTCCAGCGATCCGCTGGCAATACCCAGCCCTTCTGAATTGCAGGGAAACCCATCTCGTTGTATTTCACATACCAATGATCTTTCACCTCTCTAAGATATCTTTCCGTCATTTCTATCATCCTTTCAGAGAGATTAGCTGCTGCAACCACTCATCCACCAATATTCTGCTCCATTTTTGTAAGAAGCCGGGACAATTCTTGTAACTCTTCCTCAGAAATTCCTTCTGTCACTACATCATTGAAACTTTCTGCGACAGGCACGACTTTTTCTTTCAACTCCCTGCCGCTCTCGGTCAAATAAAGTTCCAATGCCCGGCGGTCATTCGGGCAAAAACATCGTTTGATAAAGCCTTTCTTCTCGAGGTTGGAAGCCATGCGTGCAATGTTTGTTTTATCTTTGGCTAATTTTTCTGCGAGCTGATTTTGGGTCATCCCGTCTTTCTCCCAAAGCAGCATCATAATGAGGTTCTGCTCTGGTGCAAGGTTATAAGGTTCTAACTTGGACTTGATGTAACCCGTCAACTTCAAATCGGTCTTGTGAAGTTTAATACTGATATAATCTTGAAAGCTCAAATTCATTAGATACCTTCTTTCGGTATGAAGAAATAGTTGCTACACCTACTATTTGTTAGTTCCATTATAAGAACCAGAAGACCGATTGTCAAAATATAGATGGTTGAAACTGCTTTTCCTCAGGTCATCCAGAAATTGGATGACCTGAGGTGGGGTATTTATCCATTTTATTCACTCAAATGAAAATACCTGCTTTCCCTTCAGGTAGTAGGGGAATGCAGGTATCACTAGTCAATCTCTCATTTCACTTTTTGTAATAGTTCATAGGCTTCTTCTTTCGTCTGTACATTCAATAGCTCTTCTCTGAACTGTTCATCCATAAGTTGCCGGGACAACATTTGTAAGATTTTCAAATGGTCATCTCCCTGCCGGTTTTCCGGAACGGCAATCATGAAAATAAGTTTCGCATCTGTGCCATCCATACTGTTCCAATCTACCCCGTCCCGCTTCATGCCAAAAACGACGGCTGGATTTTTCACAGCAGATGATTTACCGTGCGGTATTGCGATGTTCATCCCGAGTCCTGTCGTGCTTTGATTTTCCCGGTTGATGATCGCTTCTTTGAAATCAGTTTGTGAAACTAAGATTTCATTGTGGTCCAGAGTTTGAATCAATTCATCTATGACGTCATCACGTGTCGCCCCTGCCAAATCAATATTGATTAGTTCGGGCGTGGTAATATCCGTCAATTTTGAAATTTCTTTGGGTTGTGTTTGAGGTGCTTCTGCCTTTTTTTCCTCTTCTTCTGGTTCTTTTGTTTCCTCGAGCCCGTTATCTCCCGGTATGCTCTCAACAGCTGCTACATCTTTTTTCAGAAGGTTAACCATGAAAGCAGTAACGACCACACCAATCGCAGCTGCAACAAAGAACATGAAAACATTATCTACCGCTCCTAAAACAGCAACGATCGGTCCACCATGGGCAACCCTGTCTCCAACACTACTTAACATAGCGACTACTGCACCAGTCATCGAACCGACTACAATACTCGGTATCACCCGCAGTGGATCTTGGGCAGCAAATGGAATAGCACCTTCCGTTATCCCGAACAAGCCCATTGTGAACGATGCTTTTCCTGTTTCCCGCTCCGCTTGGTGATATTTCTTTTTGTTAATGAATGTTGCAAGCCCCATCCCTATTGGAGGAATACAAATCGCTACGGCAATAGCGCCCATGATTTCATAGTTGCCTTCAGCGATCATAGCTGCACCGAATAAGAATGCTACCTTATTGAAAGGTCCTCCCATATCAATAGCAATCATTCCACCTAGAATAAGGGCAAGTAAGACGGCACTCGTCCCTTGCATGCCTTCCAACCATGCTGTCAATCCTTCGAAAATTCCTGCCACAGGCGCACCAATGACAAATATAAAAGCAAGTCCGACAATCAATGAACCTATTATCGGAATGAAAATGATCGGCATCACGGGTTGAATGGCTTTCGGTACTTTAATCTTTTTAATGGCAAGGACCACATATCCTGCTAAGAAGCCAGCGATAATACCGCCGATGAATCCTGCTCCAGCTTCACTTCCGTAAAAACTTCCATCAGCTGCGATATAGCCGCCGATGATTCCAGGGGCTAATCCTGGCCGGTCAGCAATACTGTAGGCGATGAACCCTGCTAAGATCGGAACCATAAAACTGAAGGAGGCAGCTCCCAGGCTTTCAATCTGTTTCCAGAAAGAATCATCAGGAATTTGAATCCCCTCTGCGGTCTGGTTTCCGCCAAGAGCTAATGAGATTGCAATCAGCAGGCCCCCTACTACGATAAATGGAATCATGTAAGAAACACCATTCATCAAGTGACGGTAAATCGGGTTTTCCTTCTCCTTTTTCTTTTGTTTTACAGTTTCAGCCGAAGGCATATCCCCTTTGTAAACGGATACATCTTTGTCGATGATTTTTTGGATCAATTTCTTCGGCTCACGGATACCTTCCTGCACACCGACAACTAACAGTTTCTTCCCACCGAATCTCTCTTTTGAAACGTCTTTATCACTTGCAATAATAATTCCGTCGGCTTCGGCAATATCTTTTTCAGTCAATTCATTTTCCACGCCGATCGAGCCTTGTGTTTCCACTTTCATCTCTACTCCCATTTCGTCTCCTGCTTTTTGCAAATTCTCAGCAGCCATATAGGTATGGGCAATACCGACAGGGCAAGCGGTCACAGCTAATATCTTCATCCCGTCCCCTCCTCATAATTGATTTATCTTAAGTATAAGTCATTTTTCCTCATAAAAAATAATTCATTTTTACCGCAGTTGTGGTAAAAATGAATTATTTCAAAAGCACCTGTTTCATTTCAGAAAAATTATCCGCCCGCCTGATTTTTTCCACAAGCTCAGGGTGTTCGCTGATCTTTGATATGGCCTGCATGAGCGGGCGTGTTCTTTTCTGATCATTCGGAGCAATCGCTAACATAAACACGACCGTCACTTTTTCATCCCCCCATTCCAATGGTTCATCTAAAGTAGAGATTGCGATCGTAGTTTGATGAACCTCTTCAGAAGGAGCGTGAGGGATGGCAATACCGCCCCCTATGGCCGTAGCGGAAGAACGTTCCCTTATTAAGGTGCGATGGCCGAAAGTCGGCTTGACTCTGCCTTTTTCAGATAAAACGTCTGCCAAGCCTTCTATCACTTTGAAACGATGTACAAAAGGAGCTTTCAGAATGCAGAAATCTTCATGGATGTAATCAATGAGTGAACGCATGTTAAATTCTTTATTTCCGCTTTCGTCCATAGATTGTAGAAAGCGATCCAACTGCTTTTTATCCTCAGCTTCCAGCAAAGGGGAAATTACGATATGAGGGGGATCCGTTACTTGCAACGGCTTAGTTGAGATAATGAAATCAACGTGACTTTGCTTGAGAGTGGAATCTACATTCCGTTCAGCCACACAACCCACTATGTCTAAACCTTTATATGTTTGCTCCAGCTTAGCTTGAAGAAGATGAGACATCCCGATGCCTAATTCACACACAATCAATACATGCTTCATCCGATTTCTCCGTTTTTCCAACCTTTCCACAGCAGCCTGAAAATGTAACACTAAGTAAGCTGCTTCGTCTTCCGGGATTGCAAGCTCGTACTTACGTTTCACTTCTTCTAGCCCCATCACGACCATACTGAACATATAAGGGTACATCTTCTTAATTTGGGAGAGCATCGGATTACGAATCGTCAGTCCGTATCGCACACGATGAATCGTGGAGGCTAAATGGATTTGAAGACCATCCATCAGCACCCGATCATCTCTGAAATTTTTCATTGTCATAATCTGCATTTGAAATGTCAGCTGGTCTATGACCTCACTTACAAATGGGTCCGAGGAAGAGGCTGACCATTCAGGACTTTTACAACTGATCAGATGCCAGGTAAAGTACACCTGCTCCTCTATTGGAAACTTTATCCGCAATACTTCTCCCAGTCTATGAAAGAACCACTCCGCCATTTCGTATTCTTGTGTTTGATGTACAGACGCTTTTTCATCATCTTTAATAGAAATCAAGGAATTCTGTCTCGTCCGTTTAATCATTACCAATGCATGAATCACAAGGCTTTCCTTTTCCCCCTCGGCAAAATGGAAAGAAAAAAGCTGTTCAAGCTGTCTGACCAATTGTCTGACGATATCCACCTCATAGCCTGGAAATAATTGAATCACACTCTGATTGGAATCCGCCCGGGAAGCCACAAGCTCCGACAAATGGGCTAACGCATTCCGCTTATTCAGCTCTTCTCCTGTGATCTTACTGCCCAATCGTTGTTTCGATATAATTTGAAGGTGATAACTTTCAAGCCACTGTCTGATCACATCCAAATCATTTTTGATCATAGGTATAGTTGTGTAATAATCCGCTGCCAACTCATTAAGGGAAAATGCTTTTTCTTCTACGAGCATTCGGTAGGCTAATTCTAGTTTCCGGTCCTGGTCAGTTTTCTTTTCTGTTTGATAAAGCCGATTGAATAACTTCGCCTTCTCTTCTTCCGGCGCAACCAGGCTGATACCAATACCTGGCTTCCGGACAAGGTAAGCCGCCGATTCTGTTTGTAAAAATTGTTCGAGCAACTTCAAATCATTTCTCAACGTTTTTTCAGAACATTCCAGTTCATCAGCTAACGATTGTACGCGAAAAACCTCATCTTTATGAATGAGGAGCTTATGTAATAATTCCGTTTGTCGATCATTCATCAAGGAACACCATCTCCATTAATTCTCAATATACACAAGGACGCACTTTCTCCCAGTATATCATTTCCCATGGAAGAATGATGAGCCCTCATTTTTCACACCGATTAAAAACATTTTTAAAAATCTGAAACTTTAAATTTTCCTACGCGTAAAAGAATTAAAAGCACATAAACTGGCAGAAGGAAAAGAAGGGAGAGTTTGTCTGATGATCGAGGTAAACAAGGTTAGTAAAAGGTATGGCTCGACCCGAGCGTTGGAGGATATCAGCTTAAGCATCGCAGAAGGGACTTGTTTTGGTCTGGTCGGCCCGAATGGGGCAGGAAAATCTACGCTTATGAAGATTTTAGCCGGGATCCTCCTCGAGTTCGATGGTGATATTCTCGTTAACGAGCGATCTGTTTCAAATGATCGTATGTCTATTAAAAAACAGCTCGGCTATGTCCCCCAAGAAATTTGCCTGGAGGACACATTAACGGCAAGGGACAATCTGATTTTTTTCGGCAAGTTGTATGGTCTCTCAGGAAGGCACTTGGAAAAGCGGATAGAGCAAGTCCTGGACCAGATCGGTTTACTTGAACGCAGCAAGGATAAGGTCTCCACATTCTCAGGGGGAATGAAGCGTCGATTGAATATCGGCTGTGCATTGCTCCACGAACCTGGGGTCATTATCATGGATGAACCGACAGTCGGTATCGACCCTCAGTCCAGAAATTCGATTTTTACGATCATCAAACAACTGAAGGCAGCAGGAAGCACCATCATCTATTCCAGTCACTACATGGAAGAAGTAGAATTATTGTGCGACCATATCGGTCTGATCGATAAAGGTCAGTTGATGGAATTCGGTGAAATGAATGATTTATTAGCACGCTACGCTAAGCCATCTTTGTTTATTTCCGGAGATGAGATTCAGGAAGAAATGCTCTCCCCTTTTGGAAACCTGGAGAAAAAAGGGACCGGATATGTCATCGACAGTCAGGAGCCGCTCATAACTTTGGAAGAAGTAATAGTGATGCTCAGGGAAAATGGGAAAGAACCGCGCAGGCTGGAACTTTACCACCCTAGACTTGAAGATATATTCTTTAACCTGACTGGAACACAGCTTCGCGACGCTTAAAGAGGAGGAATCGTTTATGTGGGCGATTGCACGGACAGAATTGAAAAAGAATATACAGGATAAAGGGTTATGGTTTTGGACATTTGTGTTGCCGATCGTTTTCATTGTAGGTTTTGTTACAGTTTTTTCTGGGGATGAGAGTACCAGCCAACAGGAAATCGTCACACAAATCATACCCGGATATACGATCATGTTCGCTTTCTTCATTATGATCTCGATGGTCATCGCCTTTGTGAAAGACCGGGAACGAGGAATGGTCGCACGTATAGCCAGCACCCCTGTTCCAATTAAAAATTACTTCCTGGGGAAATGGCTGCCGTTCATGATCATCGTGTTGATTCAGATTACGGTTCTATTTGGTTTTGGAATCGTGGTATATGATCTTCCGATGGGTGACCCCTTAGCACTCATCCTGTTATCAATCATGCTAGCTTTCATTGTAACGGGGTGGGGGATGGCCATGGCCGTCCTTGTCAAAACAGAAAACATGGGAATCGCACTTACGCAAGTCATCGCTTTAGGAGGGGCCCTGTTAGGCGGGCTTTGGATGCCAATTGAAATCATGCCGGACCTCGTCCAAAACCTGAGCAAAGCGCTTCCGCAATACTGGGCTTTAGATGGATATAAAGAAATTCTTTTAGAAGATGGAGTAATAGGTGACGTTTGGCTCCACAGCTTGTTTCTCTTTGCAGCAGGAGGCATCGGAGGGCTGATCGCCTACTTTGCCTATCCAAGGTTTTTACGCCAATCAAGAAGTTGATTTTTTATTCCTTGTACTCCTCTTTTTACTCCTTTGGTAATCCATATTATGGAAATTGAATAAATGCACTATCCTTGTAATGGGATGGTGCATTTTTGCTTTTGATTTTCGACCGATCATTTCTATAGTTGCAAGCTTTCCAGCAAATAATAGAAAGAGATAGAATCAGGTACTTTAGTACATTTTCAAAGTACCAATTACAGTTATCCAGAACGTGGACTGAGGTTTAAAAAAATTTGAAAGAAGCTGGATTCCGACTGAGAATCCAGCTTCTTCATTCAATCATCAAGTCCCGCAATACGTTCGATAAGGACGCTCTCTCTGCTCAGGGAGCTTGGCATACTCCTCTTGTTCATACGAATACGCATAAGGGTCAGTAAGTACATGGACTAAGCGTTTCGCTACCCCGTAGTCGCCTTTATCAACCGCGGCGTCAATGGCCTCTTCAACGCGGTGATTACGAGGAATAACGGCCGGATTCGAAACCTTCATCCGTTCATAAGGTGCCTTCTCTGATTCTTCCTGTCTGGCTACCCTATTCTTCCACTGCTCATACCAATTCGCAAATGCAGTTACATGCTGCATCCCTGTCTTTTCCGGTTGGTCCATCGTCAACGCGCGGAAGGTATTCGTATAATCGGCGTTGTTTTTCTCCATGATTTCAAGAAGGTCTTCAATCAGCGGTTCATCCTGTGCTTCTTTGTTCAACAGTCCAAGTTTAGACCTCATGCCTTCAAGCCAGTGACTGTGATACAACTTATCAAATTTCGCATGAGCCTCTTGCGCAAGCTCCACCGCCTGCTCTTGGTTTTCATGGAAAAACGGCAGCAATGCCTCTGCAAAGCGCGCAAGATTCCATTGACCGATCGGCGGCTGATTCAAGTAGGCGTAGCGGCCTTGGGTATCGATCGAACTGAAAACGGTTTTCCGATCATATTCATCCATAAAAGCGCATGGACCATAGTCGATGGTCTCACCGCTTATGGTCATGTTGTCCGTGTTCATCACCCCATGAATAAAACCGACCAGCTGCCATTTGGCGATCAATGAGGCTTGCTGTTCAATTACTTTTTCAAAAAGAGACAGATATTTGTTCTCATCTTCCTCAATCTCAGGGTAATGGCGTTGAATGGTGTAATCAGCCAAATCACGTCTATCCTCTATCGTCCCCCACTTCGCCGCATACTCAAAAGTTCCGATTCGCAGATGACTGTGAGCAACGCGCGTCAAAATCGCCCCAGGGAGTTCGGTTTCGCGTAAAACAGACTCTCCTGTATTGACCACCGCAAGGCTGCGGTTCGTAGGAATTCCAAGCCCATGCATTGCTTCACTGATGATGTATTCACGCAGCATCGGGCCAAGGGTCGCCCTTCCATCACCACCACGGGAAAAAGGAGTAAGCCCTGATCCTTTCAACTGAATATCATACCGTTCACCAGAGGAAGGAATGTGTTCTCCAAGCAGTACAGCTCGTCCATCCCCTAACATGGTGAAATGTCCGAACTGATGGCCCGCATAAGCCTGAGCGATCGGCGCCGCCCCTTCTGGTACATGGTTTCCTGAAAAAACATTGGCTTTTTCCTTAATTTCTAATCCGAGCTCCTCAGCTAAAGATTCGTTGAAAACTACCAGCTCCGGGTCGTCTACTGGCGTCGGTTCAGTTTCAGCATAAAAAACTTCAGGCAACTGTTTATAACTATTATCAAAATTCCATCCTGCTTTATTTTGTGTCATTTTATCTCCTTTGTGGATTCTGGCTTATTCATTTCACCATATCATATCTCAATTCTTGTGCCATCCTGTATGATTTATCCCAAGCGTCAAAAAATCTTGCTTGTTTTGTGCTTATTCTTTCCATAAAAAACAGGATTATTGCCGTCATTTGTCCTATTCAAACCAATTTCTCTCTAATGATCTGTCAGAAGTACGCAAAAATGGAGCCGACCTATTAGTCAGCTCCATCTGTCCATTCATTATTTAATCCATTCATCAATTAAATCTTGATTTTCTTCCACCCATTTTTCAGCACCGTCAATCGGTTCCTCGGCGTCATTTACATAGGTCATCAGTTGTCCGATAGAGTCATCGTCCATCTTCCATTCCTTCAGCCATTTATCCACTTCTTCAAAATCTTCCGCAAAACCATGGCGCGTCGCATGGTGAATTTTTTCAGTGCCGCCAAAGGTTTCTTTTGAATCTTCAAGATATTTCAAGTCATATTGAGAAAATATACGGTGAGGGCTCCACAGTGGTGCTACGATCGGTTCTTCCTTCTTGATCGCTTCCCCGATAGCTGTCAGCATCGCTGGTTCAGAACTTCCGACCAATTCATAGTCAAGGTTATACTCCTTGATCATTTCTTCAGTAACTTCCATTGTCCCTGCACCTGGATCGAAACCAGTAATTTGTCCCTCGAATAATTCTTTGTTTTCCTTCAAATCTTCAATACTATTGATATCTTCCATATACGCCGGTACGACTAAGCCGACTTTTGCATTCTCATACCAGACTTCTTCAGAGAAATTAAGTTCATCTTTATATTTTTCATAATAGTTAGCGTCTTGGACTGGCAGCCATACCTCCAGACTCGTATCAAGCTCGCCACTCGCCAAAGCACTCATGGTCATACCCATGTCTACCCGGTTCAATTCGACATTGTACCCTTTTTCTTCAAGAATGACTTTCCACATATTTGTAACGGCGATATTTTCCGCCCAGTTGATTTGCCCCATTTTAATTGTTCCTTTTTCCTGACCCTCTTCTGTACCATCAGCTTGTTCTTCACCATCACTGCTGCCACAAGCGGC
Organism: Halobacillus litoralis; assembly: GCF_004101865.1. Taxonomy (NCBI): domain Bacteria; kingdom Bacillati; phylum Bacillota; class Bacilli; order Caryophanales; family Bacillaceae; genus Halobacillus; species Halobacillus litoralis. Next base: position 1,454,882 of record NZ_CP026118.1, read on the forward strand.
TAAGATGGCAAGTGTAATAAAACCTATTAATAGAAAACCGAAACTCTTTTTGAAATTCATAATAAACCTCCACTATAAAATATTTTTTAACTGAATCCTCCGATTTATACGCCGGACTCGACGCATATGTAAAGATCAAATCAACCTTTGATCGTGCGATTCAACCATAAATCCGCTCCCTTAAAACAAATTTGTTAAAAACGTTAAATTTTTTTCGAACAATATTAATGTTAACGTACTGAGATTAGATGTCAAATCTAATTGGAAGAGAAGTACAAGATTCAAAAAACACTCTTCAAGAAGAAAACTAAAACAAAAGTGGCGACCACCTTGATGAACCTCAGTGAGCGAGGATACATTTGAAATGATTCTAAAGACAAAAAAGCCTGCCCATTGTTATAACGCAATGGACAGGCCTTTATACCTTCAGTTTTGTTTTTCTTCATTATGAACGATTTTTGCCAAATGTTCTTTCACTTGATTGTACGACAACCCTGACTGGGCATTTCGACGTTTCACCTCGTCAATATTCGTTCCTGAGCTAGCAATTGTATCATTATTCACGTTAAGACCAGTATCATTCGGCTTTGTCACATCCAGCACCTCCTAGACATAAGCTCTCTCTCTGGCTATTATTTATACCGATAGCCGAAAAAAATCACTTATTCTCAAGCTTGGCTGAAAGAAAGCCTAAACCTATCCCTAAAACCGCTCCGCCGAGAACCTCGATCGGTTGATGACCTAAAAGCACCTTCAGTTCTTTTTCCCGCTCCACGAATTCAAAACTCGGAAAATCACCAGAAATAGCCGCAAAGTTATCCTCTAAATCATTGACCAACTGGGCGATTTCACCAGTATGACGGCGGATGCCCTGTGCATCATACATGACGATCACACCAAAAATGGTGGCTAATGCTGTTTCAGGATGACGTGATCCTTTATTCGCTGCTAAATAAGTAGCCAGTGCTGACACGCCCGCTGAATGTGAACTCGGCATACCACCTGTGCTCGCCACCTGCTTGACATCCCAATCTCCCGTCAATTTTTTATGTGTAAGAATCTTCAATGCCTGGGCGATTCCGATTGAAGAAATAGCTGTCAAAATTCCTCTGTTCATCTTCTGCATTTCGTTCTCCCTCCACTTTGCAATAATGCTTCCTGTATTTTCATTACCCTTTGTGCGTGGTTTTATTCAATATTCCGGGTGAAAAGTCATCATAAAGAAACCTGGTACACTATCCTACACCTTCATAATATTGAGCCATACTATAAGTGAATCGAGCTGATACGCCTACATAAATCTTGCCGAGTCAAAAGAAATTAAGCCGATAATATTGATCATTAATCCAAACTACAAGTTTCGTCATTTTTCCCCTTTTTGTTTATAAAAAGCCTGGATGGGTATTGGCTATTACAGTAGTCAATTTTACTCACCCCTAAAACATGAAAGGAGAAGATAATGAAGAAAGTCACTTCGGTATTTTGGATCACACTCGCCATTACACTATTTTCAGTAAGTTGGGGGTCCATCGCTCCCAAGAATCTAGAAAAAATCACGATGAACATCCAATCTTATATTTCCGTCCATTTCGGTTGGTATTATTTATTGATAGTTACCCTTTTCGTCGTATTTTGTATTTATATGATTTTCAGTCCATATGGAAAAATGAAATTAGGCCAGCCGGAGGACAAGCCTGACTACAGCTATTCTACCTGGTTTGCTATGTTATTCAGCGCGGGAATGGGAATCGGGCTGGTTTTTTATGGGGCAGCTGCTCCGATTCAGCAATACATCTCCAACCCTCCTCTCGCTGAACCTGGAACACCAGAAGCGCTTGCCGACGCAATGAGAATCACTTTTTTCCATTACGGCATCCACGCCTGGGGAATATACGCAATCGTCGCACTTGTGCTCGCTTACTTCAAATTCCGCCGAGGTGCTCCAGGTTTAATCAGTGCAACGTTGGAACCTATCTTCGGAAATAAAATGAAAGGCCCATGGGGCACTTTGGTAGATGTCATCTCTGTCTTCGCAACCATCGTCGGTGTTGCTACAACCCTAGGATTCGGGGCGGCCCAAATCAATGGCGGAATCACTTACCTCACCAACATAGATAAGGGATTTTGGGTGCAGTTGATCATTATTATCATCGTCACTGTCCTGTTCATGATTTCTGCCTATACCGGTTTGAGCAAAGGGATCAAATACTTAAGTAACGCCAATATGGGACTGGCTGTTACGCTTTTCACTATTATGCTTGTGATCGGCCCGACCCTTTACATCATGAATATGCTCATCGATTCTCTGGGAGCTTACCTGTACACCTTACCCAAAGAAAGCTTGAGGGTCGCACCGAATAATGAAGAACAACAAACATGGATAAAAAACTGGACCGTGTTTTTCTGGGCCTGGTGGATCGCCTGGTCTCCTTTTGTAGGAATCTTTATCGCCCGAGTTTCCAAAGGACGTACCATCCGGGAATTTCTATCAGGGGTACTTCTGGTTCCTTCAGCCGTAAGCTTCCTGTGGTTTTCCGCCTTTGGGAGTTCCGCCATCGTCAAACAAGATGAAGGAGCTGAGCTTGCGAGCTTACCACCAGAACAAATGCTGTTCGGGGTCTTTGATCAGTATCCTTTAGGCATGCTTCTTTCAATAATTGCGATGCTGTTGATCGCCACTTTCTTCATTACATCGGCAGATTCCGCAACCTTTGTGCTCGGTATGCAGACAACGAATGGATCCTTGAATCCACCGAAAGCAGTGAAGTTCGCATGGGGCTTTGCCCAATCTGCAACTGCAGCGGTACTCCTCTATACCGGAGGTCTGCAAGCGTTGCAAAACGCATTGATCTCAGCAGCCTTTCCATTTTCATTCATCATGCTCCTCATGGTATATTCCTTGTACAAAGCTTTGCGGGAAGACAAAGCGAAACTTGATCAAGCTTCTGGAAAATAATAAATTCCAAATCAAGGCGCTGGGACAAAAGGATTTTTCCGCTAGAAAACCCGAACGAATTTCGTTCGGGTTTTCTTTATGAAGCCATAAGTGCATACACCGCACCGGAAACATCCTTCGCTTTCCGCGGGCACGGCCTCAGCCTCCTCAGAAAGCAAAGACCGCTTTCTTCCGTGGTCTTCCCGCTCGTGCTGTCCCCGCAGGAGGAGTCTGCGTATGTTGCCTATGCTCTATTTGATCCATTCCACCCTATTGCTCGTCTTTTCCAGGGGCAGTTATCCTTTTGCCCTTGCTTCTTTTTCATGATAGTTACCATATTGTCTATTGAATACATTATTTTACACTCGACATATCATCTTTTCAGTTGCTTAGTGCACCCAAAGTAACATCTAAATATCTCCTATATTTATTTGTTTCCTCTTCCAAATAAATTCTTATGAAGTCGACCTCAAAACAAGGGAAAGGAGCCAGGTTTTTTTCCGCTTCCTCAGCCATATCCTTCAATTCCGGTTTTGTTAAACCATATGTAGTTTTTCCTAAAGTCATATGTGGGACAAAGTCATCAAGTTCAAAATACTTCTCAATCAGTTCCTTAGAAGGTGAAATTGCCTTGACTATACTTTCATGTAGAAGATGAAGCTCTTCAGCTGCCGCATTCACATAATGGACCTCATCTCCAAAAAACATCAGCCCATCGAATGAGACGTGAAAAGTCTCCGTTTCGGCACAGATTTCTTTCACTTTATTTACCCATCCCTCATCAGTGGTAAGTCCACCTTGAGCCTTGATTGTTATATGTGGTTCAACAACATCATTTATGGAGTTGTTTATCCACTTTTCACGAAATTCGGTGACTTCCTTTTTGTAACCTTCAGGAGGTAAGACCCCTATAAAATACTGCAAAAGATCTCCTGCTTCATTTATATCTTTCACTGCCTAAATACCTGAAGTATCCATCAGTACAATTCTCCAACCATCAGGATCCTCAATTGTAACCCCGGATTTTTCCCAGTATGGGTTTTCCGGAGGAACTGTTTCATAGCCCATAGTTTTCAATCTTTGTGTGATTTCTTGGATGTTTTTTCGGTTAGGTAGATAAAACACAAGCAGGTTATCCTTTGTGGGAGCAGGACAAGGACTCCCATCTTCGTGTTGGGTAAATTCTAAATGATAGTTCGAATCTGGAAGACCCACCATCAAACCCTCGTATCCAGCGTGTCCCTGAAAAGAACCGATTTTTTGCAAACCCAGACCCTCACAATAAAAATTCTCCACTTTTTTTATTTGGTCGGTAGGGCGTGCCATTCGCACCTGGGCCACTTGCATATTATCCGGCCATTTATTTTCCATTTTCTACTTCCTCCTTATTTGTTATTGATACATTGTGATGTTATGAAAAGGAATACAATCTAATGGCTAAGTCATTCCTTTTTTGCCCCTGTTTTTTCCTCGTTTCAATATACCCATTTTATGTAACTTCATCGATAAAAACCAGTAACCTTCTTCTACATTCGATAATTTTTCCCATTTCCTTGAAGAATTGTTTCCCTGATAATGGTAAGGGGAATCGACATAACGCATATAGAAAAATTTCAATAAGGAAGTGTCCTACAATGAAAAAATCATTTCTTCTGCTGCTCCTAGTGATTATCTCACTCTTCATAGGAGGCTGCACGGAAACTTCATCAACAAACAAAGATGAAAAAGAAGAGAAAACAAATACGGAAGAAGATTCAGCTCAAAATAAAGAGACCACCGAAAAAAAACAAGAGCAACCTTATAAAGCTTTGGATCCCTCTGAAGATGCTGAACAATTGAAGGAGACATTGTCTGAAGAAGAACAGAAGAACATGCCGACCGCGGAAGCCCATGGCGAGGACCGGGAGAGGATGGTCCCTGCTGGCCAAACGCTTGTAAAAGGATCCGATGATCAAACAGATGGTCCTTTGAAGAATCATAGACTAGTAGCCTACTATGGGCATCCGAACTCTGAAAATATGGGTATCCTCGGGGAAATGGGGCCTGACGCTTTGATGGAAAAATTAAAAGAGCAGACCCAAGCTTATTCCGATGCTGATCCATCCCGACCTGCCATCCCGACCATCGAATTAATTACTACGGTCGCCCAAAGGAACCCTGGACCAGAAGGAAAATACTATCACATGACACCCGAAGATGATATCGACAAGTACGCAAAACTAGCCAAAGAAAACAACGCCCTGCTTATGTTGGATGTACAACTCGGTACCGACTCTGTCCTTAACCAAGTCAAGTTGATTGAAAAGTGGCTGAAGCTTCCTTACGTCCACCTCGCCATCGATACAGAGTTTCATGTCTCTGAAGGGGAAACTCCTGGAGTCGATCTTGGACAAGTCGATGGTGCAGAAGTCCAAAAGGCGGTGGAATACTTATCAAAGCTTGTCGAAAAACATAACCTTCCAGATAAAATAGTCCTTGTCCACCAATTCATGGATGAGGCTGTCACAAATAAACAAGCCATACAATCGACTGGAAATATTGAAGTCGCCCTCAATTACGATGGCTGGGGACCTTCTGCGACTAAAATGTCCCTTTACCGAAAGTTCGTGCGTAACGAATCCAGCCAGTACGGAGGCTTTAAAATCTTCTACAATAAAGATGAACCTGTCATGAGCCCGGAAGAAGTGCTTAAACTTGATCCAGCCCCTGCAATCATTAACTATCAATAATAAAAAGGCTGTGAACTCCCTATAAAAGGTGGTCACAGCCTTTTTATTCAGATATTTAAAACGTGTTGTAAATATCTTCACATTCTCCTTGGATCGGTTCATAAAAACAATGGGACTTATAACGTCCGACAAGGCTTTGGTCATACCATGTCGGCGGACAATCGCCCCCTGGCTTGAAGTACCACAAACTGTAAACAGCAGGCCAGCTCCGTTCTCCCTTGACTGATCTTCGTGCCAACCGCTTTTCACTTTCTCTCGCTCTTTGATAATACATCCCATGTTGAAGTGCCTCAAATGCTTTCGGTTGGTTGATCACCTGTGGCAGAGTACGTAAGCCTTCAAAATCAGAACAATCCACTCTTGCCCGGTTCACCGTTACGGAACCGACATGCAGCATTCCTTGTTTCCCTTCCCCGACCGCTTCTGCCCGGAGCAGCCTCGCTAACATGTCGATATGCTTGCTCGGAGCTTTGATAACAGCCAAACCAACGCCCCCCTTTTTCTTGCCTTATTCCCTTATGTATATGCAGAATATATGGAACGATGAGAATAGTGTAATGGGATGTATTTTTCATGTATTTACTATTAAGTTATGTTAAATGTTGTTACCGAATTTTAACAAGTGCATTATTTAACCATATTACAGTTTCATGGAAGATTCAGGTTCTAAAATTTTGGATGAAGTGCTCAGAACTGCCTTTTTGATTAGTAACTTTATTGTTAACAAGGCTATTTTCAAGACATGGAGTATCAATGCGCCGATCCGATCCACTCGCCAAACATTTCGAAATTTTATACAAGGGAGGATATTTGAGAAAATCAAGCAGATAGGTACCCATCTGGAGATATTATTGATACGTTACTTTTAGAAGAAAGAGGTGTTGGAAATAACATGAGAATTATGCTGACAACGGCTGCGATTATCCTTTCAGCCGCTGCGATATTATGGTTCCAAAATGAGAGGATTGAGAAAAAAACTGGCCGGAGTGAAGATGACTGCTCGTCGGACCGTTTTTGCTCATATGATGAGCTTGCTGGCGAATATGAGGAAGGTGAGGATTATGAAATTGTGAAAAGTAGGTCAGGTGATGATCGCTGGCTCGTGAGTGCCATTCATGGCGGCGGAATTGAAGAAACAACCTCTTCCCTTACGGAGGCGATTGCGGGATCTTCTTACCCTTTTTATGCCTTTAAAGGAAGGTTGACTTCAAACAATTACAGCAACTTACATATCACGTCCACTCGTTTTGATGAACCTCAAGCGTTGAAAATGGTTGCAGACACAAAGTTCCACATTTCAATACATGGGGCATCCGGAGATAAGCTGCAAACAATGATCGGTGGTTTAGACGAAGAGCTGAAGCAAATCGTTAAACAGCACTTAGAAAATAAAGGATTCACCGTCATAGAAGCACCTGAGAACCTAGATGGAGACCATCCCGATAACTACGTTAACCAAACGAAGACAGGACAAGGCGTGCAAATCGAGATTACAAGAGCACAGAGAAAAGCCTTTTATAAAGATGGCGACATCAGCTACCAATCCAGGAAAGACTCTTCTAATGAAACAGAAGAGTTCAAAGCTTATGTGGAAGCCATCCAAGCAGCAATGAAAGATTACGATTAAATAATCCCCTTCCCCTGAACTAAGTCTTCATTAAAATATCACTCTGACCAGGGTTTGGAATTATATGTTAAACTAGCGGAGTTGTTATTACATAAATCGAGTATGATTGAGGAGGTATAAAGATATGAGATCCTGGCTGCAGAAACATTTTCCAGACGATAAAGAAAAAGAACGCCAATTACTTTATTACATAGCAGAATCTACCCTGATCCTATTACTCTTGCTTTTCTTCTATATGGGATTGTTAGTGATAATGGATAGGGACGGGATCCCACCCATGCTGTTAATTCCTTTGATTTTTTTATTTGTGAGTGGTTATGTATGGCTCCGCTACATCTTCGCAGGATTAGAGTATTCAGAAGTTCATAAGTATACAGATTATAAACGCAGGAAGAAACAGAACATCTATCAAACTTTTATTTTCATCGGAATCTATCTTTTTATATCCTTTCTTATCGAATGGCCATTGTCTAAACTGATGGAGTGGATCGATATAATCGGGCCGGCTTCTCTAGCTGGTTTCCTTTTTTATATCATCTCTTTGTTCTCTTTAAAAAAATCTTATAAGAGAAACACCACACAACAGTAGAAAGAGAGTGTTTTATGCTAGCTGACTATCAAACTTTACAAATTCAACAACAATCCATCATGAAAAGCCAAAGCAAGCAATACACAATCAAAGCGGATGATAAAATTGTCGCCGCTTTTGAAGAAAGTACAAGGTCATACAATGATTGGATTAACCGCATCATGAAATTCACCACATTATATACATTCGCAAGCCTTGATATGGAACTTTTATCTGCGGATCAAGGGGTACTGGTACGTCTGGTCAAACCAAAAGGCGCCTATAAAGATGTTCAGTTACTGAGGCCAGATGGGACCCTTTCATCCAACCTGCAATTCACTTTGAAGATGACATCCCAACTCATTACCGCTACTAAGTCGAATGGAGAAATCCTTCTTAAAGCAACAGGAAAAAACATGGCCTCCGACTTTATTGTAGAAGATAAGAATAACCGGCAAGCCACCATCAAAAAACGCTCGATAGCTAAACCCACTACTAAAGAAGCCTTTCTGTCTGATGATTTGTATCATCTCCGAGGATCAAAGTGGGAGGAAGATCAACTCTATGCGATTTTAGGAATGATTGTGATGATGGATGTATATCTGCACAGTCAGTAATCATTTTTCGGCATTAGGCAATGAAATAACTGATAGACATCGATTTCATGTATTTCTATGAACGTATGAAAGTCCACATTTATCGATCAAGACCTTCGTTTCCCAAATAGGAGAAAGGTATAATCAGTCATTTATCGAATGGTATAAAAGGTGCTTAAAAATCAATCAACACAGGAGGAACAGAATAATGTTGAACTTTCCGCAACCCGATGTCGAACAGTTCTTTCAAACCTATGGGATTGAAACGTTTGCTGTCAGTCCAGACGAGTCCCAATTAGTCTTTAGTACTAACTTCAATGGGAAATACAATTTATGGGCGATGGATTTACCCAGCACATTCCCTTATCCACTCACATTTCATAATCAGAGCTGTCAACATCTCGCTTACGACCCGAACGGGAAATTCATTGTTGCTGTCGTGGATGAGGACGGCGATGAAAATGGGCAGGTTTATGCCATCCCTCCTCAAGGGGGCCCACTCAAACCGATCAGGGCCAATCAAGGATCACGTCACGATTTCCCTTTTTTATCTCAAGATGGCCACCGTTTATACTATACTTCCAACAAAGATGACGAAACGTACATGAAAGGGTATTGCTACGATTTGGCATCAGAAGATGAAGAAGTGATCGTACACGGCGAAGATGCCCCCACGTTCCTTTTAGATACAAGTCCCGAAGAGAAAAGTTTCCTTTACTTGAAAGCTTTTGCGAATACATACAGCCTTGCTTATGTAAAAAGAGGAAATGAGGACATTTTACTGACACCAGCAAAGGAGCCTCAACATACCGTTTCAGAAGCTGTATTCGTTTCTGAAAATGAAATCTATTTACTGACGAACTATGAAAGTGATTTCTCCTATTTGGCCAAGTTCGATTTAGATACGAATTCATTTGAAAAAGTCCTCGATCTCGACCAAGAGGAGTTCGGAAAAATGAAATACGACAAATCTGCTAAATCCTTGTACATCGTTAGTGAAAAAGGGGCCGCGGACCATTTATACAACTACAAAATTGCTGATGGATCATTGAAAGAACTCGAAGCTCCCGTCAGCGTCATTGATCAGATTATCCTTTCAGACTCAGGAAATGTGTACCTGCGCGGCGATTCAGCGACAGTCCCCGCCAACTTATATCAGCTCAATGATCAAGGCTGGAACTCTCTGACGAATTACGGGGTACCTGGAGTCAAAAATGAGGAGTTGATTGCCCCTGAATATGTGACCTACTCCTCTTTTGATGGCTTATCAATTGAAGCGCTTTTGTACCGACCGAAGCCTGAGAAAGATAATGGCCACGTTATTTTGTGGCCCCATGGAGGACCACAAGCAGCAGAAAGGGATTCTTTCCGCTCTCTTTTCTTGTTCCTCGTCCACCAGGGTTACAGCTTGTTTGCTCCGAACTTCCGTGGCTCGACAGGATATGGATTGGAATTCATGAAGAAGGTCGAACGCGACTGGGGCGGTGCGCCGAGGCTGGATAATATCGCCGGACTCGAATGGTTGATTGAACAAGGATATGCCACCCGCGATAAGATTCTATTAATGGGCGGAAGCTACGGTGGCTATATGGCGCTGCTCCTCCATGGCCGCCACCCCGAGTATTTCAAAGCCGTCGTCGACATCTTCGGTCCTTGTAACCTGTTCAGTTTCATCGATTCCGTCCCAGAACACTGGAAACCAGCCATCGCCCAGTTTGTCGGAGACCCTGCCGAGGATAAAGGTAAACTTGAGCAAGATTCACCTATCAACCATTTGGAATTCATGACGAAACCAATGCTCGTCATCCAGGGTGCGAATGATCCTCGAGTAGTGAAGAAAGAGTCCGATCAAGTCGTCGAGGCTTTAAAAGGTGAAGGCAGAGACGTGGAGTATATCGTCTTAGAAGATGAAGGTCACGGCTTCTCGAAAAAAGAGAATGAGATTCTCGTCTATCGTAAAGTGCTGGAGTTCTTCGATCAGCATATCCAGTAACTAAAAAAGTGCCTGTTCCCGTATTCGCTAGGTTTTCAGCGTTGGGGCCAGGCACTTTTCATTTGGAATTAACTCCACCTTTCGGATAAAGCGCGAATATGAGAAGGTGTCGTCCGGCAACACCCGCCGATAATGGAGGCTCCTTGCTTCCTCCACTCTTCGGATTGCACATCGAAATCATTTATATGATTTTCCCCATGCCAGGTGTTTGTCCCTGCGTTGTAGGTTTCTCCGGAATTCGGATAAATTAAAACCGGTTTGTCCGTGTTTTTATTTAATACACCCACAGCAGCAGCGGCAGTATCAATAGGAGCACAGTTCACCCCGATTGCTGCGACTTGCTCGTAAGCGTCGAATTCTTCCCCACATACTCGAAGTGGTGTACCATCACTGATTTCATTTTCGTTTTTCAATGTAAACGACAACCAGGCAAACGCATCTGGAAACTCCAACATCAACGAAGCGAGAACTTTAGCTTCCCTGAACGATGGAATGGTTTCCAAAGCGATAATGTCTGCGCCAGCTTCTATCAATGCCTTCATTCTTGGCCGATGAAAACCCCTCAGTTGTGCATCTGTCACATCATAATGCCCCACATATTCCGATCCATCAGCAAGATAAGCACCATAAGGACCAACGGATGCGGCAATAAGAGGTTTGGACTTCTTCAGTGAAGGACTTCTTTCTTTCAAATATTCACCTCTAGCCTGTTGAGCAAGTTCCACCGTATTCTTGATCAACTTTAAAGATTGCGCTTCCGTCAAACCTCTTTCAGCAAACCCATCGACAGTAGCCTGGTAACTTGCCGTTATGACACAATCCGCACCAGCCTGGAAATATTCTTTATGTACATTGACGATCGCCTCCGGTTGTTCCAGCAAAACTTTCGCTGACCATAATGGATCGTCCAAATCACACCCATATGTTTCAAGCTCAGTAGCCAGGGCACCATCAAGAATTAACACAGATTGTTGTTTCAACATCTCTTCCACAGGATTGCTTTTATGTATGTTCATTCTAAAACCTCCTTAGATAATCACTTTTCCTTGCATACTTCCTCCAACAGTCTTAGAACTCTTCGTGATGTACCTTTCTTCACATAGTCTTCCATCATTTTTTGGTGTGCAAAAGTTGATGTTCTTTAACAAGGGTAACCTGGTTTCTTTTGTTCTTCAAAATAAGGCAAATAATCCAACAGTTGCCCAATATTCCTCAAAGTTCTTTTTCTCACTTTTCGACAGACCTCCAATTTAATCCTGCTAACAATTCCATAGAGCCAGAAATGACAAACTAAAAAGACCACCTCCCATATACCATGTTCGTGAGGTGATCTGCCATTATTCCAAGGATGCTACAATTCATTCAGCCATTTTTTGAAGCTGTCGCTCCGCGATCTTCCCGCTAATAGGCAGGTGGTACCTTTCTCCCTGGTACGCCTTTTCCATTAACACAATCCACAAGAGCAAGGAGATGGGAGCAATCAAAATATTGATCATCCAACCAATAACCGGAATGACGTTCAATACGGTTACTAAAACAAATAAAAACCCAAATAAAATGACGGATTGCATCGCATGAAAACGAACGTTTTCGTTTTCTTTTTCAATTAACAGAAAGGCAATCCCGCTTATGAATCCAAGTAAATACGCAAGGACCCCGCCGACATTCTCCTCTAAACCAGTCGAAGACTTTTTCACTTCCTCTTCTACCTTTTTAGCTGGCTTTTGTTTCGTTTCCTGATCCATCTTTTACCTCCTCCTTTCAATAGAAATGTTACGGACGAATTGTAATCCAAAGTCCCCCTCCTTTTTACTTATACATATCGCTCCCCTTAAATAACATGACAATTGATTGTAAAAAGTACGTTAACTCTAAGAGTAACCGGGCAATTTTTATATCTCATTTCCAAAAAAGATGGGGATTTCCCCTTATGCTATTATGAAAGGAGACAATTATTGAAAGGGAGGGACAATGATGAAAAAAACAGTCAAAGTGGTTGCCGCCATCATCGAAAACTCTGACGAAGAAATCCTTTGCGCGTTACGGGCCCCCGATATGGCCATTCCGAATATGTGGGAATTTCCTGGAGGTAAAGTGGAAGAAGGGGAAGACTTACAAACCGCACTGGAAAGAGAGATTCAAGAAGAACTTTCCTGTGAAATTGATGCTCAAGAAGTATTTAACGATCATACGCATGAATATGAGAACTTTATTATTCACCTTATTGCTTTAAAAGCTAAATTAACGAAAGGCCATCCTAGAGCTAGTGAACATTCGAAATTAATTTGGTTGAGTCGCAAAAATTTAAAATCTCTCATGTGGGCACCAGCTGATATTCCAGCGGTCGATCAGTTGATGGATGAGAAAGTAACAACTTAATAAAGAAATCCCCTTCCACTAAAATATAGGAAGGGGATTTTCTATAGGCAAGGATTCACATTTATATCTTTTCAGTTAGTTCTACATACAATTGTTGAGGGACTTGATGCTCTAACTCTAGTTGGATCTCGATCGGCTTTTCTCCCGAATAAAAAATAGTCCTACCTTTTCCTATATAAATAAATGGTTCTCGAAAGCCCTTTTCTATCTCTTTGTATTTACGAACAAATAAGTGAAGTCGTATCCCTTTCTCCTCATTCTTAATAATATTTTGTCCTATCGGTGAGCTTTGAGATGTTTGGTTCGGTGTCTCCCATTGGAATCGTGTCGGGCTGATGAAGCGATCGTTATAATTAACACTCTCTGCAATTCCTGCATCTTTATGAAGGTCGACAAAAAGAAAGTATTCATTGCCATTTTTCAAAAGTCCTGACCCACGAAAAGAGGAATGGCTTTTTTCATAATTTGAGATAAGCGCGACCTCTGCCATATTATATTGTTCGTATAGCTTAAAGTAAGGAACCCCGTAACTCTCCGCCCCAAAATTTCTTTCGTACCGGAACAGGCCATACTCGATTACGTCTACAAAATAATCATAGTACACAGGATGAGACAGTAACTCTTCCAACACATCTGTTCTACTCAACGTTTCCCCACTCCATACGTAAAGTTTAGGTATAGAGTTCTTCTCTCTTGTATCAAAAAATTCTTGATTCAAGAAACGTAAAGCATGAAAGACACTCTCATCAGGAACAGCTTTGACCCATTTTAAAATCTCCCTTTTAGCTTGTTGAAAAGAAACCGTTTTTTCTTTCAGCAGATAATGGACAATAATAAGATCATACGGCCGTTTAATTGGGAGCATCTTTGATAACCATTTGAGCGTACTTTCAAATAAATCATCGGCTAATAACAGTTTTAATTGATCGTCTTTTTCTGCTTTAGCGACAAAGTTTACATACGTTTGGTCTTTCATGATGAATTTTACTGGGTCCGGGGCTCCATCATATCTGTAGTAATCCATTAACATAAAAGGGACGGCCCCTTGCCTTATTTTCTTAAATTCAAAATACTGTTCTTTTAGGTATTTGCTCGACATGAACTTTTCTTGATCGATTTGTTCTAATATACGCTCAGCTGAAATTTTGTCCATCTGGATATGAGTAGCGCCTGGTAAATGAGCAAAACCACTAGCAATGGCAACCTTCAAGCTTTCTTTGTCATAATAACGTTGTCCGTTCAAGGCGATGGCAATCAAGAAAGCTTTTGTATGGTTTCCTATAAAATCAAGAACAGTCAAGAATTGCTTTTGGGGGTACTTCCTTAATCCTCTTCCCAACTGCTGGATAAAAACAATCGGGGAATCAGTCGGACGTAACATTAAAACCGTGTTAACAGAAGGGATATCTACACCTTCGTTAAAAATATCCACGGTAAAGATGAATTGAAGTGGATGTTCTTCATCTTCCAGCTTTTTTATCCATTTCTGCCTAACTTCTGAGGAATCATCACCAGAAAGAAAAGCGCTTGCCAAGCCTCTTTGATTAAATTGCTCCGCCATGTATCTTGCATGATCAAGGTTAGCGCAGAACCCAAGTGCTTTTCTTTTCATTCCATCATGACCATAAAAGTTCATTTTATCTATTATGAATTCCACTCGTTCATTTATCTGAAGCCGTTTGGCAATCTCATGAACGTCGTCAACAGACAGATCGCTTAAATCAATATCACCGATGTCGGTAATACCAAAGTAGTGAAAAGGAACCACAATCCCATCATCTAAAGCGTCATGGAGACGTACTTCAAGAGCGACATTTTGATCAAACAGTCCAAAAATCGAATGATTGTCACTTCGTTCAGGTGTAGCAGTCATTCCAAGCTGAAACGTTGGCTGGAAATAATCGATTACTTTTTTATAAGATTCAGCGGTCGCATGGTGTGCTTCATCATAAATAATATAGTCAAATTCATGCGGGGAGAATTGTTGATAATGATTTGAAAGCGTACTTATATTCGCAAAAATATAGTCAGCGTTATGATCTTTACGTGTCCCTGTCATCATTCCAAAAGAGAGGTCAAATCCATACATCAGCTTTTCAAACGTCTCTTTCGCTTTCTGCAAAATTTCTTCGCGGTGAACGACGAATAATAGACGCTTCGGCCTTATATGTCTCACATCAAAAGCAGACATATAAGTTTTTCCTGTACCGGTAGCTGCAATGACGAGCGCCTTCTTCTCTCCCACTGAACGTAACCGGGTCAAATTATCCATCGCTCTTCGTTGCATGGAGTTAGGAGTTATGTATGCTGGTTTCTCAAAAATAGCATTTTGTTCGGCAATCCCACGCAGATTTTGGAAATATCTTTTGTAATCAAATAAAAATTCATCCGTTGCTCCCTGACTCCTTTCCCAAAGACGCTCGAACTCCTGGATGACTTGTTGAACAAAATTTGCATCTTGTTTTGAAATGATCTCCACATTCCACTCGACATTACTCTTCAATGCGGATTGAGTAATATTGGAAGAACCTATAATCACTTTATAATAGTCATCATATTCAAATAGGTAAGCTTTTGTATGGAAACCTTCTGTTTGATCCGTAACAAAAACCTTCAAATCTATATTCTGAAATTCCCTTATCTTTTCCAATGCTTTTGGGTCGGTGAAATTCAAATAAGTGGAAGTTAAAACTTTCCCGGAAACACCTCCCTCTTCTGCTTCTTTTAAAGCTTCAAGGAGCAGTTGAACACCACTAAAGTTCATAAAGGCAACACTAAAATAAAAGCGTTGACAAGTTTCAATGGAGGATGTTAATTCTTTTAGTAGATTGGTAGATTCTGAGTTTACGATTAATCGATTTTCCTCATCCATGCAGGACCTCCTCCCTAAGTCTTTCCTAATATTGTAACATGCCTATCCTTTGGATCTAGAAAAAGTCAGCCTCGATGAGAGACTGACTTTAAACCTTTTCCTCAGATTTCCGAAGCAAGCCATTTTCAATACAAACATCCAAAAGCAGCTCTTTGTATCCGACTTCATCAAAGCGAATACCTATTTGATCTCCGCCATACTCTGCGATGATACCAGGACCGAATTTTCGATGGACGACCTTTCTCCCCAGTTCAATTTCGTCTGGTTTCAGGAGGTTCTCATCTGAAAGATCAGGAGCATGCCCTCTTCGTTTTGATTTTTCAGCGGCCGGTTGAATGATTTTTCTCACATTCATGGCAAAAATCGATTCTGTCACACGTTCGCTTCCTTTATAGTTGTAAGTCAAAAGCTCCAGATTTGTTCTTGCCCGTGTCATCCCGACATAGAAAAGGCGTACCGCTTCTTCCATTGGCCCTGTATCTTGATTTCGATATGTTTCCATATCCTCTTTGGATGGGATTACCCCATTGATAAGATCGATCATATAGACTTTGTCATACTCCAACCCTTTGGCACTGTGAAAAGTGGTCAAGGTGAGGGCGCTTTTATTTTTGTTGTATTTTGATGTTTGCAGTAATTTCTCTAATTCCTTCAAACGATCAGCAAAACCTTTGAGCGATCCGAGTCCTTCTGCAATCTTTTCGAGAGTATCAAGAATGCTCATGAGATGTTCCACATTGAACCCGAATTTCTCCACCATCTTTTGGATAGCACGATCATAACCGAGTTTCTCCCGAATGGTGCGGATCGCTTTGTAAGGCTCCATTCCGTTCAGTTCCTTGAAAAGCTTCTTCGCCTGTTTGATGTTCCTGTACTGATAGTCAGGCAGTGTACTGTCCAACAGAATATCGAAAACTGAGATTTGGGAGTTTTTCTTTTTCTTCAAATAGAAAATCTGCTGCTTTGATATATAGGCATTGAATTTCGTATGAATTCTCTCTAAGATATCAACGCGGCGATCGTTGTAGGAAAAGCGCATGAAGTTCAGCATATCTTCGACAATCCAGTGTTTGAAAAACTTTGCATCAATGTCCTTCATATAAAAATCGATTCCGGCTTTGTCCAGTTTATCGGCAAGCGGGACCGCTGAAGAGTTGTTCCGGTATAGGACAGCGATTTCCTCTGCCCCTCCGCTCTTTTTGATTTCTTCAGTGACATAATTCAACTGTTCCTCGTATTTACTCATGTTTTTGACTTCGACCTGTTTATGCCCCTCGTTTTTTGTGAACATTTCTTTCGAATAACGATTCTTGTTCCGTTTGATGAACTGATTAGACGCTTTCACGATTTCCTGCGACGATCGGTAGTTTTGCGACATCGTCATCACCGTCGCATCCTCATACGTCTTTTCAAACTGCAGAAGCTTCGTGACGTCCGAGCCTCTCCACATGAAGATCGACTGATCATCATCCGCAACTACACATAGATTGTTTTGTGGTTTGGCTAACAGTTCGACAATCTCATGCTGAACGATGGAATTGTCCTGGCTTTCATCTGTCAAAATATATTCGAACTGCTGTTGATACTTTGATAAGATCTCGGTATCGCCCAATAAGATTTGGTGACAATAGGTCAGCATATCATCGAAATCCAACAGCAGCTTCCCATCATGATTTTTCTTGAACCGTTCATACGATTGATAGATGGCTGCCGCATTCAATACGTCCGATGTGACACCACCTAAGTCGCCGGTCTGGATCATACGATTCTTCACAAAACTGATGTAGGTCATCAGTTCGTCCATCTCATCATCAGTAATCTGTGTGCCATTCATTTCCTCATAAAGCTTTTTCAAAATGAACTTTTTATGAAGAGGAATGTCGGGGCCGTCCCATCCTTTTTTCAGCTCTTCATCACTGATGTTTCCTTCGATCAGCTGAAACTGCTGCCCATTTTTTGTTAAAGATTCCCGAACGACCTTAAACGCGAAACTATGGATAGTGGAAAAGTGAACATAGTCCTCCGTTAAGCTGGAAAAGAAACGACCGAACCGTTCTGACATATCATTTGCCGATGCTTTACTGAAAGTGATTGCCATGATTCTGTCTGCTTTCACTTTTTTCTCCAGTAACAGATAGCCGATTTTCATATTCAGGGTCGTCGTTTTACCAGAGCCAGGTGATGCGAGCAAAAGCAACGGCCCATCCGTATGCAGGACCGCTCGCTTCTGGACATCATTCAAACAAACCCCTGTTTTTTCTTCCATCAAATTAAAAAAACGCGTGGACATATACGCCCCCCCTCCAAATAATGTTATCGCCATTCAATTAATGGCATCGATCAGAAAAACGAATGACCTGCATGGACAATCAGCAACAACCATTTACCACCGCCCACTCTGCTTCAACCATTCTTCAGTCACACATATATAGAAATCCTTTTCTTCTTTATGACGTTTATTAAAAGTGAAAGCCTCTATTAATTGTCTTGTGGAGTGATTTCGGGCAGCTACAGGAGCTTCCGTTACAAATTCATTCTGTTTCCGCTCCTCGATCAATGCTTTATGTATCCTGCTCATTAAGGATTGAATAGCATTCCATTTTCTTTTTTGTAGATTCATTCGTAAAGCAAACCCCAACTCATTTTATCAAGAAAACAACCCAGCATACACATGGAATTGTTTATCCATTTTGTTCTACATTTTCCGCTATATTTTCAATCCATTACGATAGATACCTTAATTGAATCCTTCATTGAGGAAGTGAAAAACCCTTGACTTTTTCATCCTCCCTCCTGTTTTAATATCCCTTTTCGCACTACATTCGAAGGCACCTACCCCATACATAAGAATTTCTGTGTTGCTCCATACTTAAGGTAAGGAGGTGTTCATTGATGGCGAAGAAAACTAAGAAACACGATGCAGAACAAAAAAATAAAAAGGGTTTCGATCCGAAAAAAGCGGACACAGAGTTTTCAGAGGAATTCGGTAGTGCAGCAGCTAATAAGGCTCATAAAGAAGAGGCAAAAAAAGCACGCAAATCCAAAACGGCTAAACAAGATAACTAAAAGTAAGCACACCTTTAGCTTTTTAAAACCTTATCGTGAAGGGAATTCCCTTCACGATTATGGATTTAGCGGTATAACTAGTCATCACTGCTATCACCAAAACTCTCTCCACTGTGAAATTGATCTCCACCCATGTCAATCGAGTGATAGTATTCGGCGTCTGGATGTTCCAGCACCTGATTTCGCTTTTGCTCATATGTCCTAATAAAGTGAAGAACGGAAAATCCGATTCCGCCGAACAGAGCTATGTAGCCTAAATAATCCAATTCTTGAAAGAGATAGATGCTGACAGACGTATTCGCGGCTAAGAGCAGCAGGAGTTCTATTACTTTCAGCATAACCTCCCCCCTTTTCTGATTTTTTCTTCTTTGCATACGGTGTGGTTCACCATTATGTTTCATCATGGATAAATTGTGTCCTTCTCGCCAAACTTTCATTTCCTCTGCCTATCAACGCCTGCATGATTCGATCATCCCTATGTTAAAATAGAAGAATCATAGAAAGAAGAATGAACTTAGGAGTGGACGATTGATGGACAAAAAAGACATAGCCGGTATCCGCAGACAGTTGAAAGTGGATAATGATTTGCTCAAGATTTCAAACATATTCAACGTATATATCATGAAGGAAAGCACAGAAATTTACCACCACCAGAGCCAGCCGTTCGAAATGCTCGATCGAGATCAACAGGAGCTCTTTATGAACAACTTCAAAAAAACCCTGTCAGGCCAGCTCGATGAAAAGTTATTTGAACTGAAATTCGTGCGTGAAGCGGAAGATCACAGTCAGCTCATTTTACATAAAGGTTTACTTAGCAGCCACGTCGATGATTGGAAAGAACAAATGCTGTTGATGACAGAGAAAATCATCAAAGATCATCCTTATGAAAAGGATGTCGTCATCACATTCATCCGTGCTGAATACATGAAACCAACGAGAAGGCGGAATGAAGAAACGGAGGAAGGCGGACGGGATGCCGTTTACTCCAACCCCTTCATTCTTTGCAGCATCAACAAAACCGAAGAACCAAAAAAGGAAATACAATTCGACTACGTTGAGAAGGAGTTTAAGTACAAAATTGAAGTTGATCCAGTCATCGATCTCAAAAACCCGATGTCAGGATTTCTTTTCCCTGGAATCACTGATGGCGCCTCTGATGTGAACCACGTCCTTTATGCGGCAGGCAAAGCCAACGAGCCAGACTACCGTTTTATTGAGGAAGTATTGAATGGAGAAGAGATAATGACAGCGAAAGAAGACAAAGCGGTGTTCGAGGAGGTCATCAGGGATGTTGTAGGTGATCAGGTCAATCCTTCTACACTCGCCAATGTCTATGGAGAAATCAATCGTACTGTAGAAGAAAACGAAGAAGATACACCACCAAAACTCGACTATAAAGACGTGGAACGTGTGTTGAATCAGAGCGGGGAACAAGTCGATTCCGAAAAAGTGAAAAGCGCTTTCCAAAAAATCACGGATGATGAAGGCTATGAGCTTAAAGCGAGCAGCATCGTTCCGAAATATAAATCAAAATCAATCAAAATCAACACAAAAATCGCCAACATATCCATCAGCCCCCAAGACCTGGAGTACGTAAGGCAAGTCAACTATAAAGGGAAACGCTGCATCATGATTGAAGTGGAAGAGGATGCAGAAATTGAAGGGTTCAAAATGCTGCCGGAAGCTTTTGGTGAGTGATAGATTTATAAGCTGCTGAGGTGATTTGCGTCTGCCCCCAACGAGGGACAGGCGCTATTTCATCATAAAATTGAAAGTCAACGGGACGACGCTTTACATTTTTTCATTCAAAAGACTGGAGAGGTCTCCATTAAATATGCTGCAGAAGCTGTTTCAGCTCACTGAAGTCATCGACTACCTTATCAGCCTGAGAAAGCTCATCTTCTCTGGCAAAGTCGAAACGACACCCAACAGCCACTAAACCGTTTTCTTTAGCTGCCTTTATATCTGAAAGGCGATCCCCTACAACAACACCATCAGTAATCTTATATTTTTCCGTAATCCGCTGAACTAAATCTGTTTTACTTAATGAATCAATTTGTTCTATACTGAACGTTTCCGTTACCCAATTATCCAATTGATAATGACTTACAATAGCACTTAAGTATTCCGTTAATCCATTACTTGCTATGTAAATAGAACAATCATTCGCTTTCAAAAAACTGAAGACTTCTTTGATATTAGAATATAACGCACCTTTTCCACTTTTAATATTTTCTATTAATCTCTCAAGAAAATAGTCATTCATGTGTGCCCTTATCTCATTTGAATGATCAGGCAGTAATGCTTCCCAAACTTCTGGTAACGGGACACCCATAATCTCCCGGTATTGATCAATAGGTGTACTGCTATCCCATTGATTCAGGGACCTTAAATGAATAAAGGCGTCTTCTAAAGATCGTTCCAAAATTGTATCTGTCTTAAAGATTGTACCATCCATATCGAAAATGAATGATTGTGCCATGATTTTTCTCTCCCTTAAGCTTTAATTTATGTAGGATGTTCTTTGATGTTATTCCTTTTGCTCAAACCTTTCAAATAGCCATTTAAATAAAGTCGCCACGACTGAAATGCTGATGATTTCCAAATAACTCTGACTTGATGAAGCAAAGAAAACACCCCAAAGCGTCATCCCCACTAACATCCATATAAAGAACCTAAAATGATTTAACACTTAACCCCCTCCATTCAATACACCACCAAAATTATCAGCCATTATGATAAATGTTTTCCGCCACCTTTTTTAATTCTTCAGCTCGCGAAATGATAAAGGCAGTCATATATTTCTCTAAAAACCACTTATCTGCTATAACACCGACCACCCCTAAAGGAGACTTATAATCAAACGTGTCAATCATCATAGTCCCCCCTTCTTTTTCAACAAACCGGTGTGTATGTATAAAGGATTTGAAGGCGCCTCTTACCATAACATCATTGAATTGTGACGGCTTTTCCATGAATGTCACTTTAGCTGTCAGTTGTTGCCTAATGCCAAAATGTGTAGCTTCCCAGGTTACTGTATCTCCTTCTTCTAATAACCCGTTAGTCACCCCACCTACAGCTTTTTCTTTAGTTGCTCCTGTAGTTTTAGTATGGATATCTACATCTCTTGCAAGATCAAAACAAAGCTTTGCTGGTGCTTGGATAAATTGCTCGTGTTGAATCACAGGCATCTACATTCTCCTTTCTATTGAACCATTTCACACTCTTATCCCCTATATAAACAGAAAGTCCCAAAACTCCCCTTACTAAAGTAAAACTTTCAATTATTCAACTAGTCTGTTACATTAATAGATTTTTTTCTTACCTAGAGCCCACTTCAACTCTTTGTCTAATTCTAACATTATTTGTCAAAATATTTTTTGATAAATCAGTACTTCTCGCTTTCAAATCATAGCGTTTTTTATTATAATTATAATCTAAGAGCGATTATAATTTTTTCACAAATAATAAAGGGGGATTCACACATGGACAAGAATGAAATGCATGATTCTCAAGCTGGTAAATGCCCGGTCTCGCACGACAAGACAAAAGAAGAAAGTGCTGTAACGACGGCGAAAGTCGGGACAACCAATAAAGATTGGTGGCCGAACCAATTAAACCTGCATATTCTGCGTCAGCATGATAAGAAAACCAACCCGATGGGAGAAGACTTTGATTACGCAGAAGCGTTCCAACAGCTGGATTATGACGCACTGAAAGAAGATCTTCATAACCTGATGACAGACAGTCAAGACTGGTGGCCTGCAGATTATGGACATTATGGACCCCTGTTCATCCGTATGTCCTGGCACGCAGCAGGAACTTATCGTACAGGTGACGGACGCGGTGGCGGTGGATCAGGCAACCAGCGCTTTGCCCCTCTGAACAGCTGGCCTGATAACGCAAGCCTTGATAAAGCCCGACGATTGTTATGGCCGATTAAACAGAAGTATGGAAATAAAATTTCTTGGGCCGACCTACTTGTCCTGACAGGGAATGTCGCACTTGAGTCGATGGGCTTGAAAACATTCGGTTTCGGCGGTGGACGTGAAGACATTTATCACCCTGAAGAAGACATCTACTGGGGAACTGAGAAAGAGTGGCTCGAAGACAACCGTTACTCCGGGGACCGAGAGCTGGAAAGCCCGCTTGCAGCCGTTCAAATGGGGCTGATCTATGTGAACCCTGAAGGACCGAACGGTGAACCTGATCCACTTGCAAGTGCCCGCGATATCCGCGAAACATTTGCCCGTATGGGGATGAATGATGAAGAGACCGTCGCTCTTATTGCCGGCGGCCACACATTCGGTAAAGCCCACGGTGCAGGGGATCCTGAAAAAGTAGGGCCATCACCAGAAGCAGCACCCATTGAATCTCAAGGCTTAGGCTGGCAGAGCTCACACGGAAGCGGAAAAGGCCGTGACACGATTACAAGTGGCGTCGATGGCGCATGGACAGCTAACCCGACGGTTTGGGATAATGGATACTATGATCTTTTATTCGGCTATGAGTGGGAGCTTACGAAAAGTGCTGCAGGTGCCAATCAATGGGCTCCGGTAAACCCTAAAGATGAAGATCTCGCACCAGATGCCGAAGATCCATCTGTTAAAGTTCCTACGTTCATGACAACAGCAGATATGGCATTACGAATGGACCCTGACTACGAAAAGATATCACGCCATTACCATAAGAATCCGGATGAATTCGCAGACGCTTTTGCACGCGCGTGGTTCAAATTGCTTCACCGTGACATGGGACCTAAAGACAGATATCTCGGACCTGAAGTTCCTGAAGAAGATCTGATTTGGCAGGATTCTGTTCCATCTGTTAATTATGAATTGACAGATTCAGAGATCGCAAACTTGAAAGAAAAAATCCTCAACTCAGGATTAACTGTTGGTGAGCTTGTGACAACTGCATGGGCTTCTGCCAGCACATTCCGCGGCTCTGATAATCGCGGTGGTGCCAATGGCGGCCGTATCCGTCTTGAACCTCAGAAGAACTGGGAAGTCAACGAGCCGGAACAGCTTTCAAGAGTACTGTCTGTCTATGAAGACATCCAAAATGACCTATATAAAAAAATATCCCTAGCTGATTTGATCGTCCTCGGTGGTAGTGCAGCTGTAGAAAAAGCCGCCAAAGATGCCGGAATTGCTATCACTGTTCCATTTGCACCTGGACGCGGGGACGCTACACAAGAGCAAACAGATGTGGAAAGCTTTGAAGTACTAGAGCCGATGGCAGATGGATTCCGCAACTATGAGAAGAAGAAATACACATTAAGTCCAGAGGAACTTCTCGTAGATAAAGCACAACTTCTGGGACTCTCCGCACCGGAAATGACCGCCCTTATCGGCGGGATGCGCGTACTTGGTACAAACCATGATGGCAAAGAGCACGGTGTATTCACAGATCGAGTCGGCACACTAACCAACGACTTTTTCGTCAATCTTCTTGATATGAACATTGAGTGGAAGCCGTCCGACTACAACGAATACGAAGGTCGCGACCGTCAAACAGGCGAGCTCGTTCGAACAGCCACCCGTGTTGACCTTGTCTTCGGTTCTAATTCCGTTCTACGTTCACTTGCAGAGGTTTATGCACAAGACGACAACAAAGAGAAATTTGTGCTTGCCTTCGCAGCTGCTTGGGTAAAAGTCATGAACGCCGACCGTTTCGATTTGAAGACGAAGAAAGATTTGATGTATCACAATGCATAACTAAAAAGCAGGAGGCTGAACCAGCCTCCTGCTTTTCTTTATTCCTCCATCTCCACTACTCTAACTACTTTATGGCCACAGTTTTTGCATTTACCATCCAACATGACACCCACAGAATGATCGACAATGATGAAGTCTGTGATGGTGACTGTATCATTACAACCGGTACAACGGACATTTGCTTTGAGTTTCTTTCTGAAGTCTTCAGGAATCGATAACCACTTTTTGTTTGCTTCCATTTGTGACTCTCCTTTAAATGAACTGCTGTTATAGCCATGCTTTGTCTCTCTAATAAAAGCATAAAAGCTTCATGTTCATGCTATACCTTTGAAGGAATTCCCTATCTCTATAGAGACTAAGTTGCATTCGTTAATAAACCTACATAATAATAATATCGTACCATGAATAACCTTCTAAGGCTTTCTTAATCTTTTCATCTCTTTTCTTTAACGGTGATTCATCAAAAGGTTCTTTTCCTTCTATTACCTTTATCGTTTCCCGTATGGCTGCACGAACTTTTTTATAATCTATTTCCTTCCATAATTGCAAGTATGGAATAAAGCCCCTGTTGCCTGACTCTTTAATTTTCTCAAGCATTAAGAGGATCATCTCTCTGTTCCGATCCTTCAGATAGCTCATATCCGGATTCTTTTTGCCTTGTTTGATCCACTCATTCCATTCATGAACAAGCATATCTGCATATTGATCGGATTGAACCAGCCATCCTTTATCTGTGAAAACAATCAAAAGCAGCTTCCAGTCTTTTTGCAAGTCCAAGAAATCATGAGCAATCATCCAATTAATTTTCTTGGTAATATCATCGATTTTCTCATCTTTATAAAATCCGTAGCCAGGGTTTTTGTCCAAACCTAGCTCCAATAATTTCTTCTCCTTCGATCCTTTCAAAATCTTGGCAAGCTGTGTCCTGCCTCCCCGGGCAATGATCGAGTCTGCTGTCTCCAAGATGATTCTGATTTCTTTGTGGGATAATGGATTTTGTGCCATTGAACATCCACCTCCTCAAAGTTTTGCTAAAGGACTTTACATAGTTCTTCGTACAAACGCTAATGCTTTTTGCAGGTTCATATTACTTTTTTTCCAGCCACGTCACACACTCCACATGGCTCGTCTGTGGGAACATATCGACAGGCTGAACTTCTTTCGTCTCATACCCTCCGTCTTCCAAAATACGCAAATCACGAGAAAGCGTGGAAGGATTACAGGATACGTAAACAATTCGGTCTGGTTCCATATCAAGCATCGCTTTCAGCAGCTCTTCATCACAGCCTTTTCGAGGTGGATCAACGACAATAACATCAGGTCTCAACCCCTGGTTGCGCCACCATGGCATGAGCTCCTCTGCTTGTCCGACGTAGAACTCAGCATTTTCCAGTTTGTTCAGACGGGCGTTTTTCTTCGCGTCCGTTACAGCTTCCGGTACGATTTCAACACCTAACACTTTTTTAGCCTTCTGGGCGAGAAACAACGAGATGGTACCGATGCCACAGTATGCATCAATGACTGTTTCACCGCTTCTTAAGTCAGCGTATTCAAGCGCTTGATCATAAAGCTTTTTCGTCTGTGTCGGGTTAACCTGGTAAAACGATTTTGGTGAGATCATGAATTTGATATCGCCAATCATGTCATAAATGTATTCGTCTCCCCAAATAACATTGGTTTCTTTCCCTAAGATGACGTTTGTTTTGGCGCTGTTGACGTTATGAACAATCGACTTTACGTTCGGATAAGCATCACGGATTTCGTCGATCAGCTTATCTTTGTGCGGTAGCTTTTTAGTTTTCGTAACAAGAACAATCATGATGTCTTTTGTCGTCTGGCCGGTTCGAATCATTATATGCCTTAGTACACCGCGGTGGGTTTGTTCATCGTAAGCATCGATGCCGTGTTTGGAAGCGATGCGGCGGACCGTTTCTACCATGCGGTCATTCATTTCATCTTGAATCAGACAAGTGTCCATATCAATGATGTTGTGGCTTCGTTTCTGGTAAAATCCTGTCATCAGTTCTCCATTTTCTTTTTGTCCGACAGGGATTTGCACTTTATTACGGTAGCGCCACGGATCGTCCATACCGATGGTCGGGTGGACAGGGACATGTTCAAGGTGACCGATTTTCTTCATGTTATCTTTTACTTGCTTCTGTTTCATATCGAGCTGCATTTGGTAGCTCATATGCTGAAGCTGACATCCTCCACACTGATAGAACACATCACAAGGCGGTTCGACCCGGTCTTCACTCGATTCTTTAATATCCAGTAGTTTGCCGAAGCCGAAGTTCTTCTTTACTTTCACCACTTTGACTTCTGCCTTTTCACCAGGAAGGCCATATGGTACGAAAAGTGGATAGCCATCGACTTTCCCCACCCCATTGCCTTCGTGCGTCAAATCTTCGAAACTGAGTTCGATCGTTTCGTTTTTCTGTACCGGCGGTTTTGGTTTCGCCATTCATCATCCGTCCTTTTTCTATATACTCTATAACAGTTTATCATATCATTAAGTGCGGAGTCGCCCTGGTAGCTCCGACAAGCATAAGAACAACATTACTAAAAAAGCTCTTCATTTCCAAAGCTCGCGTAAAGTCTGAGGAGGCTCAGGGACGGCCCACGGAAAGCGAATCGTTTCCCGGGGCCCCTTAACCCAGTAAATATTCCAGAATCGAATTTCCAGATAACTACCATTTTTAAAAAAGTAAAAGAACGCCACCGCTTCATTCAGCAGTAGCGCTCCCCATTATTCCTCTTCTTTCACCCTGAACTTTTCTTCTGGAACGAAAAAATCCAGGTGTCTGTATAAATTGACAAATTCCCCGGGCAATAATCCACCAAATTCCCCGTCGATATTCAGTTGCATCTTCTCATCTGTCTTCACTTTCACACGACTTGCTGTGGTATGAATGAATTTCGGATGGTTGAGATGGGTGCCTTGAATCGCGAGTGTAGCAATTCGTACGAATTCGGCGATGTTCATTTTTTCTATAATCATCAAATCGAATAGGCCATCGTCCATGCGGGCGGACGGAGCTAATTTTTCTAGACCGCCGACGGAATTGGTGTTGCTGACGAGAAATAGCATGATCTCGCCTTCAAACCATTTGCCGTCATACTCCATCTCGACATAGGTCGGACGGATGGATGGCAGCATTTCGATTCCTTTCAAATAGTAAGCGAGCTGACCGATCATCGTTTTCAACTTGCTTGGGACTTCGTAGGACACTTCGGTGATTTTCCCTCCACCGGCGATGTTCATGAAGTATTGGTCGTTGACGCGTCCGATATCTAATGGATGGGTATAATCTTTCAAGATGATATCGACGGCTTTATGGACGTTTCTAGGTATGTGCAGTGCACGGGCAAAATCGTTGGTTGTCCCGACTGGAATGACGCCGAGTTTCGGTTTGTGCGGTTGTTCGGCAAGTCCGTTGATCACTTCATTAATGGTTCCGTCTCCTCCAGCCGCGACAACAACGTCAAATTTATGATCGACAGCATACTGGGCAGCTTTCACAGCATCTCCAGCACATGTTGTGGCGTGGGCAGAGGTTTCGTAACCGGACTGTTCAAAACGTTGTAGAACGTCCGGGAGAACCTTGCGTATGACTTCTCTTCCAGAGGTCGGGTTGTATATAATTCGGGCACGTTTCATCGTATGACCCCCTTATCCAGGCATGCTCCAAGTAACATCATAGCTCTTTTTTCTGTAATTGCAAACCATTTTTATAGTATATGACCCGAAAGATCAATCCATACGAAAGCACGCACTGATCTTGGTGCGTGCTTTCGTAAAGTTTATAGGACTCAGCGTTTCTCCATTTCAGCTAAAATGATTTTATTGACCATCGGTGGGTTCGCTTGCCCTTTCGTTTCTTTCATCACTTGACCGACAAGGAATCCGAGCGCTTTATCTTTCCCGTTTTTGTAATCCTCGATCGATTGTGGGTTGTTGTCCATGATCTTGACGATAATTTCAGTCAGTTGACCTTCATCAGAGATTTGAACCAATCCTTTATCTTTAACGATCTTTTCAGGATCGCCACCGTTTTCCACGAGCTCTGTGAAGACTTTTTTCGCAATCTTGGATGAGATGGTGCCATCTTCGATCAGCTTGATCATCTTCGCCAGAGATTCTGGTGTTATTTCCAGTTCATGAAGTTCTTTGTATTGCTTATTCATGTACGCGGAGACTTCTCCCATCAACCAGTTGGACGTCTGTTTAATATCCCCGCCGGCTGCAATCGTTTCTTCGAAGAAATCAGAAAGTTCTTTGTTGTTGGTAAGTACCATCGCATCGTATTCCGGAAGTTCAAGTTCCTCGATATAGCGTTTCTTACGAGCGTCAGGAAGTTCAGGAATTTGTGCGAAAATCCGCTCTTTCCAGGCTTCATCGATGTGTAAGGGCACAAGGTCCGGCTCTGGGAAGTAACGATAATCGTCTGATCCTTCTTTGACACGCATGAGGATCGTTTCTTTCGTCTGCTCATCGTAACGACGTGTTTCCTGAAGGATTTCCCCGCCTGCCAGCAGCTCTCTTTCTTGACGAACTTCTTCAAACTCAAGTCCTTTTTGTACGAAGGAGAAGGAGTTCAAGTTCTTGAGCTCTGTTTTTGTACCGAACTCTTCCTGCCCGATCGGACGAATGGAAAGGTTGGCGTCACATCTTAATGAGCCTTCTTCCATCTTACAATCGGAAACGCCGGTGTACTGGATGATATTTTTCAATGCTTCCAAATACGCGTACGCTTCTTTCGGTGTGCGAATGTCAGGCTCAGACACGATTTCGACAAGCGGTGTACCTTGACGGTTGTAGTCGACAAGAGAATAGCCGTCGTCGCTGTGTGTCAGTTTACCCGCATCTTCTTCCATATGAAGACGGGTGATGCCGATGCGTTTTTTCTTACCTTCGACTTCGATATCAATGTAACCATTTTCGCCGATCGGCTTATCAAATTGTGAAATCTGATAAGCTTTCGGATTGTCTGGGTAAAAGTAGTTCTTACGGTCGAACTTGGTATCTGTGGCGATCTCACAGTTCAGAGCCATTGCCGCTTTCATTGCGAAATTAACAGCTTCTTCATTCAAGACCGGCAGTACGCCCGGATAACCGAGGTCGATCGGATTAACGTTCGTATTCGGTGCGTCCCCGAACATATTCGGAGACGGGCTGAATATTTTCGAGTCTGTTTTCAGTTCTACGTGGACTTCAAGTCCGATGATCGTTTCAAAGTTCATTAGCGCGCACCTCCAAGGGACGGGCGTTGTTTATGGAATTCTGTCGCTTGTTCGAAGGCATGGGCTGCACGATAAACCGTACCTTCCTCGAAGTGATTTCCGATGATTTGCAAACCGATAGGCAGGCCTGCGCTGGAGAATCCGCACGGGATAGAGATACCCGGTACACCGGCAAGGTTGACTGGGATCGTCAAAATATCGTTTGCATACATTGTCATTGGATCGTCGACTTTGTCTCCGACTTTGAAGGCAGGTGTCGGTGTCGTCGGCCCGATGATGACATCATAGTCCTGGAACACTTTTTCAAAATCGTTTTTGATTAAAGTACGTACTTGCTGAGCTTTCTTATAATACGCTTCATAATAACCTGAGCTCAATGCAAACGTTCCAAGCATGATCCGGCGCTTCACTTCATCGCCGAAGCCTTCTGCACGGGAACGCATGAACATATCGAGCATCGTTTCTGCATCTTCTGCACGCTTGCCGTAACGGACGCCGTCAAAACGGGCCAAGTTGGCAGATGCTTCTGAAGATGAAAGCAGGTAATACGTCGATAGCGCGTATTTCGAATGTGGAAGAGATACTTCTTCCCATGTCGCGCCTAATTTTTCATATTCTTTAAGAGCGGATTGTACCGCTTCTTTCACTTCTGCCGCAACACCTTCAGCAAGGTATTCTTTTGGTACAGCAATCTTCATGCCTTTCACGTCACCTGTAAGAGCTTCCGTGTATTTCGGCACTTCGACGTTCGCTGATGTAGAGTCCATCTTGTCATGACCAGCAATCGTTTCAAGTAGAAACGCGTTGTCTTCTACGTTTCGAGTAACTGGACCGATTTGGTCTAAAGAAGATGCAAAGGCGATCAGCCCAAAACGTGATACACGACCGTATGTCGGTTTCAGCCCGACAACACCACAGTAAGCGGCTGGCTGACGGATGGAACCGCCTGTATCGGAACCAAGGGAGTAAGGGACTTCTCCTGCCGCTACAGCTGCTGCAGAACCACCACTGGAGCCTCCAGGCACATAATCCGTATTCCAAGGGTTCCGTGCTGCTGAATAGCTGGAGTTTTCATTGGAAGAGCCCATTGCGAACTCATCCATATTCAATTTACCGATTGTGACAGACTTCGCGTCATTCAGCTTGTTGACGACGGTAGCATCGTAAAGTGGATCCTCGAAGTTTGAAAGGATCTGGCTTCCTGCTGTTGTGCGCAAGCCTTTCGTTACGATGTTGTCCTTCACACCGATCGGCAGACCAAACAATTTCGATTCATCACTGCCGCGCACGTTATCAAGTTCAGCTGCTTTCGCAATAGCAGCTTCTTTATTTAATGTAAGAAATGCTTGAACTTGGTCGTCCACTTCGTCGATTCGCTTGTAAGACTCTTCTACTAACTCGGTAACAGTGATTTCTTTGTTATGTAGCTTCTCTTGAAGCTCACGTAATGTATAGTCAAATAGAGACATCGTCGAACCTCCTTATTCCAATACGGATGGCACTTTGAACTGCCCATCCTTTTGATCTGGTGCATTTTTCAGTGCATCTTCCTGCGTGATCCACTTCTTCGGCTCGTCCTTACGCATTACATTCTTCAAATCAAGGACGTGTGTCGTTGGTTCCACACCCGTGGTATCTAGTTCATTCAACTGCTCTGCATAGGTGATAATATCATCTAACTGCTTGGTGAATGTTGTTGCTTCTTCTTCCGTAATCGCAAGACGCGCAAGATTCGCGACGTGCTTCACTTCATCTTTACTGATTCTGGACATAATGCGACCTCCATTTCGATCTCACATAATATATGATCATACCAAACTTCAGAATGTAATTTCAACGTTCGTTGCACACCTTTACTATTTTAACATATCAGGCAGGCCCTGTCTTACGATGCGAAGGTTGTCTCATTTGATAAAAGGGATTTGTACTTATTCAATAACCTTGTCTGCACATGAGGCATTCCAATATGAAAGCAAACAAACCAGGAGGACGAAATAAATCCCCGGTCATTGACCGGGGATTCCTTTATCCAAAGATATTAAGAACTAGCTGCTTTATCAAATTCTTCGACGATTTCTTTAGGTGGTGTACCCATCTTACTAACGACAATCGCTACAATGGTATTCAATAGGAATCCAGGAACGATTTCGTAAAGATCGAAGATACCGCCACTTAACATGTCAGCCCAAACCACAACGGTTACGGCACCGACGATAATACCGGCAAGCGCACCATTACGTGTGATGCCTTTCCAGAATAGGGACAAGATGATGATCGGACCGAATGCGGCACCGAATCCTGCCCAAGCGTAAGATACAAGTCCAAGAACAGTATTATCCGGGTTACCTGCTAGAAGCACGGCGATCAAGGCGATCGCAGCAACGGCGAAACGACCGACCCATACCAATTCTTTTTCAGAAGCGTTCTTACGGAAAATCGCTTTATAGAAGTCCTCTGCAAGTGCAGAAGAAGATACAAGCAATTGAGAGTCAATGGTACTCATGATGGCAGATAGGATAGCTGCCAGCAAGATACCAGCAATGACTGGGTGGAACAGGATCTGAGAGAAAGTAATGAAAATTTTCTCAGAGTCAGCAAGCATTTGAATGCCGCCTTCTGTTATGACTTCAGCATTAAAGGAAGAGAGATCCGCAACGTCTGCTGTGTTGATATAAGCAAGACCGAAGAGACCTGTAAAAATAGCACCATAAAGACCTAGAACCATCCAGCCGACACCAATAAGACGGGCTTTCGGAACATCTTTAGCCGAACGAAGTGCCATGAAACGTACAAGGATGTGCGGCTGACCGAAGTAACCAAGTCCCCATGCAAGAGATGAGATGATAGCTAACGCCCCGACACCTTGAACCATATTCAAGTAGGATGGATCGATTTGAGCTACAGCGTTTGTCGCTTCATTCCAACCACCCAATTCAGATATAGCTACGATTGGCACTGCGATCAAGGCGAAGAACATCAGGATACCTTGAACGAAGTCTGTCCAACTTACCGCTAGGAAACCACCTAGGAATGTGTAAGAAATAGTTACAATAGCACCAAGCCAAAGCGCTTGCGTGTAGCTTAAAGCAAAGGAAGCTTCGAACAGCTTCGCACCAGCGACCATACCGGAAGAGGTGTAGAAGGTAAAGAATAATAGGATAACAGCTGCAGAGATGACACGTAATACGTGGGAATGATCACGGAAACGGTTTTCTAGATAGTCCGGAACAGTAATCGAATCATTTGCAATTTCTGTGAACACACGCAAGCGGCGTGCGACGAACTGCCAGTTTAAGTATGCACCGATAGCAAGGCCTACACCGATCCATGCTCCGGATAAACCACCTGCATAAATCGCACCGGGCAATCCTAATAGTAACCAGCCACTCATGTCGGATGCACCAGCGGATAATGCAGCTACTCCTGGTCCTAAACGACGACCACCTAATACATAATCAGATAAATCACTTGTCAGACGGTATGCAGCGAAACCAATTCCTAACATACCGATTAAATAAATTATAAACGTTATTAACGTAGCAGTACTCATTTTCTGTTATTCGCTCCTCTCAGTGAATAGTGTAATGATAGATAGAATGATTAAAATCGGCATCGGGACGAACAACCAGAACCAGGTTGCACCTCCGATGGATGCTGTTGTTGCGGTAGCGAGTTCAAACACACTGTCACCTCCCAAGTATTGGTATATACAATTCTATGCAATCGTACCGACGCATGGTTCTTAAGTCACAAAGACTTAAAAAATCCAAACACAGGTACCACTATATCATAATACTTTTGTAAGAACATTGCAAAAATTGCGTAATATTAGAGTAATTGAATATTTATGCCCGAATATTGTATAAAAATACGTATATGTGACATTTTTATGATAAACATTCACAAAATTTAATTTAATTTTTTTTATCATCAGTTAAAAATGGGGAAATTTCCCCTTTTCCTGACGTAGTTAGTATGTTCTGTTTTTGATAAAAAAACCCTTTTTCCTTCAATAGAGGAAAAAAGGGTTTTGGTGGAATTTCATAACATCTCTGATGTTGTTTTTCCTTGCATGTGGTGGATTAAATAATCCGGACCACCGGCTTTTGAATCTGTACCGGACATATTGAAGCCACCGAATGGATGATAGCCGACGATTGCTGCTGTACATCCACGATTGAAATACAAATTCCCTACATGGAAGTCCTCGCGTGCTTTTTCAATGTGGCCCCGATTGTTTGAAATGACCGCACCTGTCAGGCCATATTCCGTATTATTAGCGATTTCGATCGCCTCATCAAACGACTTTGCTTTTGTAAAGCCGACGACTGGACCAAAGATCTCCTCCTGCATAATCCGTGCGTCCGGCTGAAGGTCAGCAAAAACAGTTGGAGCAACGAACCAGCCTTTACTATCGTCTCCTTTACCACCCGCCATCAACTTGCCTTCCTGTTTACCGATATCGATATAATCCATAATTTTATCATAAGCACCCTGATCGATGACCGGTCCCATATAGTTGCTGTTGTCCTTGGGATCTCCGTAGTTGACCTGTTCTCTCGTCTTCTGTACAACACGATCGAGAAGCTCGTCATAAACATCTGCATGGGCTACCACACGAGAACAGGCTGAACATTTCTGCCCGGAAAAACCGAAGGCTGAATATGTGATCGCATCTGCCGCTAGTTCAAGGTCTGAATCGTTATCGACTACGATGGTGTCCTTCCCGCCCATTTCGATAATCGTCCGCTTAAGCCATTGCTGACCGTCCTGAACTTTTGCTGCACGTTCGAAAATGCGTGTTCCGACTGCACGGGAACCAGTGAAGCTTACAAAACGTGTTCGCGGGTGATCAACTAAATAATCGCCCACTTCCTTGCCGCTTCCTGGTATATAATTGATGACCCCATTCGGAAGACCCGCTTCTTCTAGAACCTCCATCATCTTATATGCGATAATTGGGGTGGAACTCGCTGGCTTCAAAAGAACTGTATTCCCAGTAACCATTGCCGCGACCGTAGTTCCACACATAATTGCAAACAAAAAGTTCCATGGTGAAATGACTACACCTACGCCTAACGGGATGTAGTGGAAACGGTTGTTTTCAATCGGACGGGAATTGATCTCGACCCCTTTATCTATTTCAAGCATTTGACGCCCATAATACTCCAAGAAATCAATCGCTTCTGCGGTATCCGCATCCGCTTCTTTCCAAGGTTTACCCCCTTCTTTCACTAAATGGGCGGTAAACTCATGCTTCCTGCGGCGCACGATAGCTGCTGATCGGAACAAGATATCGGCACGGAACTGCGCTTTCGTCTTGCGCCACGACTCAAACGTTTCATCTGCAATCTGATGTGCTTTTTCCGCAAGGTCCTGATTCGCTTTTGAAACCCGGCCAATAACCTCTTTTTTGTTCGCTGGATTGACGACTTCTATCTTGTCATCCGTCATGATCCGCTCCCCACCGATAATCAGGGGATAATCTTTTCCAAGGTCCGCTTCGACCTGCTTGAGCGCAGATTCCAAAGCCTTCCGATTTTCTTCCACAGTAAAATCAGTAAATGGTTCATGTTTGTACGGCACTACCATACTAAAACCGCCTCCTTGAAAGTAAATGGGGTGACGCTATGTAATTTTTAGAAAATTACCACATTAAGCGTTTCCATATATATTCTATCGTAACTACTAAAGGAGTTCAAACCATTACCATCTAAATATAAGCAAATATAGTGTTTTATTACAATCATCTCATGTATAGGCTGTTTTACTCTATTTTTTGTCGAAAAAAGTTGGAATACGCCACATTTATCTTCACGCTATATTCAATGCGGAATTCAGATAAATGAAGAGCCGCACGGATCCTTTCTCTCCGTACGGCTCATTATCATCATTCATAGACATGTACAAACGGTTCTTGTTCCCCAGGTTTTCTTACAATCAAGCTTTCCGGTTCGTCCATGTTATGGATTTTCACTTGCACTCCATAATGTTCAGAAAACATCTCGTTGACAAGACTGTATACATATTGAGTAAAACCGACAACTTCTGACTCAGATTGGAATTGGATCGGGATCTCGATCGAGACATGCTGTAATTCATCATTTACATAGAAACCATTGCCGATCATCCCAACGAAATTAGGAAAGTAATCGGAGACTTCTTTACGAAAATCAGAGAAAATCTGTGAGTCATCAAAATGTCTTTCTTCTGCTTCATCAGATGGGAAAAGTATGTGTTCCTCATTGATGGCGTCCCATCCATTCAAAGCCGTATCTGATCCTTCAGCGTATGCTTTGCTCAAGAATTTTCCAGGTACTTTTGAGCTCGCCTCTTCCTCTTCATATAAAGCAAAGACGACAGGGACATCCTTCAGTTCTTCACGCTTGCGGATACGCTTCAAGATTTCATCGGCGTATTCTTTACCTTTTTGCAACAGTTCCTCAGTGGAATGGTCTTCTGAATAATTACGGCCCTCAACGGTGAAATTATAGACAGTCCGCAATGAAATGCCGATGGTGACGCCTTCTAATTCCACCACGTTTTCATCTTTTTTAACTAAATAGTCCTGCTCGACGATATTGGAAATAAAACGCGGATGCTCCCGAAAGTCTTCTTCGGATGCTTCATTTTCGTCTAGTGCAGGGTTCAATCCGCCTTCTGTATCTTTCTCTTCATCATCTTCTGCAGGCTCTCCTCGGCCCAACCATTCCATTAAAGTTTCATGGCCGAGATACTGTCCAGGTTGAAAAAAATACTTCTCCGGGCTAAAATGCTCTTTAGAATGACGACGTAGACCACTTTCGAATTCATCGATATCCATTCGATTGCCCATCTGATTCGTTGTCACTCCACGGGCACTCGAAACTTTCGGGCTGCTTTCCGTCAATATCATCCGGTAATTTTCGTCGGAAATACTATAGTTCGGGACGATTGCCGATTGATTGTTCGTTTCGTCTTTCGTCTCCTGAATGACTTCTTCTCTATTGTCAAAAACGGGCGTACACGCGCTTACGATGAGCACAGAACTTATAATGATCAGTGCGTGCCACTTCCTCATGCTTTCCACTCCCTAATTATCAGACTCCGTCATAACTAATGTTGATGATTAATCGAATGATGCTGAAACTTAATAAGGCCATCAGATTCTTCCATTAACGTCTGGTCCGTTCTGCTGTCTCTGTTAAAGGATTGTATATCTATGTATTCCCTCCCCCTTCACTTAGTCAAAAGGAAGAGAACCTTACATGATAAATCGCGGGAATATCAACAGAATGATATAACAGAGCCAATGATTAAAAGCATCAGCGCCTTTCCTCTTCAATAGAAAGGCGCTACAGCTGGACTTCCAATAACATAAATTCAAGAACGCTTATAATATAGCTTTCCTGAACTCCTCTTCATCCCATATTTCAATCCCTAAATCACTTGCTTTCGTATATTTTGAACCGGCGTCCTCTCCTGCGATCAAGAGGTCTGTCTTCTTACTTACACTACCTGTCACATTGCCGCCAAGATCCTCGACGATCTTCTTCACTTCTGAGCGGCTGTAATTCTCCATTTTGCCAGTAAGGACGATCGTTTTATCCATGAATGGAGAATCGTCCGGCTGGTCGCTTTTCTTCGGGCCTTTATATTCCATATTAAGGCCAAGTTCTTTGAGTTCTTCCAATAACTGGGTGACTTGAGGTTTATCAAAATAGCTGGCGATCGATTCTGCCATTTTGCTGCCGATTTCAGGGATCTGTTCAAGCGCTTCTGCATCTGCTTCCATGAGTGCGTCCATATGCTCAAAATGTTGAGCGAGTGTACTGGCTGCTTTTGAGCCGACATAGCGGACGCCAAGTCCGAATAGAAGGCGTTCAAGCGATTTCTCTTTCGACACCTCAATAGCTTTCAGCAGGTTCTCCACTGATTTTTCACCCATACGTTCAAGCTGTAGCAACTCTTCGCGGTCCAACTTGTACAAGTCGGCAATATTGTGGATCAATGACTCCTGAAAAAGCTGTGCGATAACTTTTTCGCCGAGCCCTTCGATATCCATCGCGTTTCTTGATACAAAATGGATCAATCCTTCGCGGAGCTGGGCAGGACAGTTCGGGTTGATGCAGCGCAGCGCCACTTCTTCATCCAAACGGACAAGTTCACTCTCGCATTCCGGACATGTTTCCGGCATGCGGTAAGGTTCTTCGTCGCCTGTCCGCTGTTCAGTCAATACGCGCACAACCTCTGGAATGATATCACCCGCTTTTTTTATGACGACCGTGTCGCCGACGCGGATGTCTTTTTCCTTGATCAAATCTTCATTATGCAACGAGGCACGCTGTACAGTGGTCCCGGCTACTTTGACCGGATCAAGTACTGCTGTTGGGGTGACCGCACCGGTACGTCCGACACTCAATTCAATCTCATTCAACTTCGTTACCGCTTCTTCCGCAGGGAATTTGTATGCCGTCGCCCATCGCGGGCTTTTTGCTGTGAAACCGAGCGTTTCCTGCTGGTCGAGATCATCGACTTTAATGACAATGCCGTCGATTTCATAGTCAAGATCAGCGCGGCGTTCGACCCAGCTATGAACATAGTCGATCACTGCTTCTATATCGTTACACTTTTTCCATTCCGGATTTGTTTTGAGACCGAGATCCTTCATTTTTTCTAGTCGTTGACTATGAGAATCCGAGGAATCATTTTCCCACACGCCGATGCCATAAAGGAAGATATCCAGGTTCCGCTTCGCTGCGATTTTCGGGTCCAGCTGTCTTAAAGATCCCGCAGCAGCATTACGAGGGTTAGCAAAAGGCTCCTCACCGTTTGATTCCTTCACTTCGTTCAAACCGATGAACGATTTTTTCGGCATATATGCCTCGCCACGCACCTCAAGCGTCACTGGTTCCTCCAAACGAAGCGGGATGTTACGGATTGTGCGTAGATTTTTCGTAATATCTTCCCCTGTCGTACCATCCCCGCGAGTCGCCCCACGAACAAACACCCCATCTTCATATTTCAATGAGACAGCGAGACCATCAATTTTCAGTTCACAAACATAACTGACTTCATTATCTGTACCGTTTTTCACACGACGATCGAAATCACGCAGCTCCTGATCGTCAAAGGCATTGCCAAGGCTCAACATCGGAATGTCGTGCTGCACTTTGACGAAAGCATCAAGAGGCTTACCCCCGACCCGCTGTGAAGGTGAGTCTGGTGTCTGCAAGTCAGGAAACTCCTCTTCAAGCTCAATCAATTCGCGCAATTTCTGGTCATAGACGGCATCCGGTACTGATGGCGCGTCTAAGGTGTAATATTCATAGCTGTATTGTTCTAATGATTGTTTCAAAGCTTCGATTTTTTGCTGGGCTTCCATTGCATTCATATCCATCCACTTCCTTACACTTTCGTAATCGGAGCAAAACGGGCGAGCAATCGTTTGATGCCGGTCGGTGCCGGGAAGGCAATATCAAGCTCCATCCCGTCTCCTTCCCCTTGCACTTTGACGACAGTCCCTTCGCCCCACTTCTTGTGTTTCGCTTTATCCCCAGGCTGCCAACCGATTTTTTCTCCACCAGTTGAACCACTCTCTGGTTTCTTAGCTGCACGCTTTTTCGGTGCCGCTTGAGGCTTCGCATCAAAAGGTGTACGTTCAGGTTTTTTATTGAAAAATGGCAGTTCTTCTTTTTCTTCCTTGCCTTCAACTAAATCCTCTGGAATCTCGTTGATGAAGCGACTGATCGGGTTCATATTCGTGCGGCCGTACAATGTACGCATTTTCGCATGCGAAATGAACAGCTCTTTTTCGGCACGGGTGATGCCGACATAAGCTAGACGACGCTCTTCTTCCATCTCTTCTTCTTCCATCAATGCACGGCTGTGTGGAAATACATTCTCCTCCATACCAATCAAGAAAACGACAGGGAACTCAAGTCCCTTCGCTGAGTGCAGAGTCATCAACGTGACTGTATCGTCACTATCCGGATCATCATTCATAGAATCGATATCCGCAATCAAAGCAAGATCCGTCAAGAAAGCGATCAGTGTTTTATCTTCTGCATTTTCTTCAAAATTCTTCGTTACTGATTTAAATTCTTCAATGTTCTCAAGACGGCTTTGCGCTTCAATGCTTTTTTCATTGAGCAGCATCTCTTCATAGCCTGTCTTATCAATCACATCCTGAACCATGTCCGTCGCTGATAAAAATTCTTGCTGCTGCGTCCAGTTTTGAATCATCTTTCTAAAGCTCATAATCGCTTTAGCCGCCTTAGCACTTACGCCGACAAAATCGACCTCTGCTGCTGCTTCATATAAGGAAATATCGTGGTCTGCTGCATATGCCATCATTTTGTCCATACTTGTTTTACCGACGCCGCGTTTCGGTTCGTTGACGACACGCAGAAAACTCAGGTCATCGTTCGGGTTCGAAATCAACCGGAGGTATGCAAGCAGATCTTTGATCTCCTTACGGTCATAGAACTTCGTACCGCCGACCATTTGATAAGGGATTCCTGCTTTGACGAACGTCTCCTCAATCGTACGTGATTGCGCATTCGTCCGGTACAAAATCGAAGCATCCTGGTAGCGGAATTTCCCCTGCCGCACCATGTCTTCAATTTTATCAGTGACAAAAAGAGCTTCTTCACGCTCCGTACCTGCTTGGTGATAATGGATCTTTTCTCCACCTTTATTATCTGTCCACAGGTGTTTCGGTTTACGACCACTATTATTATCGATCACATTATTCGCTGCATTCAGGATCAATTCTGTTGAGCGGTAATTGCGCTCAAGGAGAATCGTCCGGGCTTTAGGATAGTCATTCTCAAAATTGAGGATGTTTTGGATATCCGCCCCGCGCCAGGCATATATCGACTGGTCAGAATCACCGACTACACACAAATTCTGATAGCGGCTCGCCAGATGCTTGACCAACTGATACTGCGCATGGTTCGTATCCTGATACTCATCTACATGGATATACTGGAAGCGGCGCTGATAGGATTCAAGCACTTCCGGTACTTCATCGAATAAGCGCAGTGTCTGCATAATCAAATCATCAAAATCGAGAGACTGGTTTTTACGCAGCTTTTTCTGGTACCCTTTATAAATTTCTGCGATTTGTTCCTCATGCATGTTGCCTGCATCCTTTGCATAATCTTCCGCTGTCATCAGTTCGTTCTTCGAATTACTGATTGCGCCAAGCATGGCACGGGGGTCCCATTTTTTCGGATCCAGGTTGATATCTTTCAAAACTTGTTTAATGACTGACAATTGATCGCTCGAATCTAAAATGGAAAAATTACGATCGTACCCGATACGGTCGATATCGCGACGTAAAATCCGCACACACATCGAGTGGAAAGTCGACATCCAGATTTTCTCGCCTTCTTTTCCGACAAGGGATTCGACACGCTCTTTCATTTCACGCGCCGCTTTATTTGTAAACGTGATCGCTAATATATTTCGTGGTGCTATATCTTTTTCACTAAGTAAGTAGGCGATGCGGTGCGTCAAGACACGCGTCTTTCCACTTCCAGCACCAGCCATGATCAAAAGCGGTCCTTCCGTGTGGGTAACCGCGTTGCGTTGTTCTTCGTTCAAGCCTTGAATCAAAGCGTTCAATGCCTGTGTCATGAGGGTCCACCATCCTTCATCTTTGTTGATTTTACTGCTTCTACCGTTTGAAGAGCAACCTCTAGATTATCATAAATCACATTACCTACGACGATTACATCCGCATAAACACTCATTTCCTGTGCCTGTTCTCTTGACCGGATGCCCCCACCGTAAACAAGTTTCGTATGTTTTAATTCACTTGCAATTTCTTTGACCCGTTCAGGATCGCCATACATACCGCTGTATTCCATATAAAAAACGGGTAAACGGAAAACATGCTCGGCCATCTGCGCATATGCCTGAACATCTTGTTTATCAGGAAGTGTGCAGTCCGTTTTTTTAAAAACCTTAGCTTCTGGATTGAGCACACAATACCCTTCTGTCACCATGTCGTCCCAATCAATGAGATCTCCATATTCCTTGACCGCCTGATGTTGGACATCAAGCATCCACCTTTTGTACTGACTGTTGAGCACAAGCGGAATGAAATACTTATCGAAACCCGGCGCAATCGCTTCGATATCCGAAACTTCAAGCACACAAGGAAGATCATATCGCTGTACTCGCTCTTGCAAGTCCGTCACATTTTCAAAGGTGACGCCATCCGTCCCTCCGATGATGATTGCATCCGTCCCTGACGTACAGACAGCCTGGAGGTCCCGGTCTGTGATCGTTTTGTTCGGATCAAGCTTGAATACATGATCCCACTCATTTATATTGTACATTTCCGTCCTCCAAAACAACAGTTTTCCATTCACTCATTATAGCAAACTTTCCGTCTCGGGTTGAGTGGTTCAGAGAGAGAAAAAAGCTTATGTTTTTACAAAAACTAAAAAAAGCCCTCCCCACCAGGATCGGCCACTGAAAAACCCTTTTCACTCTAGAGGAGCTGTTAAAGTTTGTTGTTGCTTCTCACGAATCGCTTCTCGATGGATGCTTGCCGCGGGCACGGCCTCAGCTAACTTGGTCAAGAAGATCCACTTGACCAAGTTAGCTGAGGCTCGCGCAGTTCCCGCAGGCGTCACCACCGAACGCTCATCGTGGAATCAACGTGGCCCAACTAAAAAGAGTGATCTTTTTTGATTTATAAAAGAAAATCACTCTGCGTGTACAAGAGCTGGTGGCAATATTCACCGTCAATATAAAACGAATACTAAAGCTCATGGAGGAGTAAGAGCCCGAATGTCTCATCGAAATAATGAAGCCGTGGAACAATAAAATCGTCCTACTCAGCTTTTTCTTGATGCATAACTCAGGAAGTTGCAGTTCTTCAGTAGCAAAGATTTTACGAGGGATGCTCCGGCAGCAACCTTGTGGATGTGAACGTCATCGTCACCAGGCCGACACTTAAAATCGTCATTGCTGACAACAGCAGCGTTTCTAATGAAAAAAGGTATCCGCTCGCTCCAATGATCAACGCATCAATCGCAAGAATGACAAAGCCGACATTCACCTTCCACCAATCGGCGATCATTTGGGCCAGCAAGTCTGTCCCACCGGTGCTCGTATGATGACGGAGCATCAGCCCGATCCCTCCACCGACAAGGGCCCCGCCCAGAATTGAACTGATTGCTGGATCAAGCGGCAGATGGTACGCCCTCAGTCCTTGCAACACATCGATCGTAAAGGAGGAAACCAGTAACCCGTGTAAACTATTGTAAAAATAATCCCTATAAAAAAACCAGGCGAGCGCAAAGATCGGTATGCTGAAACAGATAATGGTCAGCCCCACCTTCAACCCCCATATGTAATTCATAATCATTCCGAGTCCAATGATTCCGCCATCCAACACGTGGTCCGGGATGAGAAAAAAGTTGATGCCTAAAGAAAGGATCAAGCTTCCGATTACAATCATAACACCTTTTTTTACCATTGTTATCATCTGTCGGCTCCCCTTCCATTGTTCTATCCTATGCTCGTCCTTTTTTAAATAGAAGGAAGAGGGGGGGCGAGCCGTATATCAGCTAAACCTCCAATATCCTAACCCCCGGGGAACATAGCGGTAGGCACTGACAGATATTTCAATATTCCTGAGCACAAAAAAAGACTGCTCACATTTTCTGCGGCAGTCGGATCGGACTATTCGGTTCTTTTTTCATGTACACGATCGAGCGCTTTCGTGTAAGCGTCGTTTCCGTAGTTCAAGCAACGTTTCACACGGGAAATCGTCGCAGTCGATGCACCTGTTTCGGTTTCGATTTTATGATAGGTGAAGCCATCTCTAAGCATGCGTGCTACTTCAAGACGCTGGGCAAGGGACTGCACTTCATTCATCGTCGCTAAGTCATCGAAAAATTCGTAGCATTCTTCAACATTTTGCAAGGATAAGATTGATTCGAACAATTGATCAAGTGTTTTTCCGCGTAGTTTGTCGATTTGCATCCAGATTCCCTCCTTTAATTAGAACGGTTTGAAGTTTGTACAGTCGCGTTTTTCGGGATGATGTTCACCCAAGTATGACCTGGGGTGAAGGATAACGGTTCGCCATCCTCAAATGGCAGTAATTGTCCGTCAATGTTTTTCCATTGGACTTCTTTCAACTGCCCTTTTTGTAAAAGATAAGCGTCTCCGCCTGAGGTCAGATCGATATCTCGGCGACCGACGTTGTCAATGATCTGATGATCGGTTTTAATGACAAAGATATTTTCGACGGCAATTCTTTCGTTGTTAGCGCGATCAATAGTCGGTTCCCCGTCACTCGAGCGCAGAAACTGTTCATTTTCTTCATCATAAGAATAACTGACTTCAGTACTATTCGAGTAAGCGATTGTTACATCATCTACAGGGTTTCCATCAAGCTGGCTGTCCTCTTTAAATGGCAGATCTTTATGGTTCACCGTCGTTTCATAACTCTTGTGATCAACAGCCCGATCAATTCCATCTGTTAAAAGATAGGAGTTGTGGGGCGCTGCCCGGTCCGATGAACGCTGGAACAACCAACCGTTGTTATCGTAAATCGCTCCGTTCAAATACCGCACT
Source organism: Halobacillus litoralis (assembly GCF_004101865.1). Taxonomy (NCBI): domain Bacteria; kingdom Bacillati; phylum Bacillota; class Bacilli; order Caryophanales; family Bacillaceae; genus Halobacillus; species Halobacillus litoralis. The sequence continues at coordinate 1,499,194 of NZ_CP026118.1, forward strand.
CCACTGTTTGCGACTTGCTGATTGATCGCTGTCGACGCCCCATGGTAGACATAAAGCGCATCATGGCCATCCGCAAGTTCAAAATAATACGGACGTGCGCTTCTTACTGGTCCAATTGTATCAGGAATCTCACTTTGGAACAAAGCCAAAAACCGCGTGATTTGCCCTTCTGCCAACACTTCATAGACGAGATCAGCCTGGCTCAGTCCAGATTGTGGTCTGGCTTTTGTGTGGTTATTGACCATGACGGACACAATAGGCGTGTCTATGGGGTCATCCGCTGGTTCCCCCGTCAATGGGAAAACATCTTTATGAGTTGATTCCGCATCGTTTGGTTCGACTGACACTTTTTCTTCTTCAACCGGTTTCTCTCTTTCGTCGGTTTCTGATTTCTCTGGTTCTTCAGAAGACTGGTTCGCCCCTGCTTCTTTATTACAAGCTGCAAGGAACAACAGTACAATCAAGGTGAAGAATGTAAGCTTTCTCATTCCAGCACTTCCTTTTGCTCAATATTCCCGTTTCTATTTTAACGCATTATTGAAGGAAAGAGTACCTCTTTCTTTTTCACGTCCATGATTCCAAGTGGTGTAATCCGGATATAAGGTAAATGCATGGATGATAAGAATAACAGTGTGTAAACCGGATCAGTAAATGAAGAACCATGTTCATGCAAGCACTCTTTCAGACGATTTTCCTCAACTATCAATTCTTTCAGCGGCAATTCGGACATGACCCCTCCTAACGGCAATGGAAGTTCGAATAAAATTTCCCCCTCATTGACAAGTACGATCCCACCACCGATTTCATTCATACGTTTGAATGCTTTTTTCATATCAGAACGGGATTTTCCGATTAGTATTAAATCTCCTGTGTTGCTATAAGAACTGACAAGTGCACCTAGTGAATGAGTAAATCCTTTAATCAGGGTATTGACCATCCATTCGCCTTCACGGTCCATCAGCATCAAGAACGCTTCATGCGTCTCATTAGACAGACGTTCTGCTGAAGCGTCGATGTCAATCGCATAAGGTCTCATAATGACGTCGTTCACCATTTCCATCCCAATCGGCATGGAGAATTGCATATCCTCATCACTTACTTCCCAATTGAGGTCAAGTGGTTCTATGCCATTTTTCTCCCATTCAATCGGGGTTTCTTTTTGCAACGACTCATCCTCCCGTTTCACCCATTCGCCTTTCCCGATGACAGAGTGGGGAGTAGGATCTTTCGGATCCCGCAGAAAATTGAGATGCGCCACACGCCCTGCATTCAAACTGCCGACACGATTCTCAACGCCAAAGTGACGCGCAGGGTGATAAGTGGCCATCATATAAGCGTCAATTTCCGGAACACCAGCATCTATAGCAATTTTCACACATTGATTGATCAGTCCTTCACGATAGAATCCAGGCGTGGATCCATCTGTTGTGTACATTAAATGGTCATAGTGCGTGTGCCCTTTTTCCTGGAGCCCTTGTAAGATCTCAGGCAGATCCGGACGAATCGAAGAATATCGCAACCCTGTCTGATAGCCGATTTCCAAACGGTTCATTACATCATCTGCGGTCATAGATTCGTGTTCTGAGTCCATACCCAGCAGCCGCATTTTAACGAGCGTTTTTTTAGAAGCTCCCGGCAAGTGAGCTTCAAGAGGCTTTCGTGAGCGCTTCGTTTCCTGCATCCAATGAAGTATTTGCTCGTCACCACCATGAAGGACATCCGGCCAGGCCGTCAGTTCGCCCCCCTGGATGACCGCGTCATGCTCAATCCAATCCGGAATCTGGACGTCGAATGCTTCTTTGTCCTCGTCACGCAAGGCAGATTGGGAGTCAAAACGTGCCCACCAATACATGGTCGCAGGTAAATTCATGAATTCTTCCAACAAAGAAAACGCTTTCTCCTTTTTTGTTAAAAAAAGCCACATTAAATTATCATTGATCAAAGTGGTCGTACCGGCTTCTGCTGCATATTCAGCTAAGCTCTGGGGATTATATAACTGAAATGGATGGGCGTGGGGCTCTATGTAGCCTGGAACGATATAGCTGTCCTTACCTTCAATGATTTCTGTACCATCTGTATTGGAAGGAAGCTCTTTGCCCGTATAAATGATGCGGTCTTCATATAGCCATATGTGGCCAGTCATCCATTGTTTCAAATAAACATTCAAATAAGTAGTGTTTTTTATCAGCTTTGTCGGCGCACTTGAACCGTCGATGACAGCCGCGTGTTCTCTCAACTGCCGGTTCCGCCAACGGAAGCGAGTCTCATTCATGGAGCGTCCCTCCCTGATTTCATTATGTTCTATCGTAACACAGGATCAATTCAACTGCTAAGGAGGAAGTAATATGAAGCAGAATATCGGAATCATCAACAGTATGGTCCGCATCACCGCCGGACTGAGCATGTTGACTTTTTTAACGATACGCAGTGCCCGCAGAAAGGATGCATCAGTCCATCCGATGATGATCGTCATAGCAGCTATGAAAGTTGCGGAAGGAATCGTACGCTACTGTCCGCTTACAGCAGCATTTGAAGAAATGACTGAGGAGACAGATGGGAAAGAAGAAGGCTGGCAGCAGAACTTTCAGAAAACACAAATGTAAGCACTCGGGGCTATCCCATCATCTTCACTCAATATAGAGCCATTCGGTAAACATAAAAACAGAGCGGGGAACACACTCCCCGCTCCCTATAAAGGATGAAATCAATGGAATTCATGGAATATTTCACAGACGCCGGTTTCGTTATTGTCACGATCATCGGTTCCATCGCGGCTTTATTTTACGTTGGTGCCAGAAGACGAAGAAACCGATGAACGACCGATATCACGACGATAGAAAAAGTCGTCGTTCCCATCGAATACACGCAGTGAATCATAAGTACGATCCAGGGCATGGGCCAAGTCCATCCCTTTGCTTCCTGCTAAAAGGACACGCCCGCCACTGGATACATATACTCCCTCGACAAGTGCCGTGCCTGCATGAACAATGAACGTTCCCTGTTCCCCTTTAATATCCGGCAATGGCCGCCCTTTCTCATATCCCCCCGGATATCCGTTCGAAGCGACGACCACACCTGCGCAAGTTTCCTCTGACCACACTAATTGAGGGTCCACACCATTCATGACGTCCGCTATCACTTGCACAAGATCATTCTCCAGTAAAGGAAGTACGACCTGTATCTCGGGATCGCCAAAACGCGCATTGAACTCAATGACTTTCGGACCTTCTTTCGTTTCAATCAGCCCTGCATACAAAATACCGGTAAACGAACGACCTTCTTCGACCAGTGCATGCGCAACCGGCTGGATGACCGACTCTACCGCACTTGTGTAAGACGCTTCTCCCAAATCCGGAACAGGAGCAAACGCTCCCATACCACCTGTGTTCGGGCCTTGATCTCCATCGAAAGCACGTTTATGATCTTTAGCAGAAATCATTGGGTAAACATTCGCTCCATTTACAAACGCCATCAACGAGAACTCTTCCCCTGTCAAAAACTCCTCGACAACGATTTCCCGGCTCGCTTCACCGAACTGGCCGTTTTCAAGCATGTCTTCTACAGCTTGCAATGCTTCAGAAAGAGTTTCCGCTACCACGACCCCTTTTCCAGCCGCCAGACCGTCGGCTTTGATTACAATGGGAGCTCCTTTTTGTTCGATATAGTGCTTCGCAGCTGTCACATCAGAAAAAGCCTGGTACTCTGCTGTAGGGATATTATGCTTTTCCATGATTCGCTTAGCAAAATGCTTGCTGCCCTCTATAAGAGCGGCCGCTTGTGTCGGGCCGAACACTTTCAAATCATTGGCAATGAACCGATCGACGACACCTTCTAATAAAGGAACTTCCGGACCGACAATCGTCAATCCGACTTCGTTATGGATAGCAAAGGCTATCAGTTTATCATGGTCGTCTTCATCTATCGCCACACATTCCGCTACATCCTGCATCCCAGGGTTACCTGGCACCACAAAAACCTGTTCTACCTGCTCACTTTCCGAAAACTTCTGGACAAGACTATGCTCGCGACCGCCACGTCCAATCACCATGACATTCATTAACGTCCACCCCTTCTTTAGTGTTTAAAGTGACGCATTCTCGTAAAGACCATTGTAATCCCGTGTTTGTTACAGGCGTCAACCGAGTCCTGGTCACGCTTTGATCCGCCCGGCTGGATGATGGCTGTAACACCAGCTTCGGCAGCTGCTTCAACAGTATCTGGCATTGGGAAAAAGGCATCAGAAGCCATGATGCTTCCTACTGCATTTTCACCAGCTTGTTCAAACGCGATTTTCGCTGCGCCGACACGGTTCATCTGTCCTGCTCCCACACCGAGCGTTCGGTCGCCTTTAGCCACGACAATCGCATTCGATTTCACATGCTTCACCACTTTCCAGCCAAGCTTCATGTCTTCAAGCTCCTGCTCGGAAGGTTCACGTTCTGTTGCTACTTCAAGCTCCACGCTATCCAAAGAACCTTCATCAGTATCCTGGACAAGCAGTCCACCATTCACAGTCGTCAGCTTGTGGGCCGGACGATCGGATTTTTTCAAATCGACTTTCAACAGGCGCAAGTTTTTCTTCGTCGTCAGTAAATCGAGTGCTTCCTGGCTGAAGGAAGGTGCAATGATGATTTCAAGGAAAATCTCTTTCAATTTTGCCGCCGTATCTTCATCCACTTCCCTGTTCAACGCGACAATCCCTCCGAAGATCGATACCGGATCGCCTTCGTATGCTTTTACATAGGCATCGTACAGGTTGTCCCCAACTCCGACACCACAAGGATTCATATGCTTGACTGCTACAGCTGCCGGTTGGTTGAACTCAAGAACAACTTCGAGGGCGGCGTTTGCATCCTGGATGTTGTTATATGAAAGCTCTTTGCCGTTCAACTGTTCTGCATCAGCCAGTGATGTACCTTCCGTATTCGCCTTCTTGTAAAAAGAAGCCGTCTGATGCGGGTTCTCGCCATAACGTAAGGACTGGACTTTTTCATAGGTTACGGAGTAAGTTTCGGGATAGGCTTCTTCTGTAAGGTCAGAAAAATACCCCGTTATCATCGCATCGTAATTTGCCGTGTGACGAAAAACTTTTGCCGAAAGCTTACGGCGTGATTCATAAGCCATCCCCCCGGAACGAAGGCCAGTGATGACTTCACCATAATCAGAAGGATCGACGACCACCGTAACGTCTTCAAAGCTTTTGGCTGCGGCCCGGAGCATCGTCGGACCGCCGATATCGATATTCTCAATCGCTGCAGCTTCAGTGACTCCTTCTTTCGCAATCGTTTCTTTGAAAGGGTACAAGTTGACCGCTACGAGGTCGATTGTTTGGATATCAAGTTCATCAAGCTGCTTCATATGATCCTCATTGCCACGCTTCGCCAGCAAACCGCCGTGCACAGATGGATGCAGCGTTTTAACACGTCCGTCCATGATTTCAGGAAAGTCGGTAACCTCAGAAATCGATAGAACAGGAATCCCAGCTTCTTCTATCGCGCGTTTCGTCCCACCTGTGGAAACGAGTTCATAATCTAGTTCGTGTAATTGTTCAGCAAAATCGGTCAGTCCTTGTTTATTGGAAACGCTTAGTAAAGCACGCTTTTTCATACGGATTCCTCCTTGGTGAATAATGACTGGATCACTTGTGGATAGAGGCGGTGCTCGACCGCTTGAATTTTCTGTTTCACTTTTTCTGATGTATCTTGTTCTTCTATAGCAACAGCTTCTTGGGCAATGATCGGGCCTGTGTCCATACCATCGTCAACCAAATGGACTGTCACCCCGGTCACTTTCACTTTTTTCTCCAACGCTTGCCCAATGGCATCTTTCCCTGGAAAAGCCGGGAGTAATGATGGATGAATATTGACGATTCTTTCTTCGTAAGCCTGTAAAAGTGTTGGACCGATCAGGCGCATAAAACCGGCTAAAATGATGTAATCGATGTCTCGCTCATGACAATCTGCCAACAGTGCCGTTTCATAGGCAGCCTTGTTTTCGAATACTTTCGGATTGTAAACAACCGTATCGATTTCATAGCTTTGCGCCTTTTCAATGACTGGAGCACCAATGCGGTCGCAGACAAGGAGAGCTACCCTTGCTTCAAGTTCTCCTTCTTCAATGGCATGCATGATGGCGTCAAAGTTCGAGCCGGTGCCAGAAGCGAATACAGCAAGATTGATCATGTCCACTGCACTCCTTCTTTCCCTGTAACACGACCGATGACAACCGCTTCCCCATAAGCTTCAAGTGCGCGTTCAACATCCGTATCTGCTACCACGGCGACCATACCGATTCCCATGTTGAAGACACCGAACATCTCCTCTTCAGACAGCTGTCCTTTTTCCTGCAAAAAACGGAAAACAGTAGGCACTCGCCAGCTGCTGGGATCGATTTCTGCCCCTAATCCTTCTGGTAAGGCTCTTGGAATGTTTTCATAAAAACCCCCGCCTGTAACATGGGCTAGACCTTTCACATCCAAAGCTGCTTTCAAAGTTTGAACTGCTTCAGCGTAGATAACCGTCGGTGTGAGCATCACTTCACCAAGCGGACGATCGAAACCAGAGTAAGTTTCCATAAGAGACAATCCATGCTCCTCAACAATTCGTCTTACAAGGGAAAAACCATTCGAATGAATGCCAGAGGATGGAAGTCCGATAAGCACATCCCCTTCAGATATCGATTCCCCTGTAATCAATTTCCCTTTGTCTGCCATTCCGACGACAAACCCGGCAAGGTCATATTCATCGAGCTCGTACATGCCAGGCATTTCCGCTGTCTCACCACCTACAAGCGCAGCGCCAGACTGTTCACAGCCGTCTGCGATGCCTTTGACGATTTGTTCGATGCGGGCAGGTTCATTCTTTCCACAAGCGATATAGTCCAAGAATAAAAGGGGATCAGCCCCTTGAGCAACGATATCGTTCACACACATGGCCACCACATCTACACCGATGGTATCATGTCGATCCATTTCGAATGCTAGTTTGAGCTTCGTGCCGACCCCATCCGTGCCTGTCACAAGGACGGGATGCTCATAACTCATTCCGCTGATATCGAACAAGCCGGCAAAAGAACCGAGTCCGCCTAGTACTTCTTTGCGCATCGTGCGGCCGACGTGTTTTTTCATGCGCTCTACGGCTTCATAACCAGCTTCGACATCGACCCCTGCTTGTTTATAGGATTGGCTCATCTTTCTCCCCCCTCACAATTTTTCATACGGATGAACTGTATTTGGATAGATTTCTGTCGGATAATTGCCAGTGAAGCATGCCATGCAGCCCCCGTGCTCCATCGATTCTTCACCTTGGTAGATGCTGTCGTTCAGACCATCGACCGATAGAAAATTCAAACTGTCAGCACCGATTTGTGCTTCGATTTCTTCGACTGACCGGTTTGCTGCAATCAGTTCTCCGCTATTCGAGGTATCGATTCCGTAATAACAAGGGTTCTCAATCGGTGGAGACGCAATACGAACGTGTACTTCCTTCGCTCCCGCCTCTTTCAACATTTTCACAATCCGCCGGCTTGTCGTCCCTCGTACGATTGAATCATCGACCATGACTACTCTTTTTCCTTCGACAATGCCGCGGACGGCCGAAAGCTTCATCTTCACCCCTTGCTCGCGCAGTTCCTGGGACGGTTGGATGAATGTACGTCCGACGTATCGGTTTTTAATCAAGCCAAGCTCGTAGGGGATGCCTGAGGCTTCTGCATATCCGATCGCTGCCGAAATGCTCGAGTCTGGTACACCGGTCACGACATCTGCATCCACCGGAGCTTCTTCAGCAAGAGACTTACCCATCCGCTTACGGGAAGCGTGGACATTTTTCCCATCCAGGTTACTGTCAGGTCTGGAGAAATAGACATATTCCATAGAGCAGAGTGTGCGCTGAATCGGAGCAGAAAAGCGTTTTGATTCAACCCCTTCATCGGAAATCATCAACAATTCGCCAGGTTTGATCTCACGGTCATATGTCGCACCGACAACATCGAATGCACATGTTTCCGAGGAGACCATCCATGAATCCCCCATATGGCCGAGACTTAATGGACGTAATCCGCGCGGATCATTAGCAACGAACATACAATCTTCAGTCATCACCAAGAAGGCATAAGCACCCTTGATCATTGAAAATGCTTCTGAAATGGCCTGTTCTAAAGGCAAGTGGCGGGCTCTCTTAATCAAATGGGCGACCACTTCTGTGTCGGATGTCGTCTGCAAAATGCTGCCCTGCCCTTCCAGTTGATTTTTCAGAGCTTGTGCGTTTACCAGATTGCCATTGTGCGCAAGTGCGAGTCCGCCCGTTTGCGAGCGAAAGAGGAGCGGCTGAATGTTTTCATAGCCGCCATCCCCTGCTGTCGCATAGCGTACATGACCTACAGATGCGTGCCCTTGCAAATCTTCCAGCTGATTTTGTGAGAAAACGTCGTTGATCAGGCCGTGGCCCTTAGCGATTTTCAGTTGTTCTCCATCTGTCGTGACAATGCCCGCTCCTTCTTGACCGCGATGCTGGAGTGCATGCAGGCCATAGTAAGTCAGCTGAGCTGATTCCGGATGTCCCCAAACGCCGAATATTCCGCATTCTTCATTTAACCCTTTGATTTCACCAAGCATGGAATAGCTCCTTTCCACGTATCCTTCAATGTTGTAATGTGCTCTTCCAACACAACCTGATGTTCCTGTGATACTTGAAAAACGCCATCTCCTGTAACGGTTCCGACTTTTCGTGCTTCCGTGACCGCTTGTTCAAACGCTTGTTGATTTTCTGGTTTGATCGAGACAAGGAAGCGGGACTGTGTTTCTGAAAATAAAGCTGCTGTTACATCATCATCTACCATCACATCACAGCCGAGTTCTTGTTCGAAAAGGCTTTCTGCTAATGCGACACCAAGTCCGCCTTCTGCTAAGTCATGCGCCGATTCAACAAGTCCGGAGCGTATCGCGGTCAACAATTGCTTTTGCCTGATCGCTTCTTTTTGCAAATCAAGCGCCGGCGCTTTTCCGAAATGCTTTCCTTCGATCATTCCTTGCAGTTCACTGCCTCCGAATTCGGCCTGCGTTTCTCCGATTACGTATAGCAGATCGCCTGCCTGCTTCACATGGGATTGTGTAATATGCGCAGTGTCTTCAATCAATCCGACCATCCCGACAATCGGTGTCGGATAAATCGCCTGACCACCGAAAGACTCGTTGTACAAAGATACATTTCCGCTGATGACAGGTGTACCAAGTTCCCGGCATGCTTCACTCATACCATCAACGCTTTTTTCCATTTGCCAAAAAATTTCCGGGTTTTCAGGTGAACCGAAATTCAACCCGTCAGTCAATCCAAGTGGACGGCCACCAGAACAAATGATGTTGCGCGCAGCTTCTGCGACTGCGATCTTGCCCCCGACTTCCGGATCCACGTAAATGTACCGGGAATTGCAATCCGTCGTCATCGCGATCGCTTTCTTCGTACCACGGACACGAAGCACAGCTGCATCCGACCCTGGTGTCACCACTGTATTTGTCTGCACCATCGAGTCGTACTGATCGTATACCCACTCTTTACTTGCGATCGTTGGCTGCTTCAATAAATCGACCAATGTTTGACGATAATCTCTCACTGCAGGTACATAGTCTTGCATCGCCTGGAACTCCTGGTAATAGTCAGGCACGCGAGAAGGCTGATGATAGACTGGCGCATCCTCCGCAAGGGAATCGACAGGCACATCAGCGACAACCTCCCCATTGTGCTCAAGCCGGAAACGTTTAGTATCCGTGACTTCACCGACAGCTACAGCTTCCAGATCGTATTTGCGAAAGACGCTGGCAATCTCTTCTTCGCGCCCTCTCTCTACAACGAGGAGCATCCGTTCCTGAGATTCAGAAAGCATCATTTCATATGCTGTCATATCTCGTTCACGCTGTGGAATCTGATCCAGGTTCATCGTCATACCAGTGCCGGCTTTGCTTGCCATTTCACTTGCAGATGATGTAAGCCCCGCTGCACCCATGTCCTGGATACCAACGAGAGCATCGTGATGGATAACATCAAGACAAGCTTCAATCAGTAATTTTTCCATGAACGGATCGCCGACTTGGACTGATGGACGTTTTTCTTCTGATTCTTCCGATAATTCTTCCGAGGCGAAGGTTGCGCCGTGAATTCCATCGCGGCCTGTTTTCGCACCAACATACATGACCGTATTTCCGATACCGGCTGCGATTCCTTTTTGAATATCTTTGTGATCGATCAACCCTACACACATCGCGTTCACGAGCGGATTTCCGTTGTAGGCATTATCAAACTGTACTTCTCCCCCTACGGTCGGGACGCCGACACAGTTGCCGTAACCTGCAATTCCACGGACGACTTCTTCAAAAAGATACTTCACACGCGGTTGCTCCAATGAACCGAAGCGAAGGGAATTCAATAGCGCTATCGGACGTGCTCCCATTGAAAAGACATCACGCAATATCCCGCCAACCCCTGTCGCAGCGCCTTGATAAGGCTCGACGGCTGATGGGTGATTGTGGCTCTCAATCTTGAAAACTACCGCTTGATCATCACCGATATCGATGACCCCGGCGCCTTCTCCCGGACCTTGCAGAACATGAGGACCTTCTGTCGGGAACTTTTTCAACAGGGGCTTCGAGTTCTTATAACTGCAGTGTTCTGACCACATCACAGAGAACAAACCGATTTCTGTGTAATTCGGCTGTCTACCTAAAATCGATTTAATTGACAGGTACTCTTCATCTGTCAAACCCATTTCCCCATAAACGCGTTTTTCTTCAATTGCCTCTGGACTAATTTCAAGCATTGATGGCATGATGTTCCCTCCAATGTGTCAAAATCGATTCAAATAACCGCAGACCGTCTTCATGGCCGAGCAACGCTTCAACCGCTCGCTCAGGGTGTGGCATCATACCGAGAACATTCCCTTTTTGATTGGTAATACCGGCAATGTTCCCGACCGATCCATTCGGATTATCATCATAAGTGAAGATGATTTGGTTGTTGTCACTCAGTTTCTGGTAGGTTGCTTCATCGCAAAAATAGTTCCCATCCCCGTGAGCGATCGGAATTTGGATTTTTTCTTTTTCTTCATATTGAGAAGTGAATAAAGTGTTCGAGTTCTCCACTGTCAAAGTTTCAAAATGGCACATGAACTTGAGGCGTTCATTGGGAAGCATCGCCCCCGGCAGCAGCCCCATTTCAAGTAGGACCTGGAAGCCGTTGCAGACGCCAAGCACAGGTTTCCCCATTTCTGCAGCTTCACGGATCTGTCCGATTACAGAAGACGTAGAGGCGATCGCTCCCGAGCGCAAATAGTCGCCGTATGAAAAGCCGCCGGGAAGGAGAACAGCGTCATAGTTTGCTAGATTCGCTTCCTGGTACCAGACGAGATCAGCTTCTGCACCTAAATGATCTTTTACAGCGTAATACATGTCACGGTCACAGTTTGAACCTGGAAAAACAACAACAGCGAACTTCACTTAAACAACCTCCTCGATCGTATAGCTGTAATTTTCAATAACCGGGTTGGCGAGCAGCTGATCACACATTTGGTCGATCTGTTTTTCGAGGTTGTCGCTATCTTCCATCACCACTTCCATATATTTTCCGACACGAACATCTTCGACAGTATTGTACTCCAGGGATTGCAGTGAGTTTTGGACGGCTTTCCCTTGTGGGTCGAGCACGCCCTCTTTCAAGGTGATGTGGATCTTTACTTTGCGCATACATTCTCCTCCAGTCGTTGTAAAATATTCTCATACGTCTCGATCAAGCTTCCGATATTTTCGCGGAAGACGTCTTTGTCCATTTTTTTACCTGTTTGGCTGTCCCAAAGACGGCAAGTGTCTGGTGAAATTTCATCAGCTAAAACGATAGTTCCATCCGTACGACGGCCGAACTCCAGTTTGAAATCGATGAGATCAAGACCGGCAGATCTAAATAATTCTATTAAGTGCTCGTTGATGATAAGAGCCTGGTGTTTGATGAATGTAAGTTCTTGTTCATTGATATCTGTCAGGTGGTATGCATGAACGTCATTGATAAGTGGATCATTCAATTCGTCTTTTTTGTAAAACAATTCAATGATTGGCGGGGTGAAGCTTGTCTGTTCTTCAATGCCGAGCCGACGTGTGATACTGCCAGCCGCAATATTACGAACGACGACTTCAATAGGAATGATCGTCGTTTGATCGACCAATTGTTCCGTATCGCTACAAGCTTCAATAAAGTGGGTAGGGATGTTTTGCTGATGCAAGTATTCAAATACTTTTGAGGTAATCAAGTTATTCAGGCGACCTTTGCCTTCAAACTCGCTTTTTTTCTTGCCATTGAATGCCGTTGCGTCATCTTTATAGGATAAAATCAGGCGTCCTGAATCATCTGTCGTATGGTACACCCGTTTCGCTTTACCTTCATACAATAGTGAACCCTTCATAGTAAGAAACACCTCGCTCGATAATTGTTAAAGCAATTGGAAATATCTGTTATACCTGAGGAGCCAGTTTCTGGTTCCTCAGGTATAACATTTTATGGAAATCAGAGTCCGATCCGGTCAAATATGCGGTCGACTTGTTTTAAGTGGTGTTTGTAGTCAAAGCAGCCATCCAGCTGTTCTTCTGACAATGTGGATGTAATCTTGTCATCTGATTCAATCAGTTCACGGAACGGTACTCCGCGTTCCCATGCTTCCATCGCTTTCGGTTGCACCAAATCGTACGCTTCCTCGCGTACCATACCTTCGTCGATGAGCGTCAGCAGCACGCGTTGGGAGAAAATCAAACCATATGTCTTCTCCATATTTTCTTGCATGCGCTCAGGGAAAACCGTCAGATTCTTCACCAGATTTCCAAAACGGTTCAGCATATAATTAAGTGCGATTGTCGCATCTGGCAGGATGATGCGCTCTGCAGACGAGTGGGAAATGTCACGCTCATGCCACAATGGAACATTTTCGAAAGCTGTGACCATTTCACCGCGAAGCACGCGTGCCATCCCCGTCATGTTTTCAGAACCGATCGGATTGCGTTTGTGAGGCATCGCCGAGGAACCTTTTTGTCCTTTTGCGAAATACTCTTCCACCTCACGTGTTTCCGTTTTTTGAAGTCCGCGTATTTCTACGGCGATTTTCTCAATAGATGTTGCAATCAAGGCTAATGTAGACACGTAGTGGGCATGGCGATCGCGCTGTAATGTCTGTGTCGAAACAGTCGCAGCGTCCAGCCCGAGTTTTTCGCAGACATATTCTTCCACATATGGGTCGATGTTCGCGTATGTGCCGACAGCACCAGAAAGCTTTCCAACTTCGATATGCTTTAATGCAAGGTCTAATCGCTCCAAGTTACGCTTCATCTCTTCATAATATAAAGCGAGCTTCAACCCGAATGTGGTCGGTTCCGCATGGACACCATGGGTACGCCCCATCATGACTGTGTGCTTATGTTCCTGAGCTTTTCGGCCAAGGATTTCAATGAAATTCACCAAGTCTTTACGGATGATTTCATTTGCCTGCTTTAATTGATAAGACAGGGCCGTATCTACGACATCTGTAGAGGTCAGCCCGTAATGGACCCATTTCCGCTCTTCGCCTACTGTTTCTGATACTGCCCGAGTAAAAGCTACAACATCATGCCTTGTTTCTGCTTCGATTTCGTGGATACGCTCTACATCAAAAGATGCTTTTTCGCGAAGCTTAGTGACATCTTCTCTTGGGATGACACCTAATTCACTCCATGCTTCACATGCTAAAAGTTCAACCTCAAGCCATGCTTGATAACGGTTCTCTTCTGTCCAAATAGCACCCATTTCAGGCCTTGTATAACGTTCAATCATCGTCTTCCTCCTCGTCGGTTCCTACCATAAATGAATTTGATTTTCTTCGATTTTTTCTTCAATCTCTGCTAAGTCGTTCCCGATAAACGTAATGTGCCCCATCTTACGGTACATTCGAGACTTGCCTTTTCCGTAATCATGAAAATGAAAACCGTAATACTGCTCTATTTTGTCGATCAAAATTTCGCGATGTTTACCAAGCACGTTCACCATGACTGCCGCTCCTACAGTATGAACAGGGAGAAGTGAAAGTCCGCAGATGGCACGGATATGCTGTTCGAACTGCGATATATTACACGCTTCAATTGTATAATGCCCAGAGTTATGTGGTCTCGGTGCCATTTCATTAATGTAGACCTCTTCATCTTTGACGAACATTTCTACTGCAAACGTCCCGATTACCCCGATATGTTCAGCAAGCATATCGACTGCCTTTTCAGCTTTTGCGACCACGCTTTCAGAAACATTTGCCGGTACCCTCGTCTCATGCAAAATGTGATTTTTATGAATATTTTCTGCTGTTGGGAAGGCGGTGATTTGTCCGTCCTGTCCTCTCGTGAATACTTGAGATATTTCCAAATCGAAGCTCAACCATTCTTCCACGATATAAGTGCCGCCTTCTTTGATGAACGCCCGGGCTTCATCAAGCTGCTCCTGTTGTTCTATCTTCAACTGCCCTTTCCCATCATAACCGCCACTGATCGTCTTAATTACTGCCGGAAACTCTATTGTTTCAAGTGCATCCGTCAATTGATCGTAAGTTTGAACAATACGATAAACTGGCACGGACAGCCCAGCATCGACAGCTACTTGTTTTTCTTTCTCACGATTTTGCGTCACCTCAAGTGCATAAGCTCCTTGAGGCAGCTTCGCTTCAGTTTCAAACAATCGAGCAACAGAAAGGTCGACATTTTCAAACTCGTAAGTAATAACGTCACTAACATCACTTAATCGCTGAGCCGCATCGACATCATCATAAGCTGCGACAATCTGTTCATCAGCAAGAGGAGCGCATGGACAATCTTCAGATGGATCCAGAACTGCGATCCGATACCCCATCTGCCTTGCAGCAACAGCCATCATTTTTCCTAACTGACCGCCTCCGAGGATGCCGATCGTCTGTCCTGGCCGAATGACTTTATAATCCACGCAAATCCCTCCTCATCCCTTCTACTTTATCCACCATCGTCTTTCGATAATCTGTCAATCTACCAGCTACATTTTCATCAAACGCACCGATCATTTCGGCTGCTAACAAACCAGCGTTCTTTGCTCCAGACCGACCGATTGCTACCGTAGCAACAGGGACACCCCCTGGCATTTGAACAATCGAGAGTAATGAATCAAGTCCTTGCAGCGCCTTCGATTCTACAGGAACGCCGATCACCGGTAAGGTTGTTTTCGAAGCGACCATTCCTGGCAGGTGAGCTGCCCCACCTGCTCCGGCAATGATGACTTTCACCCCTCTCTCCCGTGCCTCAGCCGCATATGTGAACATATCCTCAGGAGTACGGTGAGCGGATATAACCTCTTTTTCATAATCGATGGAGAGCTCATCCAATACTGCACATGCTTCCTGCATCGTCTCCCAATCTGAAATACTCCCCATGATTACGCCAACTTCAGCCATGCAATCCCTCCCAATCTTCTTTCAAACATAAAAAAACCTGCTCGACACCTCAAGCATGAGAGGAGTCGAACAGGCATACGTATGTCCGGTAATAGAAAGCTCCCCTCATAGTCCGGAAATTTACGGTTCCCAGGTAGAGACGTACGGGCCATATCCCCGTCTTATATGAGGTCGTCTATTCAATTCTGCTTTTATCATATCAAGAGAAACTTGTGGATGTCAACGTCAATAACGAACGATAATAAAAATGAAAATAAAAAATGTTCGGTTTTATTGCTTAACTGCATGAAATACGATCGTTTTCCCTACAGGCTCCATCACTTTTTCCCCATTCCGTGTTTCTTCCCGGAAAATCGGCTCTTCAGCACGACGAATCGGCATGTAGCCTTCTTTCTTCATCCGATCAAGGCATTGATCGATTGATTCTTTTTCACCGACTTCAAAGCGCTTCTTGCTGTTCTTGCTGTTCTTTTTGGGCATCGCGAATCTTTCCTCTCTTCACAGATTTCGCCCAGAATCCCCCGTGGATCTGTTTCGGTTCGTAAGCTACGATGAACGCTTTCGGATCGATGTGGCGAATGGTTTCATACAAAGCTAGTTCATACTTCCTCGGTGTCAAAATTTGCATCGCCAAACGGTCGCCCTCCATCCCATAAGCATACCAGCTCGTCACACCATATCCTTTTTCCCGCAGCCGGCGGGTGAATTCGATATCTGGGTCTGAAGATATCACGTTAACTGTAATATACCCGAGTGCGAGCTTCTCTTCAATCTTCATCCCCACGATCACGCCGAGTCCGTACCCGACCGCGTACGCAATGACATTCTCGATTTGATCCAAACGGTCCAGCACTAGTCCGAGACCGTAAATGTAGGTGACGATCTCAAACATACTGATGAAAGCTGCAAAATAACGCTGCCCTTTCAATGTAAAAATCATCCGCAAAGTAAAAAATGAGACATAAACGATGTTGACGGCTAAAATAATCACAATAAGCATTAATGGGTTCTCAAACATGGATGTAGCCTCCTAAAAGAGATGCAAATATAGACCCGAGACATTCACCTAGTCGATATTCTTGCATACACTATAAACCATGAGAAGAGACATACACAATATGTTTTCATCGCAATTAGTGACAATTTATGGAGGTTGATGAAATGGACCAGTTCAAAGATTGGAAAACAAATCTCGACCGCTTCTTCGGCCAGGAATTTTGGGGGGACTTCGAAGGGATGATGAAACCGTCCATCCCTGCCGTCAACCTTTATCAGTATGACAACGAACTTCTTTGCTTTGTCAACATCCCAGGCATGAATCATCCTAAGAACGTCGATGTGCTCGTCGACCATTCCACCTTGACCCTGCGCGGGAAAATTGAAATCAATCAACGTGGCGGTCACCAGATAAAATCAGAAATTGCTGATGGAACTTTTGAACGCAGTATTGACCTCCCTTTCCCGGTCATACACGATAAAGTGGAAGCGACCTATAAGCACGGCCTTCTCATTATTCAATTGCATCGTTACATTTCAGATTCGACCCGCCAACGCCCCATTACGATCCGTCATCTGGAAGATGAATAAAACCGGCAGCCACTTAACGACTGCCGGCTTTGTTTTGTTAAAGGTTTGCCGATTCGAACGAGATAGAACGTAACGGCAAGTTCCCCTTGCTATCTCTCTATCTTGTGTGTCACAGGAATCCCCGTTGGAACCGACCGATTCCTATGCCAAAAATATGAAATACAAAATGAAGATGATAAATAGTACATACATGATCGGATGGATTTCTGCTTTTCGCCCTTTCAAAAGCATTGTAATCGGATAGAAAATAAACCCGATGGCAATACCTGTGGCAATGCTGTATGTGAGCGGCATCGCGGCCACTGTGAAAAACGCAGGGACACCGATTTCAAACTGGTCCCAGTCGATATTCTTCAAAGTCGAGGCCATCAAGACACCGACAATGATCAACGCAGGAGCGGTAACTTCCGCTGTTACTACAGACAACAAAGGCGAGAAAAAGAGCGCCAATATGAAGAATCCAGCTGTAACCACCGATGCAAAACCAGTTCGACCACCTGCTCCTACACCAGCTGTCGATTCAATGTAACTCGTCGTCGTTGAAGTCCCGGCAATTGCACCGACAACCGTTGCCGCAGAGTCCGAGAACAAAGCACGGTTCGCACGTGGCAGTTTGTTGTCTTTCATGAATCCCGCTTGTGTTGCAACCGCTACAAGGGTCCCTGCCGTATCGAAGAAGTCGACGAATAAAAATGTCAGAATAACAACCAGCATTTCAATCGTGAAAATATCACCAAAATGAGTAAGGGCTGCTCCAAATGTCGGAGCAACGCTTGGCGCAGAACCGACTACATCATTGAGGCCCATAGGCGGGGCTATCAACCCTGTCACCATTCCAGCAATCGCCGTCAATACCATGCCATAGAAAATACCGCCTCTCAACCCTAGCGCCATCAAGACGATACTGACAATGATTCCAAAAATCGCAAGCAATGTTGGTCCAGCTGTCAAGTCACCCAATTGCACGAGTGTTGCATCACTGTTTTGAACGATGCCTGCATTTTGGAAGCCGATGAAGGCGATGAACAAACCGATTCCGGCTCCCACCGCCAGTTTCAAGTTCCCCGGGATGGCATCGATGATCAGTTGGCGCAAGCCTGTTAAAGTTAATACGATAAAAATAAGTCCAGATGCCAAAACACCAGCGAGCGCCGTTTCCCATGGAATACCATACCCCAAAATAACCGTGTAAGCGAAGAATGCGTTCAGCCCCATACCAGGTGCCAAAGCGATCGGGTACTTCGCATACAAGCCCATTATCAACGTACCCACCGCCGCAGCGATGGCTGTTGCAGTGAACACTGCCCCTTTATCGATCCTTGTAACACCTTCAGGAAGCTGCTCAATTCCATCAAGCGCCAAAGTAGACGGGTTGACGAACAGAATATACGCCATAGCTAAAAACGTAGTTAAACCAGCCATGAACTCTCTTCGATAAGTTGTCCCGAATTCCTTGAATTTAAAATATTTACTCATGCTGTTTCCTCCCCTTTTACCTCTCTCTATTAAATGCCGACTTACTTTTTGTCCCAGGTACTTTTTCTTTTTTGTTTACCTGTTGTCCACAAAAAAAGACACTCCTGGATAACCCCAAGAGTGTCTACATCTATACGAAGGAAACGGGCGAGGAAGTTACTGAAAAAAGCACTACCCTTCGCCTATTCACCAACGTAGTCAGACTGATTTACGGAAGTCTGGTAGAAACTCATGGGCCATATCCCCAAAATTATACGACGGTGTTACCTATTCAATTTCTCTTAATTGATTTCATCTTACAAGGTTCGACAGCAACCGTCAACCCTGAAACCGAACATTAATTAACGAGGGAGTCTTTTCGTTCGCTTATTCCCACTCGATCGTTGCTGGCGGCTTACTCGTCACATCATAGACGACGCGGTTGATATGATCGACCTCATTGACGATTCTAGTAGAAATTTTTTCTAAGACTTCCCATGGAATACGTGCCCAGTCCGAAGTCATCCCATCAATGGATGTCACTGCGCGAATACCGATCGTGTAATCATAGGTACGCTCGTCCCCCATGACACCGACTGAACGAATATCAGGAAGCACTGTGAAGTATTGCCAAATGTCCCGGTCCAACCCGGCATTTTTGATTTCATCACGAAGGACAGCATCCGATTCGCGGACAATTTCCAACTTCTCTTCGGTGATTGCTCCTAAAATACGTATCGCCAGCCCAGGGCCAGGGAATGGCTGACGCCACACGATATGCTCAGGTACTCCGAGTTCAAGCCCTAGTGCACGCACTTCATCTTTGAACAATGTGTTCAATGGCTCAATCAGATCAAACTCCATATCTTCAGGCAGTCCGCCAACATTATGGTGTGATTTGATCGTTTGTGCTGTTTCTGTACCACTTTCAATGATATCTGTATAAAGAGTCCCTTGAGCAAGGAAATCGATATCCTTCAGCTTCTCTGCTTCATCATCAAATACATAAATGAACTCATTTCCGATGATTTTACGTTTCTTCTCAGGGTCGGATACACCTTCAAGCTTGCTCATGAAGCGATCCTTTGCATCAATTTTAAGGATGTTCATGTTGAAACCATCCCCAAGTGTACGCATGACATCATCCGCTTCATTTTTACGTAATAAACCGTGATCGACAAAAATACATGTCAGTTGATCTCCGATAGCACGATGGATCAAAGCTGCGACTACAGAGGAATCGACCCCTCCACTCAGCGCACACAAAACTTTACGATCGCCGACTTGCTCGCGGATTTTTTCTACTTCCATTTCAACAACATGTTCCATCGTCCAATCATCTGTCGCTTCACAGACTTCAAAAACGAAACTCCGCAAAATATCATTTCCATACTCGGAATGACGGACTTCTGGATGGAACTGGACACCGTACATTTGCTTAACGGTATCACTCATAGCAGCGACAGGGCAGGACGAGCTTGTAGCATCCACTTGAAAGCCTGCCGGTGCCTCAATCACTTTATCACTGTGGCTCATCCATACAGGTTGTTCACGTGGTGTCTTTCGAAAGATCACCGGGTCTTTTGCTACCTGAATATCCGCTTTTCCATACTCCCGCTCATTGGCACGTTCTACTTTTCCGCCAAAATGATGAGTCATGAGCTGCATTCCATAACAAATACCAAGCACCGGAATCCCTAATTCGAATAGATCTTCATCACAGCGGAAACTCTTCTCACCATACACACTGTTCGGTCCCCCTGACAAAATGATGCCGCTGGGGTTTAGCTCTTTGATCTCTTCGACACTGATTTTGTGAGAGCGGAGTTCACTATACACTCCGAACTCCCGGATCCTTCTTGTGATCAACTGATTGTATTGACTACCAAAATCAAGGACGAGAATCATACCTTGTACTTGTTCCATACTCTTCCACTCCTTCTCTCTTCTTCTTTTCTATAGCATCTCTTTCATTAACTCTTAGTCAATCCTTACTGTTGTTTTACACTCCACCAATGCCCCTATTGGGAAACTCAGTTTCGAAGATTTTGTATGCGGAGATGGTGGCTGGGAAAACGGATCGCTTTCCGTGGGCATGGGGTGAGCTTCCTCAGGCTTCGCCTTCCGGGATCTCACCGATCATGTTCATCCCACAGGAGTCTCACCGTTTTCCCAGCCACCATTCGACAGAAAGATGCTCGAAACTCCCTACGTAAATAGGAATCTGGTTCGGTAAATATGATTTATTCACCCAATAAAGGGCAGCTTCTCCCTCAAGTGATTTCGAGAAACGCATATGAAAGGGGCACCGGGGAAGGAAGAGACTCCCGCGGGAGAAGGAGCTAGGCGAGACCCCACAGGGAGTGGCAACGACCGAGGAGGCTTGCCAGTTCCCCCGCAGGAAAGCGAAGCCTTCCCCGACGCCCCTAGATTCCTCCCTAAATCTCGAAATCAATTCTTATAGAATGCTGTCCGTTAGTTGCAAGAATCTGATCCATTAATTAAATTTAAAAATGGATTCCTGCCTTGCGTTTCAATAAAACAAACGACGAAGGCAGAAATCCATCCATGTACACACATGTCACGTGATTCCCACCTTCATAGTCAGGGCGTTTACGGTGCCCCGGTAGAGACTCTCGAGCCTTATTCTCGAGGATATACGAAGGAAGAATGTATCTGATAATTTCCATTCATTCTATCAACCGTATCTAAAGGAATCAAGACAATGCTTTTTTAATTAAATTTTCCCATAATTCAGTGACTTTCGGCCATTGACTGCTTTGTGATTCATTCCGATATACAAGACGCTCATAATGATTCGTCAGGCGGCGCATCTCATTTGTCTGGAAATGTCGATCGACCGTTCCTGCATAATCCCTGAGGGTTTGCTCTGGCTTACGCTTCAGCCCTTTATGGGCAAGCAGTTTCAATAAATATTGGTACGCTTTTTCATACGTATCTTCATCCTTATTTTTTCGGTAACGGCGGATGAGCAATGCCGACATCCAGCGGAAACGGGTGATATAAAGGAGGACAGCGGTCACTAAGATTGCAGTAAGTGTAATCCATAGCCACGTATAGCTCTTGTCGGAAGAACCTCCGACACCTGCATCTCCTGACTCCTGTTCTTCTTCCATTTGCTGTTGAGGGTTACCCAAGTTGTCTTCAGGTGTATTTTCCTCTTCCGGAGTTGCATTCGCATCTTCTCCGGCCTCAGAGTCTATATCTGAATAGAAATCAGCGTTATTGGTAAATCCTTTCGTCGGTTCAAATGGGACCCAGCCAACTTCAGGGAAATAAACTTCCACCCATGAGTGGGCATTTCCACTAGTCACTTCATAGACATTTTGAACCTCGTCAGAATAAGGATTTTCCTGAGCATCAATTCTTTCTCCGCTAGTGAACCCTTTTACCCACCTGGCCGGAATTCCTTCAGACCTTAACAGAACGACCATCGAAGTAGAAAAGTTGTCACAATAACCAATCTGGGAATCGAATAAAAATTGATCTACATAATCCTCATTTTCCTCAGGTACCGGGACATCGGTGGTCGAATACTCGAAGCCATTTGAAGAAAAGTAGGATTCGACTGCTTTCGCACGATCGTAACGATTATCCTCTTCCTCGACGATTTGACTCGCCAGGTTA
Organism: Halobacillus litoralis; assembly: GCF_004101865.1. Taxonomy (NCBI): domain Bacteria; kingdom Bacillati; phylum Bacillota; class Bacilli; order Caryophanales; family Bacillaceae; genus Halobacillus; species Halobacillus litoralis. The sequence goes on from NZ_CP026118.1 coordinate 1,521,349, forward strand.
CGTACGCGGTTCGGTAAATCATCTGGCAGCTGAAGATACTTTTCACGAATTTCTGCCGGATCTTCTGCATCTGCTTCCCGTAACTGATCGTATTCAAAGGAAGGGAAGTCATAATTCAAGACATACGTGTTGACCTTCGCCGGCGAGTCTCCTTTGATTGTGTCCATTTCCCCTGTATTTTCATGCACCCGCAATTCATAATTTGCAGGATATTCTAATAGGGAGCTCAACCCGTAAGGATAGACAAGCTTGCGGAAGGACGCATTATTTGTCATTTGGATCATTGCCCTCTGCTCTTCCACTTCTACTTCATCAGTAAAAGTTTCATAGGTTATATTATCTGGGTCCATGGAGGCTACTGGTTCTTCTAACGTATCTTCCCATCCTTTTCCTGTATAGGTATCTTTCGACTCGATTCTCCAGTAACGATCTCCATCCGCAGTCGCACGGAAAACACGGGTGTCATCCTGCACGAAGGAACCTCCTAAACGGCTGTCATTTTCGCCATAGCCGACTTTCTGTGTGTGCCCGCTCCCGCCGGGGCCAGATCCCCCTGTCGCACTTTCTAAGTATGGAACAGGGTCCGGCCACTGTGGTGCTAGTTTAGGAGAAGCGTAAGCAGCTGCCGATGAGAAGAGAATGATTGCTAACAACGGCAGAGCCCACACTTGCGCTTTGTGAAGGCCTCTGAAAGAAATAGACTCCTTCTCCATCTCTTTCGCAAAGCTGGATAACCCGAGAGCGATCATCCCCAGAACGAACGTCCGGACAATCGCCCACTTCCCATCGTAGACAGTGAAAGTATCTGTCACAGTCACAAAAACGAGTGTGAGCAGCACGAAGATGAACATCCTTCTTGCTACAACGAACCAGTAATAGAGCAGATAACTCATCAACCATAATAAAATTAAGAATAATAAGCTGCGGAACATTGGCGTCATCTGCCACCATTCCTGCCCCTGAATCATTTGGATGTTGAAAACGATTTGCTCATAAATGACTGAAAACCAGTCGCGAGAAAAAATCCTCTCTGCTATATACAATCCATCAATAATGAAGGCCATCCCCAAGCCCTTCAACGGAATGGAAAGCCACCACTGGATTTGCAAAAATGAAACAAAAAAACAAAAAGTGGCGTAGACGAAGAAGACTTTGACATCATTGGTGTGCGAAATGGAATCCATTGGTCTGAGCCATTCACAAAACAATAGAAACCCTATGATATAGAGGGTAAGCTTATAGAGCGAGTGTCGTTCAAGCATTATGTGTTCACCTCGAATTCTTGTTGCGTCAATTGCTCTTCTGATAACACATTGACAATGACCCCTTGGTTTTTCAATTGTTTCACAGATTGATGGTCTTGGAACTTCATTCGTTTATAAGGACGAACATAAAAAAAGACTACTCGCTTACTCTTTTTCGCCAATTTACT